>NZ_JAWQLY010000003.1:0-388098 GCF_033446685.1 Halomonas sp. HP20-15 | reverse complement strand
TCCGACCAGGTGTTGCAGATGCCGATGATCGGCTTGCCCTGGAACTCGTGATCGGGAATGCCCTGGTTCTTCATCCAACTGCGGTACATGAAGCCGTTCTTGTCGGCGCTGCCGAACCAGGCGGCGCTGCGCAGCGGCTTTGCTCGAGAACGCAGCGGTCTGGCTTGAGAGCTAGGCGGACGTTTTTGATCAGTCATGAATCAGCTCCTTACGCCTTCGCTCGCCGGGTCTGCTTCCAGCGATCGAACATCACGGCCAGCAGCAGGATCGCCCCGCGCACCAAGTACTGATAGAAGGTCGGCACGTTGAGTAGGCCCATGGCGTTCTGCACGCAGCCCATGATCAGTACGCCGACCAGCACGCCGGTGATCGACGCCACCCCGCCGGACAGCGACACGCCGCCCAGCACACAGGCCGAGATCACCGCGAGTTCCAGCCCCAGCGAGGTGTTGGGATCGCCCAGGCCCATGCGCGAGGTGAGCAGCACCCCGGCGATGCCGGCGACCACGCCCTGCAGCGCGAACACGGTGATCTTGAGCCGGCGTACGTTGACCCCGGCCAGGCTCGCCGCCTCGGCGTTGCCGCCGGTGGCCAGCACGTTGCGGCCGAAGGCGGTCATGTTGAGCAGCACGCCGAAGATCACGAAACACACGATCATCGTCCACACCGGCAGGGTCAGGCCCAAAAAGGAGGCGCTACCCAGGTCGAAGAACCCCGGCACGGTGATCATCACCGCGTCGCCGCCGGAAGTGATGTAGGCCAGCCCGCGCACGAACTCCATGGCCGCCAGCGTGGCGATCAGCGAGTTGATGCCGAAGCGCGCCACCACGAAACCGTTGAAGGCGCCCACCGCGCCGCCGGCGGCCACACCGCCCAGCACGCCGACGACCACGCTGCCCGAGGTCGAGGTGATCACCGCCGCCACGACGCCGGCGAAGGCGACGATCGAGGCCACCGAAAGATCGACCTCGCCCAGCGCCAGCACCATCATCATGGTCGTGGCGATGGTGCCGATCAGCGTCACCGAAAGCAGCAGGCCGACGATGTTGCGGCCGGTCAGGAAGTCCGGCACCAGTACCGACAGGCCGATGAACAGCAGGATGAAGATGGCGATCAGCCCCGAGGTATCGAGCAGCGTGCGCAGCGGCTTGGGCAGACCGCGCCGTCCCTCGGGCTGCGCCGTCGTGGAGGAGGCGAGTTTTTCACTGGACATGCGTAATTCCTCTCTGAAATCTTCGTCAGGCCGGCAGGGCCAGGCCCAACAGGCGTTCGGGGGTGGCCTCGTCGCGCTCGACGATGTCGATCAGCGCGCCGTCGCGCATCACGCCGATGCGATCGCAGATCGAGCTGACCTCGGCCAGGTCGCTGGAGATCACCACCACGCTCTTGCCCTGCTCGGCGAGATCGTAGAGCAGCGAATAGATGTCGCGGCGCGCGCCGACATCGATGCCGCGGGTCGGCTCGTCCATCACGAACAGCTCGATCTCCTCGGCCAGCCAGCGCGCCACGATCACCTTCTGCTGGTTGCCGCCCGACAGATTGCTGATCGGAGTCTTGGGGCCCGGCGTCTTGATGCTCAACTGACGGATATATGCGTTGGCGTTGTCGGTCTCGCGGCGGGCATGACGGAACAGCCCCCAGCGCATGAAGAAGCGTCGGCAGCTTATGTTGAGGTTGTCGGCGACACTCGCCACCGGAAAGATGCCCTGCGACTTGCGATCCTCGGGACACATGGCGATGCCGGCGCGTATCGCCTCGCGGGGGCTGGCGAAAAGGCACGTATCGCCGGCGAAATTCACCTGCCCCTGGGTGGCCCTCTCGACGCCGCAGACCAGCCGCATCAGTTCGCTGCGCCCGGCGCCGACCAGACCGAACAGCCCCAGCACCTCGCCGCGCTTGACCTCGAAACTGACCGGCTCGCGCACGCCGTGGCCCTTGAGGCCCTCGACGCGCATCAGCGTCTCGCCGTGCTGACGCGGACGATAACCGTACACGTCGGCGATCTCGCGTCCGACCATCTCGCTGACCAGGGTGTCGTGATCGATCCCGGCGAGCGAGTCGTGGGTGGCGATATGGCGGCCGTCGCGGAACACCGTCACCGCATCGCACATCTCGAAGACCTCCTCCATGCGATGAGTGACATAGAGCACCACCCGGCCCTCGTCGCGCAGCCGCGCGACGATGCGCTTCAGATGGCGAATCTCCTGCACTGAAAGGCTGCTGGTGGGTTCGTCGAAGGCGATGATCCGGGTATCGCGCAGCAGCGCCCGGCCGATCTCGATCATCTGCTGCTGGCCGATCGACAGGTCGCGGACCTTGGTGGCGGGATGGATGTTCGCCTCGCCGAGATCCTCGAGTACCTTGAGCGCGCGCTCGCGCAGCTGACGGCGATCGATGAAACCTCGGCGCTCGGGCAATTGACCGAGCAGCAGGTTCTCGGCCACCGACAGATTCGGCGACAGCGTCAGCTCCTGGTAGATGATCGCGATGCCCTGGCTCAGCGCCTCGCGGGCATTGCTGAAGACGTGGCGCTCGCCGCCGATCCACAGCGCGCCGGCGGTGACCTTGTTGACCCCGCTGAGCACCTTGAGCAAGGTCGACTTGCCGGCGCCGTTCTCGCCCATCAGGGCATGGACCTCGCCCGCGCGGGCGCTGAAGCTGACCGTGTCGAGCGCGCGCACGCCGGGGAACTCGACGGTAATGCCGTCGACGCGAAGATAAGGTTCGGACATGGGTCTGGACTCCGAAGGGACGAACAGGGCCCATGACGTGTTCGTCATGGGCCGGGCGACTCAGAGATTCAGGTCCTTACGAACCTGCTCCCAGTTGTCGCGGGTCATCAGCGTGCCGGTGGTTTCGGTGTTGGCCGGCGGCTTCTCGCCTTCGGTGATCCAGGTGTAGAGGTTGTCGGCACTCTGACTGCCGTGCATGGTCGAGCTCACCGCCACGGTGCCGTGGAAACCGGTAGGCTTCTCGCGGGAGAACTCGGCGAAGGCCGCCCCCGAGCCGTTGATGCCGACGCCGATCACCTGGTCGGCGGTCAGCCCGTACTGCTCACTGGCGCGCACGCCACCCAGCACGCTCTCCTCGTTGAGCGCGTAGATCACCCAATGCTCGAAATCGCCGTTCTTGGACAGTACCGGCGATGCCGCGGCGAAGGCGCTGCTGGTATCGGTGTTCTGCTGCGGCGCATCGAAGATGTTGTCCTTCTTGAAGCCGGACTCGAGCAGCGCATCGGTGGCCCCGTCGGTGCGCTCCTTGGCGGTGGGCAGCTCATAGTTGGTGATGCGCAGCGCGGCGACGTTCTCCGGGTCCCAGCCACGCTTTTTCATCTCCGCGGCGATGGCGTTGCCCACCTGCTGGCCGATCTTGTAGCCCGACATGCCCAGGTGCGGCACGTCCTCCATCGGCTCGCCGTCGGCACCCACGAAACGGTCGTCGACGGTGACCACCTTCATGCCGTACTGCTCGGCGCGGTTCATGATCGCTGGCCCCAGGCGCACGTCGGGCGGGCAGATGACGAAGCCCTGAGCGCCCTGCGAGTTGAGGTTGTCGATGGCGCTGAGTACCTGCTGGCCATCCTCGCCGGACAGGCGCACCACCTCGAAGCCCTTTTCCTCACCGAGGTTGGTGGCGGCTTGCTGTTCGTTGATGAACCAGGCCTGCTCCGGCTTCTTGACGATGAAACCGATCTTGACCTCGTCGTCGGCGGCCTGCGCCAACGTGAACGCGCTCAGCGCCAGACCGGCACCCAGCGCAAGGCGTGATAGCGTATGAGTGAATGACATTCGGTTCTCCTGCCCTGGGGGCACAGATTTTGTTGTTGTGATCGGACGACGCGGCGACCGACCCTACGAGCACGAAGTGAAGTTAGTCAGCTCACCGGGAGGCGGCTAATACGCGTTGCTCGCCAGGGGAATATCGTTTTGGTTATCGCATGGTAAGCAGGCTTGGTCAGTTGCGCCTTGCGTCAGCGCCAGCGCGTCAATGCCTACGACTAATGTCAGGCTCGTTGCGACTAAAGTCGCTTGCAACCAGCGCCGCCACCTTGCCCGTGTAACGAAGAAAAGCCGCCCGGTTGGCGGCTTTTCGGTTTGCTCACTGCGGCGTCATTTCAACGCGTCAGGCGACTCGGCGGTCGAAAAGCGATAGACGGTCTGCGACTGATAGGTCTCGCCCGGCCGGAGAATCGTCGACGGAAAGTCGGGGTGGTTGGGCGAGTCGGGGAAGTGCTGGGTTTCCAGCGCAAAGCCGCTGCGATGAACGTAGGGTTGACCGCTCTTGCCGGTCAGTTTGCCGGCCAGGAAATTGCCCGAATAAAACTGTATCCCCGGCTCGCTGGTGGCTACCTCGAGCACCCTTCCCGAGTCGGGCTCCCAGACGCGGGCGGCGAGCACCAGCTCTTCGCTCTGGGGCGATTCACGCTTGAGCACGAAGTTGTGATCGTAGCCCTTGGCGAACTTGAGCTGTTGGTTGTCCTTGTCGATGCGCGCACCAATCGCCGTAAGCTCGGTGAAGTCGAACGGCGTGTCCGCCACGGGACGGATCTCGCCGGTGGGAATCAGCGACTCGTCGATCGGCGTGAAGGCCTCGGCATTGATCATCAGCAGGTGATCGAGAATGCTTT
Organism: Halomonas sp. HP20-15; assembly: GCF_033446685.1. Classification (NCBI taxonomy): domain Bacteria; kingdom Pseudomonadati; phylum Pseudomonadota; class Gammaproteobacteria; order Oceanospirillales; family Halomonadaceae; genus Halomonas; species Halomonas sp. HP20-15. Next base: position 383,471 of record NZ_JAWQLY010000003.1, on the reverse strand, counting down.
CGTTGCCCTCGCCATCCAGGTTGAAGTAACTGTGCTGGGTGAGATTGACCGGCGTCGCCTCGGTGGTGGTGGCGTGATAGTCGATCTGCAAGGCGTCGTCATCGGTCAGCGTGTAGGTCACTCGGGTCTCCAGGCGCCCCGGGTAACCCTCTTCGCCATCGGCGCTGGTATAGCTCAGGGTGACCCCCGCGCCCTGCTCGTTGGAGAACGGCTCGGCCTGCCAGAGCCGCTGATTGAAGCCCTTGTCGCCGCCATGAAGATGGTTGTCGCCATCGTTGGTCGCCAGCTCATGGGTCTCGCCGTTCAGCGTGAATTGACCGCCGGCGATGCGATTGCCGTAGCGGCCGATCAGCGCGCCGAAATAGGGATTGACCTGCTGATAGGTATCGGACAGATATTTATCCAGCGAGTCGAAGCCGAGCACGATGTCGTCCATGTTGCCCTGCACGTCGGGCGTGCGCAGCGAGACGATGATGCCGCCATAAGTGATCACGCGCATTTCGATGCCGTTGTCGTTGCTGATCCGATAGGCATCCACCTGACGGCCGTCCGGCAACTTGCCGAAGGACGATTTCTCGACACCTTCCAGGGCAGCGCTTTGCTTCGTCGAACCGCTGCCCTCCTGTTTGGCGGTGTCGCCGGCCGATGCCAGGCCGGGCAGCGCGGCGGCCAGGCAGGCGCTTAGCAACAGGTACTGGCCGTGATGTCGATGATGAGTGATCCGAGGCATACAGGATGCTCCTTTCCCGTGGATATTGTTGTCGTTGCCATCGCAGGTTAGACAGCGGGAAAAAGGGCAGCTAATAATGCGCTTCACACAATAGATATCAAAAAAGTTATCGGCTATGAAAGAACGGGATAGCAGGGGAACACTCGCGCCGGATTGGTTTCTTCGCGTAAGACTAAAGTTACGCCATCTGCAGCTGTTCCTGGCCCTGGAGGAACATCGCAACCTGCACCGTGCCGCGGCCAGCCTGGCGATAAGCCAACCGGCGGCGTCCAAGCTGCTCGGCGATCTCGAGTGCCAGCTCGGCGTCACGCTATTCGAGCGTCACTCACGCGGCGTCACGCCCAATTGGTACGGCGAGATCGTGATTCGTCACGCCCGCAGCATCCTTTCCGAACTCCATCATGCCGGCGAGGAACTCAATGCCCTGCGCGAGGGCAATGCCGGCGTGGTCTCGGTGGGCACGGTGATGGCTCCGGCGGTGACGATCCTCACCAGCGCCATCGAGCGGGTTCACCGCGAGCTGCCCGGGCTCAAGGTGAGCGTCGATGTCGACGTCAGCAAATCGTTAATTCCCCGGCTGATGGAGGGCGAGTTCGACTTCGCCATCACCCGCATTCCCGAAGGCTTCCCCGCCGAACAGTTCGTGTTCGAGGAGATCGGCGAGGAGGAGATCTGCTTCGTGTGCCGCGCGGGACACCCGCTGGCCGGCGTGGCGATGCCCGACCTGGCCGACATGGCCGCCTATCCCTGGTCGCTGCAGCCCAGCGGCGCGCTGATGCGCCAGCGTGTCGATCACCTGCTGCTCCAGCACGGCCTGTTGCCGCCGGGGCAGATCATCGACACGCCGGACGTTCTGGTATCGCTGGCGCTGGTCGCCAAGTCCGACACCCTGACCGTGACGTCGCGCCAGGTCGCCGACCTGCTGTGCGCCCCGCAACGCTTTCGCCTGTTGCCGTTCAGCGAGTCGCTGAGCGTCCAGCCCTACGGCCTGGTGAGCCTGCGCAAGCAGCGCCTGTCGCCCGGCGCCGGAGCCTTGATGAGCACCCTGCGCGAACTGATCGCCCACCAGCACCGCCTAGGCTCGGCCTGATAAATCGTCGAGCGAGGGCCCCTTCAGGCCGAGCGATTCAATCGTCGTGGAACGCCTCGACCGACTCGCGCCGGCCGAGCAGGAAGGCGTCGGCGACGTGGCGCAGCGGCGCGACGTCGACGTCCGACTCGCCGCTGGCGATAAGCTCGGCGAAGCGCGCGTAGAGCCCCGGGTACTCCTGCTCCTCGCCGGTGGGCTGGCGTTCGCCGTCGATGTACAACTCGCTGCCGCCCTTGCACAGACTCAGCCGGCCGACATCGGTATCGACATGAATATCCCAGGTCTGCGGCCCGGTCTGACGGAAATCGAAATCGGCCTGGATCGGCGTCTCGTCGGCGTCGCTGAAGCTCAGTTGCGCGGCGATCGGCGCCTGGCGATTTTCCGGTACCTGCAGCGTCGCCTCGCGCAGGTGGAATGCCCGCGGCAGGATGGCGGTGACGATCGACAGCGCGTTGATGCCGGGATCGAACACGCCCATGCCGCCGGGCTCGAAGATCCATGCCTGGCCGGGATGCCATACGCGCACGTCTTCCTTCCATTCGATCGTCACGCCGCGGATCGTGCGCCCGGCCAGCCAGTCGCGGGCCGGCGCCACACCCGGCGCATGCCGCGAATGCCAGGTGGCGAACAGCGTGCGCCCGGCCGCCCGAGCCTGGCGGGCCAGATCCTCGACCTCGCTGAGCGTGGCCCCGGGGGGTTTCTCGAGCATCACGTGCTTGCCGGCGGCCAGCGCCTGCTTGGCCTGGGCGTAGCGCACGGTGGGCGGCGCGCACAGCGACACCGCATCGAGCTCGGGCATCGCCTCGAGCATCGCCTCCAGCGACAGGAAGTTGGCGACACCCGACAATGCCGCGTTGCGGCTGGCGATGGCCGCCAGCTGGTAATCGGAATTGGCTTCGAGGGCGGGCAGGTGCTGGTCGCGGGCGATCTTGCCCACGCCGACGATGCCGATCTTCAAGGGAGTCATCGCAAGGTACCTCAGCAGTAAAATTGCCGATCACCTTACCGGGGGCGCTGCGAGCGTGCCAATACCAATCCCGGCATGCCACGATCACCCTAGACGTATGAGTCCGCAGTCGCCGGGCGGGAATTCACAGCCGCTCGAGGTAGGCCGTGCCGCCGAGCTGGCGCATCTGCCGCTGGATCCACTGACTGCGCTGAAGCGTTTGCGAGGACGGCCGGGCGGCGCTGCGCTCTCGCGGATTGGGCAGGATGGCCGCCAGCCGGCTGGCCTGGGCGACGCTGAGCTGGTCGGCGGAGACACCGAAATAGTGCTGGGCGGCCGCCTCCAGGCCGAACACCCCGCTATCCCACTCGACGATATTGAGATACACCTCGAGGATGCGCTCCTTGGGCCACAGTGTCTCGATGAGCACGGTGAACCAGGCTTCCAGCCCCTTGCGCAGCCAGTCGCGGCCCGTCCACAGGAACAGGTTCTTGGCGGTCTGCTGGCTGATGGTACTCGCCCCGCGCAGGCTGTCACCGGCCTGCCAGGCGGCGATCGCCTGGCGCATCTGAGCGAAGTCGAAGCCGTGGTGGTCGGGAAACCTCTGGTCCTCGGCGGCGATCACCGCCAGCTTGGCGTGATCCGATAGCCTTTCCCAGGGCATCCAGGCCTGGCGGATATTCAATGACTCGCCACTAATCCACGACTCCACCTTGCGTTCGACCATCACCATCGAGCCGAACACCGGCACCACGCGAAAGAACATCACCAGGGCCAGCGAGGCGAGGACGAACGCGGCGATACCCAGCAACAAATAGCGCAGCAGCCTGCGTGACCAGGGGTGAGACATGCGATGGCGATCCCTTGCGTGCGAAGACCCGGCGAGTATAACAACACAAGGCACCACGGCGACGGATGGGCGGCAAACGCAAGGCGCCGACCCGACGATTGTCGGGCCGGCGCGCTTTCGTGTCTCGCTAGCGCAACGTCACGCTGGCGTAGGTCGGCTCGCCCTGGGCCTGGGCCAGCGCCACCACCGCGCTCGACATCGGCTCGGAGGGGGGCGCCGAGAGGGTCATGCGCACACGTGGCTCGTGCCCGCCCGGGGTATCGCGCACCTGGCGGGAGTCGATGCCGTTTCGCTCGTCGCGGGGGGGGATGCCGAAATACTCGCGGTAGCACTTGGAGAAGTGCGGCGTGGACACGAAACCGCAGGCCGAGGCGACCTCGATGATCGACAGCGCCGTCTGCTTGAGCAGTTGGCGCGCCCGGGTCAGGCGCAGCTTGAGGTAGTAGCGCGACGGCGAGCAGTTGAGATATTTCTGGAACAGCCGCTCGAGCTGACGCCGCGAGACGTCGACGTAGCTGGCCAGCTCGTCGAGGCCGATGGGCTCCTCGAGGTTGGCCTCCATCAGCGCGACGATCTCCAGCAGCTTGGGCTGGGTGGTGCCCAGCACGTGCTTGAGCGGCACCCGCTGCTGGTCCTGCTCGTTGCGCACCCGGTCGTAGATGAACATCTCGGAGATGCCGGCAGCCAGCTCGCGGCCGTGGTCGCGGCCGATCAGGTTGAGCATCATGTCGAGCGGCGCGGTGCCGCCCGAGGCGGTGAAGCGGTCGCGGTCGATCGAGAACAGCCGGGTCGACAACGGCACCCGCGGGAACGCTTCCTGCATCGCCGCCAGGCACTCCCAGTGGATACTGGTCTCGTAGCCATCGAGCAGCCCGGCCTTGGCCAGCGCCCAGCTACCGGTGCAGACCGAGCCCAACCGCCGCGAGAGCCGCGACTGGGCCTGCAACCAGGCGATGTGCTCGCGGGTCACGCCGCGATGCGGTGCGACTCCGCCACAAACCACCACCCAATCGAGCGACAGCGGGATATGCGTCGCCGCGTCGGGGGTGATCTGCAAACCGTCGCTGGCCCGCACCGGCTCGCCGTTGTGGCTCAAGGTGTACCAGCGGTAGAGCTCGCGACCGGCCAGCTGGTTGGCCATGCGCAGCGGCTCGATGGCCGAGGCCAGCGAGATCAGGGTGAAGTTTTCCAGTAACAAAAAGCCCAGCGTCTGGGGGACAACGGCCCGCGAGGCCGCCGACGATGCATTTACAGCCTGGGAAGATGCCATCTGCAATCTCCTCTTCCACGGGGTCCGCCCCTCGGTCATACCTCGGGGGCCTGTTGTGATTGTTATGTACCTGTCGTCCTCTGCGTCAAAATACACGCCAAACGCGACATCCTTACAGCTCATTCTTGCGGATAAGCAGGGGGCAACGCACTCATCGGCGACATCGATGTCGCAAACAGGCATTGCGAGGTCGCTTCCCGCGCCACGCTTGTCGTTCAGACCCAGGCGCCGTGCGTCGCCGCTGCGACGAAGCCCCGCCCCCATGCCCACGCCACTCGCCGATGGTCGTGATTGACCGCCGCACGCGCCGACTCCATGCTCAGTTATACCGTGACACGCGGCCCCGCCGCGTCTGGCACCAGCCGACGCCCCCGAGGGGAAGGCTGCGTGAGGAATACTAGAAAGGGAGGTCGCCATGACCGACCACGCGCCGCGCAGCCAGCTCGCCACTCACCGGGTCGACAACCAGCCGCCCGCGCCCCGCGATCGTGATTTTTTCGCGCTCGACCAACCGTTGCGCGAGGCGCTGGCCCGCGAAGCCCCCGACTGGGTGGCGCGGCGACTCGAGGCGCTGGGCGCGGCGGTGGGCAGCCGCGAGGTCCAGGCGCTGGGCGATGCCGCCAATCGCCACCCGCCCGAGTTGCGGCTGTTCGACCGTCACGGCCGACGCCTCGACGAGGTCGTCTACCACCCCGCCTACCATGAGCTAATGCATCTGGCCTTCGACAACGGCTGGCATGCCGTGGCCTGGGAGGAGGAGCATCACGGCGGCCATCAGGCGCATGTCGCCGCGCTCTACCTGCTGACCCAGGCCGAGCCCGGCTTCTGCTGCCCGCTGACCATGACCCACGCGGCGATCCCCACATTGCGCCGCGAGCCGCGCGTCTATGATGAATGGCAGGCCCGGCTGCTGGCCTGGGACTACGACGAACGCGCGGTGCCCGCCTGCGAAAAGCCCGCCGTCACCCTGGGCATGGCAATGACCGAGAAACAGGGTGGCAGCGACGTTCGCGCCAACACCACGCATGCCGAGCGCACCAGCGACGGTTACCGGCTGACCGGCCACAAGTGGTTCTGCAGCGCGCCGATGTCCGATGCCTTCCTGACCCTGGCGCAGACCGACGAGGGCTTGAGCTGCTTTTTGGTGCCCCGCTTCACGCCCGACGGCCAGCGCAACGCGCTCGAGATCCAGCGACTCAAGGACAAGTGCGGCAACCGCGCCAACGCCTCGGCGGAGATCGAATACCGCAACGCCTATGCCGAAGCGGTCGGCGAGCCCGGTCGCGGCATCCCCACGATTCTCGAAATGGTCCAGCAGACCCGGCTCGACGCCGCCACCGCGCCGGCCGGCATGATGCGTCAGGCGCTGCTCGAGGCATGGAGTCACGTCAGTCAGCGCCAGGCCTTCGGCCGCACCCTCGGCGAGCAGCCGCTGATGCGCCGGGTGATCGCCGACCTGGCACTGGAAAGCGAAGCCAGCCTGGCGCTGGTGATGCGCGCCGCGCGAGCCTTCGACACTCCCGAGAACGACCACGAGCAAGCACTGGCACGGCTACTGCCGGCGCTCGGCAAGTACTGGCACAACAAGCGCGGCCCCGGCTTCATGGCCGAAGCCATGGAGTGCCTGGGCGGCATCGGTTACGTCGAGGAAACGCCGCTCGCACGGCTCTACCGCGAGGCGCCGGTCAACTCGATCTGGGAGGGTTCGGGCAATGTGATCTGCCTGGACGTGCTGCGGGTGTTCGACCGCCACCCGGAATGCTTCGACGCGCTGCGCGAAGAACTCGCCGCGGCGCGCGGATTGTCGCCGGTGTTTGCGCGCGCCGTGCAAGCGCTTGAGAAGTCGTTCAGCGAGCCTCGTGCATCGCTCGAGGCCAACGCCCGCTGGCTGACCCAGCGCATGGCCCAGTGCCTGCAGGCCGCCCTGCTTCTGCAGCACGCCCCCAGCGAGATCAGCGACAGCTTCTGTCGCAGCCGCCTCGACGACACCGTCAGCCCGGTCTACGGCGTGCTGCCGATGGACGCGCCGCTGGATGCCATACTCGCCCGCATCGAACCCTGAGATCAGCCCCGGCGGCGCTTGCGCGCCGTCGCGGGTTCAGCCGATGAGCACCCGCACCGCCAAGGCGATCAGCAACACTCCGGTGATGCGGTTGATCCAGTGCGCGCGAGCCTGAAGCCACGGCAGCACCGCGGAGTGCGACAACGCCAGCGCGACCATGACGTACCACCCCCCATCGATCAGCGTCGCCGTGGCGACGATCAGCGCCTTGGCGGGCCACTCCATGTCGGCGCTGACGAACTGACTGAGCAGGGCGACGAAGAACAGGATCAGCTTGGGATTGCCCAGTGCCACCAGCACGCCGTCCCTGGCAGCCTGGACCGGCCCGGTGGCGGCGCCCCGCGCCTCCAGCGCGCCACCGCGCCCGGCACGCAGCGCCTTGATGCCCAACCAGGCCAGGTAAGCCGCGCCGCCCCAGGTGATCAGCATGAACAGCATCGGCTGGCGGCTGATCACCGCGCCCAGCCCCCATACCGTCAGCAGCGCATACAGCCCCACGCCCATGGCATGCATGAGTCCGGCGATCACCCCCGGGGCACGTCCGCCACCCAGCGTATGGCGCAGCACCATCGCCAGGCTGGGGCCGGGCGACATCGCGCCCAACGCACAAACGGCGGCGAGCGACAGCCACAGAGTCAGCGGCATGCGTTGCTCATCCCTGTTTCCTCATGATACCTCCTCAACGGTGAAACTGGCCGGACGCCTCCGGCTGCCAGAGGATCGCGTCGATACGCAGCGTCTGCTGGCTGCCGTCCACGCGCGGCCAGGTCACGCAGTCGCCGAGACAGCGGCCCAGCAGGTCGGCGCCCAGATCGGTGAAGACCGACAGGCCATCCTGAACGTTGTCCAGCGAATGCGGGAAGACCAGCGTGCGGGTGATCGAACGCTCGTCGTTCGGGTCGGTCAGGCGAATCCGGGTGTTCATGCTGACGACGCTGGCTGGCAGCTCCTGCGGGTCGAAGACGATACCCAGGTCGAGCTTGCCCTGGAGCGTACCGGTCAGTCGTTGATCGTCGATATCGTCCATTTCGTCGATCAAGCGCTGCAAGCGTTCTGCGTCCAGACGGTTCAGGGGCATTGCACGGCGTAGCATATAGAGACTCCTTCTCTTGAATGCCATGAGCGTTAGAGCGAAAAAATCAGCCCTCATCCACTGGAATACGCTGCGGACGAGGACTGATATCGCATATTCATCATAAGCCTGAACGCCGTTCGAAGTCAGGCCCGGTCATTCAACTGAAGGTCAATGGACTGCCGCCTACCGTGATCGGTCAGACACGCAAAAAAAGGACCGGCACCCTCTCGGGCGCCGGTCAAACAGGGATGCAGAGATGCATCGCCGCCATTCTAAAGGCGCAAGCCGCTCGCAATTGCAGGAACTGGGCCCGTTTACAGGGTTAAATCCAACCCATCGGGCGTCTGAGAATAACCAATGAAAATATAAGCTTGTGATACGCCTCATGCGCCGATGAACGGCCGGAATCTGCCAACTTCTACCATGCCCTGCACGTTAGGAATCACTCACGGCTGTGCGCGATGCCATCTCCTTGAATATTCGTTTGCCCCTTGAAATCTTTGAAGGTAACCAAATGTGTATTAATGTAATGGGTAAGGGCACGTGACGCCCTTGTACCGCAAAGGAGAGCACCATGGATAAGCAGCAGAGCACTACGGAAACGGCCCACCCCCATTCGGGCATCGGCATGATCTACAAGACCGGGCATACGATCGCCACGGCACGACGCCAGGACGACGAAGGCCCATTGAGCGTAGAGCAAGCCGCCAATGCGCGGCGTGAAGCCGAGTACGTCGCCAGGCGCAACGGCGTCAAGGAACCCCTTCTCCAGCTGTGGAAGGTCATGCATTGAACCGCTGGCGGTTTCGCCCGGAAGGCGAGCCCCGTCACACAAGCCCCCGGCCGCTGAAGCGACCGGGGGCTTGTCGTTTCCGCCACCCTGGAACGTTTATTGTTCCTACTTTGGTGGCCCATCCTTGGTCTAAGCCACCGATTCGGTGTCAGTGCTGGTCCCTCTCCTGCGGTTTCAATAACGATATTCATATGGAGAGAGAAATTCATATATTAGCGAGAATCCAAAAACCCCACCTATATTTCGCAGGCTAAACAAAAATGAGCCCTTCAGAGCCTGCTGTCATGAGCAATACCACACTCAGTGTCCGGGAGAAGCCCCGATCATGACCGAGAGCGACGGCAATGCCTGGCGCCAGACAATTTTCTACCCGCTGTATTTCGCCCCCCGCTTCGGCCGCGGCAAGGCCCTGCAACTGGCCGTCAATAGTCCGCCCTACCGGGCCGGCGAGCTCGACGACATCGCCTATCTGGACGTCTCCGCCGTATACGACGACAGCCAGGGAACTATCGTCCTGTTCATCGTCAATCGGCACGCTAGCGAAGCGCTGGAGCTCGACATCGACTACGGGGGCGGCGCAGATACAAAAGCGGGTAGTCGATGAGCCCGACTACCCTCTGTTTGCCTCTTAATGAAATGGCATGTTTAAAACAATTCTAGCTAGGTTCATTCATGATTCCGCATGAGCAAACACAAACTCTGCATTCATAAATCAATCTTTTTTGCAACATCAAACGACTGCTCACTATAAAATTACCCACCCTCCCGCCGCAGGCTTGCCGCAACAAGCCTTTATCGCGTTTTCTAGTAGCACAGAAAACATTCGTCCAATGAGCCAATGTCAGGTTGGGACGTTTCGCGCCCCCCTTTACCATACCCACATTATTTATCGGTTCGTTACACCGCAATATACATAATTTACTAATAAACCCTTCCTGGACTTATAACGAACCGAGTCACGCCTAAAAGACCAGCAAAGGGATGGGCAATGAACTTAACGAGAACGCTGCTATGTGCCGCGGCATTATTTGCAGCAAATACGGCACTGGCACAAAACGACCTGGATTCTCAACGAGAATCCTGGGTCATCATGGCGCGCCAGGGGCAACTCGACGAAGCGATCGATGGCCTTTCGCGCCTGTACGAGCAAACCGGTGACCGTGCCGTCCTCGACGACTTGATTGCATTGATGATGCGCGACGGTCGTTACCGGCAAGCATTGGATATCTGTACCGAGTGCAGTGTCGACGACTATTCCAATGTCAGCCTGGAAGCACTGGGCCGGGCCGCCCGCCTGGCCGAGGAATACGAGCGCTCTCAGGAGTTCTACCAGACACTGACATTCCGCGACCCCAACAATGCCCAGGGGTGGCTGGGTATCGCGCTGACCAATATCGATCAAGGTTACTACGAGTCCGCCAACTGGGCCCTGACCCGTTACGAGGAGCGCTTCGGGCGTACCGACGACTGGTTCGAGACACGCGCCTACCTGGCGGCACGCAACGGCAATCCCATCGCAGAGCTGCAGGCTCGTCAGTTGCTCGTCGAACGTCATCCCCGCAATGAAAAAGAAATCAAGGCACTCTATCGCCTGGCCGTCACTCTGGGAGCCCGTAGTGCCGCCGGGCAGCTGATGCAGGAAAATCCCCGGTTCTTTACCGAGTCGGATCGTCTCTGGCTGCGTTATTACGATGCCGTGAGCAAGATACGCCTGGCCGAGAGCACCAATGAAGTCATTCGTACCGAGGCCGGCCTGACCGAGCTGGAGTCGGTTATCGCCACGCAGGACGCCGATCCCGGCCTCGTTCAACGCGCCCAGTACGACAGAGTCGTGGCGCTTGCGACGCTGCGTCGCTTCGAAGAGGCCGAGGCCTTGGCAACGCAACTGGAGGCCCGTTACGGCCCGCTGCCCAATTACGTTCTCGAAGCGCGCGCGGATGCGCTCAGCGGCCTGGGCCGCCCGTACGAGGCAAGCGGCATCTACGCCTCGCTGATCGCTTCCAACCCCGAACTTGCGCGCGACCGGGACCAGCCCCGCTACGAGTCGCTGATCTACGCCTATGCCGATGCCAGCCAGTATGACGAAGCCGAGCAGGTTCTCGGCAAATGGAAAAAGGCCGAGCCTCCCTCACGCTGGGACTTTACCGGCACCCGGCGCATCAGCAATTCCAATTACGAGCGCGTGCGCCATCTTGACGTGATGCTCTCCGCCTGGCGCGGCGACGAGGACGTCGCCTCCGAACGCCTGGAGGCCCTGATCGAGCAAGCCCCGGCCAGCGCTTCGCTGTGGCGCATCAAGGGCGATCTCAGCCGCTGGCGCGGCTGGCCACGTCAGGCCGAAGAAGATTATCAGCGGGCCGCCCAGCTTTCGGCGCCCGATGACCGCAATACCCCTACCTACGGGGTGCTCATGTCGCGCCTGGACCGCGGCGACTGGCACGGCAACGTCGAGACCACCGAGCGGCATATCGAGCAGGACCCACCCAGCGTGTCGCTGGATGGCCTGGCCCGGGAACTGCGCGAGCAGCGCGCCGGCGGACTCAGCGTCAAGGCCACCCATGGCGACAGTACCGGGTCCGGCGTGCAGAGTTCGCGCGATTGGCGCTACGAAACGCTGCTGGAAGCACCGCGCAACGACGCCGGCTCGCGCTTCTTCGCCCAGCGCATCGGGATGTACGGCGAGTACGACGGCGAACCGCTGCATGCCGCTTACACCGCCGCGGGCTACGAGTTCAACCTATACCCCGCCAGCTTGAAGCTGGCGGTCGGCGACGGCGCCCAGCTCAACGAGGACCCGCTTCTTTGGAGCGAACTCAGCTATGCCTTCTCCGATCACTGGACGGGTATTTTCAGCGCCGAGATCAATAGCGACGAGACGCCTCTGCGCGCGCTACGCGATAACGTCTATGCCGATCTTTACCGCCTGGAAGGACGCTACCGGCGAGATGAGTCCGGCACGGGCGGCATCGACCTGGCCTTCATGGACCTGGAAGACGGCAATCTGCGTCGTTCCATCTCGGGCTACTGGACCGAGGAGCTCTACGACCACGACGAGTGGAGCCTCACCGGCCAATTATTCGCCGGCGCCTCGAAGAACGACGAAGTCAAGGCCAGCTACTTCAACCCCAGCCAGGATGCCAGCCTCAGCGGCGAACTCGAGTTCGCCCATGCGCTGCCACTGGGCTATCGGCAGTCCTTCGTACAGGCCCTGACCTTGGGCAGTGGCAGTTACTGGCAGGAAGACTATGGCAGCGAGCCGACCTGGTCGGTGGGCTACCAGCACAGTTGGGAGTTCAAGCCCAACGTCATCTTCGAATACGGCGTTAGCCGCCAAAAATCCGTCTACGACGGCGTTCCCGAATACGGCAATTTCATTACCGCCGGTTTTGAATGGAGATTCCTGTGAGCAAATGGATGGCAGTCCTGCTGGCCTTGTCCCTGGCCATGCCGGCGTTTGCGGCCAAGAATTCAGGCCGCGACCCGGGACGCGATCCCGGCGAGTTCAGCGTTATCAGCTACCACGACGTGGTCGACCTGAAGCAGACCCCGGACATGAAGATCTTTCCGCAGACGATCACCCGCAACTTGCTGATCCAGCATTTCAATTTGTTTGCCGAACTCGGCTACCACCCCGTCAGCTATCAACAGATCCTCGACGCGCGCGCAGGAAAGAAGCCTCTGCCCGACAAGGCCATTTTGCTGACCTTCGACGATGGCTATCGCAGCTTTTACGACATTGTCTACCCATTGCTCAAGCTGTATGGCTACCCCGTCATCACCGCCGTGGTCGGTAGCTGGCTCGACGTGCCGACAGGTCAGCAAGTGCCCTACGGCGAAACGACCCTGCCTCGCGAACGCTTCATGACCTGGGAAGAGTTGCGCGAAATGCAGCAGTCGGACCTGGTCGAAGTCGCCTCGCATACCTACGACCTGCACAAGGGAATCGTTGGCAATCCATTCGGCAACCAGCAACCCGCCGCTACCACGAGCGCTTGGTCGCCCTCCGGCTACGAAAGCGAAAGCCAATACCTCTCGCGCATACGCGACGACATGAACATGACCCGTCAGCGCTTCCAGGACGAGCTGGGCAAGGGGCCGCGCATCATGGTCTGGCCGTATGGCGCCTACAGCAACGCAACATTGAAGCTGGCTGCCGGTGCGGGCATGCCACAAACCTTCAGCCTGCTGGAGCACGTCAATAACGTGAACGAAAGCCCCCGGGAGATGGGGCGCTACCTGATCGACCAGGAAACCTCGCTGGAAACCCTCGAGGAGATTCTGGCCGACCGGACCTGGGAGCGTGGCGTCGAGCGCATCGTCCACGTGGATCTCGACTACATCTACGACGAGGACAAGAAGCAACAGGGACGCAACCTGGATGTGCTGCTCGATCGCATCAAGAAACAGGGCGTGAGCACGGTCTATCTGCAGGCCTATGCCGATGACGATGCCGACGGGGTCGCCGAAGCGCTGTATTTCCCCAACCGCCACATGCCGATGAAGGCCGACCTGTTCAACCGCGTCGCCTGGCAGCTCAAGAAGCGCGCCGGGGTCGAAGTCTATGCCTGGATGCCGATCATGGCGTTCGACCTCGGCAAGGGCCATCAGTACGTCGTCGACTCGCGCCTGGGCAAGACCAATCCGGACTATTACCGGCGCCTTTCGCCCTACGTCGAGGAAAATCGCAAGATCATCAGCGAGATTTACGAGGACCTCGGCCGCATGGCCAAGTTCGATAGCCTGCTGTTCCACGACGATGGGCTAATGAACGATTTCGAGGATGCCAGCCCGGCGGCGCTGCAGTGGTATCAAGACGAATGGAATCTGCCCGGCAGCGTTACGCAGATTCGCCAAAACAGTCAAAAGATGGCCGAGTGGACCCGGCACAAGACGCAGTTTCTGATCGACTTCACCTACGAGTTGCGCAACGCCGCCAACCGCTATCGCCAGTACGACAACCAGCGCTTCTTGATCGCCCGCAACATGTATGCGCCGGTGGTCCTCGAGCCCGAAAGCGAGGCTTGGTTCGCCCAGGATCTAGAAAAATTCGGCCGCTACTACGATTACACCGCCGTCATGGCCATGCCGTACATGGAAGGCGCCAAGGACGCGGATAGCTGGCTGAGACGACTCGCCAACGAAGCCTTGAAGCACGTTCCCGCCGAGCGCCTGGTCTTCGAGCTCCAGGCCACCGACTGGCGTGATCAATCGCCGGTTCCCAGCAAGACGCTGGCGCACTGGATGGAAGTGATTCGTAGCGAAGGCATCTACAACTACGGCTATTATCCCGATGACTTCATCAATGGCCATCCCGATCTCAGCGTACTGCGGCGCAACTTCTCACTGGCGAGCCAGTTGGGTGAGGCGCAATGACCGCAATGGAAACGTTGGCCCTGTTTACCATGGGCTATCCCAGCCTGATGGCCACGGTATGGATCTGCGGCGGCCTTTATTACTTCTTCCATTGGGAGCGCAAGCAGACGCAGCGGCCGGCCTCGGCCACTGACCCCGATGCCCAACGCGTCTCGGTGCTGGTGCCCTGCCACAACGAGGGGGCGAACATCGACGAGACGATCGGCCACCTATTCCGGCAGAACTATCTCAATCTCGAAGTGATCGCCATCAACGACGGCAGCCGCGACGACACCGGCGCTCGCCTGGACGCGCTGGCCCGGCAGTACCCGACGCTGAAAGTGCTTCATCAGGTCAACCAGGGCAAGGCCAGTGCCATGAACAATGGCCTGGCCCACGCCAGCGGCGAGATCGTCGTCGGTATCGACGGCGATGCCGTGCTCGACTACGACGCCGTGACCTGGATGGTGGAACACTTCGTGCGCAGCCCGCGGGTCGGCAGCGTGACCGGCAACCCGCGGGTGCGCACACGCTCCACGGCGATCGGCAAGATCCAGACCGGCGAGTTCTCCTCGATCATCGGCTTGATCAAGCGCGCCCAGCGTATCTACGGCATGGTCTTCACCATCTCCGGGGTGATATGCGCCTTCCGCCGCAGCGCGCTCGAACAGATCGGCGGCTGGAGCACCGACATGATCACCGAGGACATCGATGTCAGTTGGAAGCTGCAGCTATCGGGTTGGCAGGTTCGCTACGAACCCCATGCCATGTGCTGGGTATTGATGCCCGAGACCCTGCGCGGCCTGTTCCGCCAGCGCCTACGCTGGGCGCAGGGCGGCGCCGAGGCCTTCCTGCGCCATTTCGGCAAGGCCATTCGCTGGCGCAATCGCCGTTTCTGGCCGCTACTCGCCGAGTACCTCATCAGCATCGTCTGGTGCTACTCGATGGTCACGCTGATCGTCTTGGGCCTGTTCGACCTGGCGATGGACTTGCCGACCTGGGATGCCGCAGAGGCCATTCTCGACTGGTCAGCGGGCCTGCTGATCGTCCTTTGCCTGCTCCAGTTCTGCGTCAGCTTCTACATCGACAGCCGCTATGACCACTCCATGGCCAACTGCCTGTTCTGGAGCATCTGGTATCCGTTCTTCTACTGGATTCTGAACATGACCACAGCCGTCATCGCATTCCCCAAGGCCGTGGTGCGTCGCCGCGGTCAACACGCCATCTGGCGTAGTCCCGACAGAGGAGAAACCTTCCGTGAATAACCAGCTTGGCACAATGATCATCAGTAACCCCAAACGCCGCGGATTGGGTTACCGCTTCAGGGACATGACCCTGGTACTCGCCACTCTCAGCCTGTGGGGGCTGTTCGGCACCGAGACCTACCTGACGGTGACGAGTGCAGAGTTCCTGGCAGAACAGGCCTACATTCTGTCGTTACTCAAGATAACCGCCATCGACTTTGTCGCCGTGTTCATGATCTTTCATGTCTGGGTGCTCTATGAACGCTTGCTGTTCCGCTTGAGGCTGAAGGCCTGAGGGGGCAGCAATGGCGGCAGCCATGAAGCGTACCGTTCGCATTCATATGGCTACAAAGCAAAGCCTGGCCCTGTCTCGCCCAGGGCCCAGGCTATTAACTCCTTGGAGGAGCAGATTTGACGGCTTCCGAAACTGTGAAAATTACAGACTCATCGCAATCAAATAACGCACTCAATAAAAATAGCGTTCCATATAGCACCCTACCCTTTAGTGAATTTTCTTCAGCATCATCAGCGTCAACTATCAACTGGCTATTGACGCGAGGAAGAAAAATCAGCACTACCCCTTCAACCTATTAATCAGTTTTTTTAAATACAAAAATTTTACCAACATCCAATGAAGCCGACTTCAGGGTTAATCCATTATCTAGCTCTATATCCTACTTGCCCGAAAGACCATTGATGTATAGACATACCGTTTCACTTGCTCCGCCAAGCACACAAAACAACCCCACTCAAGTCTAAACTTTAAGTTTTACACTTTTATTAGTCCTGTCTATGACAACCCTTTTTAACACTACCCCGCACAAGCCACAGGCTTTATCAAGGATGGCATCTCTTTTTCTCCTATCCGGGCGCTCATGACTTGGGTCATCTAGTTCTACAGCATATACAATTCTAAAGTCTTTCTTTTCACAAAGCACATAATCAAAATGCCATTGGGAAAGCTGGCGAAACAGCGATTTATACTCTCTTGTCCAGCTGTGGTGCTTCTTCATGTTCGGCTGGATCAGGTCTACTACACGCACCTGACAAAAAATCCGATAGCGGTCTCCATAGGCTTTTTCAAGCACTTGGTATACTTGACGCTCGGAGGGTGACATTAAGTGCGTGCGGGCAACATAGGCACCGCCTTGGTCCATCAGCTTCTCGGAGTAGTTCCGATCCGATTCGGTAGGCTTCTTCGCCAAATGTTCCGGCAAAACATCACCGGCTTTAAAAGGCCCTCCGTCACCAGCCGCGATAGCGCCACCGCGCCGTGCTCCACGGGCGTCGTTCAGTATCGGTGTGATGCGTTCGAAGAACCCTTTAGAGCGCTGCGGCTTTCGTCCGCGCCTGCGCTGCTTCTTCAGCCAAGGCTTGGCCAGCCTCATGGCCAGCACTAACAACAAGATAGGCCACCAATCGGTCAGAAGCGGTTCAAGCCCCTGCCACAGTGCGGCCACGAATGGATTGCTATCCACCGCGCTACCTCCATCCCTATGCGAACCACTTGCTGATTATTTTTTTGGCTTGTCGGTAGCCGTTCCCGTCGGCTGAACTAAAGAGTTAATTTCGGCCGTTGCCGGCAGCCTGCTAGCATCCCGGCTTCGCAATTGCTAATCGATGGCATGCTTTCAAGCCTACCACAGGCGAGATAAAGACGGATTCCGACGATGGAGGGGAGCCTACTTTCAGGTCCACGTGGGCCTGGATCTCCACGAACTGGAGAATAAGGGTAGGCCTTAAACGCAAAACAGCCGCTTATGAGCGACTGTTTCGAGGTGGTGCCGGCGGTCGGACTCGAACCGACACACTGTCTCCAGCGGCGGATTTTGAATCCGCTGCGTCTACCAATTCCGCCACGCCGGCAGCGGGTCAGAATTATACGGGTCTCGTCGGCGTCGTCAATCGCTGGGCCTGACTTAATCGAGCCTGTCGATTATCATGGTGCGCCTTTGCGGGCGGACCCTGCCGGGAAAGCGTCTTCGTGCATCGCTGCGCCGTCCGCAGACAGGTTTGTCCGTCATCGTCTTGCCACCTTCTCGAGCTTTCACGCAGCCATGCAGCGCGCCGACTTCCATTTCGACCTCCCCGACGAGCTGATCGCCCGCTACCCGAGCGAACAGCGCAGCGATTGCCGCCTGTTGTGCCTGGACGGCGACAGCGGCGCCATCGAGCACCGGCGTTTCCCCGACCTGCTCGAGCGCCTGGCGCCGGGCGATGTGGTGGTGTTCAACGACACCCGGGTAATCCCCGCGCGGCTGCACGGCCAGAAGGCCAGCGGCGGACGCGTCGAGATGCTGCTCGAACGCCCGCTCGACGCCCACCGCGGGCTGGCCCACATCCGTGCCAGCAAGTCGCCCAAGCCAGGTACCGAGTTGATCTTCGAAGGCGACGTGCACGCGGTGGTCGAGGGCCGTCGCGATGCGCTGTTCGAGCTGCGCTTTCTCGGCGAGACGCCGTTGATCGAGCTGCTCGAACGCCACGGCCACATGCCGTTGCCGCCGTACATCGAGCGCGACGACGAACTCGCCGACCGCGAGCGCTACCAGACCGTCTACGCGCGGCGCGACGGTGCGGTGGCCGCGCCCACCGCCGGGCTGCATTTCGACGAGCCGCTGATGGAAGCCATGCGCGAGCGCGGCATCGAGACCGCGTTCGTCACCCTGCACGTGGGCGCGGGCACCTTTCAGCCGGTGCGCGTCGACGACATCCGCGAGCATTCCATGCACAGCGAATGGATCGAGGTCGACGAGACGGTCAGCGAGCAGGTGAGCGCCGCCCGGGCGCGCGGCAACCGGGTGATCGCGGTGGGCACCACCAGCGTGCGCTGCCTGGAAAGCGCCTGTGCCGCCAGCGACGACGGCGAGGTCGCGCCGTTTCGCGGCGAGACCGATATCTTCATCTACCCGGGCTATGCATGGCGCTGCGTCGACGCCCTGGTGACCAACTTTCATCTGCCGGAATCGACCCTGCTGATGCTGGTATCGTCCTTCGCCGGCTACCAGCCGGTCATGGACGCCTACCGCGCCGCGGTCGACGAGCGCTACAGCTTCTTCAGTTACGGCGATGCCATGTTTCTGACACGTAAGCCCTGACCCGCAAGACGCGCTGTGCTCGGTGCGCGGCGTCATCCATCACTTTCGAGAATTTCATGCGTAACGAATGCTTCATGAGTTTCGAGCGCCTGGCCAGCGACGGGCGTGCCCGCCGCGGCCGGCTGACCTTCCCGCGCGGCACGGTGGAAACCCCGGCGTTCATGCCGGTGGGCACCTACGGCACCGTCAAGGGCATGACCCCGCAGAGCGTCGAGGAGATCGGCGCCGAGATCATCCTCGGCAACACCTTTCACCTGTGGCTGCGCCCGGGCACCGAGGTGATCGAGGCCCACGGCGACCTGCACGACTTCGCCCAGTGGGACAAGCCGATCCTCACCGACTCCGGCGGCTTCCAGGTGTTCTCGCTGGGTGCGATGCGCAAGATCACCGAAGAGGGCGTGCATTTCCGCTCGCCGGTCGACGGCGCCAAGGTGTTCATGGGCCCCGAGGAGTCGATGGCGGTCCAGCGCTCGCTGGGCTCGGACATCGTGATGATCTTCGACGAATGCACGCCCTACCCGGCAACCGAAGACGAGGCGCGCCGCTCGATGGAGCTGTCGCTGCGCTGGGCCGAGCGCTCGCGCATCGCCCACGGCGAGTCAAAGTCGGCGCTGTTCGGGATCATCCAGGGCGGTATGTATCCGGAGCTGCGCAAGCGCTCGCTGGAAGGGCTCGAGCGGATCGGCTTCGACGGCCTGGCGATCGGCGGGCTCTCGGTGGGCGAACCCAAGGAGGCGATGATCGAGGTGCTGGATTATCTGCCGACCTGGATGCCCGACGACAAGCCGCGCTACCTGATGGGCGTGGGCAAGCCCGAGGACCTGGTCGAGGGCGTGCGGCGCGGCGTAGACATGTTCGACTGCGTGATGCCGACCCGCAACGGCCGCAACGGTCACCTGTTCACCGCCGAGGGCACGGTCAAGATCCGCAACGCCAAGCATCGTCACGACACGCGTCCGCTCGAGGAGGGCTGCGACTGTTACACCTGTCAGCACTTCTCGCGCGGCTATCTGCATCACCTTGATCGGTGTGGCGAAATGCTTGGTTCGATGCTCAATACCATCCACAATCTGCGCTATTACCAGCGCGTCATGGCTGGTTTGCGCGGTGCTATCGAAGCGGGTACATTGGCGGACTTCGTGAAAATGTTCTATGCACGACGCGGTCTGCCGGTACCCGACGCGCCGCAGTGAGCTAACGACGACCCTTTTTCGGTCGAGGCGGCGCCTCGATCTTGCTTTGCAACTCTCGCAACTCTCCAGGAGATAAAAACCATGCTGGATTTCTTCATTTCACAGGCGCATGCCGAAGGCGGTGCGGCTGCGGGTGGCGGCATCGCCCAGATCGTCATGCTTGTCGGCTTCGTGCTGATCTTCTATTTCCTGCTGTGGCGTCCGCAGTCCAAGCGTGCCAAGCAGCACAAGCAACTGATCGGCAACCTCGACAAGGGTGACGAGATCGTCATCGGCGGCGGCCTGGTCGGTCGAGTCACCAAGGTCAGCGACGAGTTCCTGACCATGGAGATCGCCGAAGGTACCGAGGTCAATGTGCAGAAGAACGCCGTCGCAGCGGTCCTGCCCAAGGGCACGCTGAAGTCCCTCTGATAGTTCCTCACGCTGCCGGCCCTCGCGCCGGCAGCGCTCTTACCGCGTCAGCAACAAGGACAGGGCTTCCATGCTCAACCGTTACCCCCTGTGGAAGTATCTGCTGATACTCGTCGTGCTCGTCGTCGGGTTGATCTACGCCCTACCCAACCTGTACCCCGAAGACCCTGCCGTCCAGATCAGCAGCGCCCGTAGCAACGTCAGCGAGAGCCAGCTCGAGCAAATTCGCGGCGCCCTCAACGACGCCGACATCGCCATCGAACGCATCGAAGACCAGCCCAACGGCGTATTGATCCGCATCGCCGACGGCAGCGACCAGCTCGCAGCCCGCGAGATCATCAGCGGGCTGCTGAACGAGGACTACACGGTAGCCCTCAACCTCGCCGAGTCGACCCCCGCCTGGCTCGAGAGCCTGGGTGCCTCGCCGATGAACCTGGGCCTAGACCTGCGCGGCGGCGTGCATTTCGCCCTCGAGGTCGACATGCAGGCGGCCGTGGAACAACGCCTGGAGGTCAACGCCAGCGCAATGCGCGAGGCTCTGCGCGACGCGCGCATTCGCTACCGCGACACCGCGATCGACGGCAACACTCTGACGATGACCTTCGCCAGTGCCGAGGATCGCAGCGAGGCGCGCGACATCATCAGCCGCGAATTCCCCGACTTCCAGTACCAGACGCCCGACGCCGAGCGCGGCGCGCCGCTGGCGATGACCCTGACCCAGCAGAAGGTCGAAGAGATTCAGGACTATGCGGTCGGGCAGAACCTGACCACCCTGCGCAACCGCGTCAACGAACTGGGCGTGGCCGAGCCGCTGGTCCAGCGCCAGGGCCCCAACCGCATCGTCGTCGAACTACCCGGCGTGCAGGACACCGCCGCCGCCAAGCGCGTGGTGGGCGCCACCGCCAACCTGGAGTTCCGCCTCGCCGCGCGCCCCGACACCCCGGAGTCGGAAACCGAAGAGCTGGCGTTTCGCAACAACGAGCAGCGTACCGCCGAGCTGATGCGCGACGTGATCATCACCGGCGAGAACGTCTCCAACGCCAGCACCAGCTTCGACCAGAACGGCCGCCCGCAGGTCAACATCAACCTCGACGGTACCGGCGGTACTTTGATGAACCGCGCCACGCGCTCCAACATCGGGCGTTCGATGGCGGTGGTCTACATCGACAACAAGACCCGCACCCGCACGGTGATGGAGGATGGCAAGCAGGTCGAAAAGCGCGAGCCCTACGTCGAGCGCGGCATCATCAGCCTGGCGACCATCCAGAGCGCGCTGGGCAACCGCTTTCGCATAACCGGGCTGGACTCGCCCACCGAGGCCCAGGAACTGTCCCTGCTGCTGCGTTCCGGCTCGCTCGCCGCGCCGATGTACTTCGTCGCCGAGCGGACCATCGGGCCGAGCCTCGGCAAGCGCAACATCGAGCAGGGCATACTCTCGGTCGAGATCGGCATGCTGCTGGTGGTGGCGTTCATGCTGATCCGCTACAAGGCGTTCGGCCTGATCGCCAACCTGGCGCTGGCCACCAACCTGGTGCTGCTGGCGGCCGCGCTGTCGATGCTCGGCGCCACCCTGACGCTGCCCGGCATCGCCGGTATCGTGCTCACGCTGGGCATGGCGGTCGATGCCAACGTGCTGATCTTCGAACGCATACGTGAAGAGATACGGGCCAAGATGCCGATCCAGCAGGCGATCCATGCCGGCTACGAACGCGCCTTCACGTCGATCGTCGATGGCAACATCACCACCCTGCTGGTGGCGTTGATCCTGTTCTCGATCGGCACCGGGCCGGTCAAGGGCTTCGCCGTGACCCTGTCGCTGGGCATCCTGACCTCGATGTTCACCGCCATCCTGGTGTCGCGGGCGATCGTCAATCTCTCCATTGGCGGCAAGCCATTGAAGAAACTCTGGATTTAAGGGGCTAACGCGATGCGACAGTTCGACTTCATGGGCAAGCGCCGCCTGGCCTTCATCGCCTCCGGCGCGTTGTTGCTGGTCTCGCTCCTCTCCCTGCTGTTCCAGCAGCTCAACCTGGGGCTGGATTTCACCGGCGGTACGCTGGTCGAGGTTCGCTACGCCACCGCGCCGGCGCTCGAGGCCGTGCGCCAGGCGCTGGAGAGCGCCGGCTTCAGCAACGTCTCGGTACAGACCTTCGGTGCGCCCTCGGAGGTCCTGGTACGCCTGCAGCAGGCCTTCGATCCCGGTGTCGGCCAGCAGGTCACCGACGTGCTACGGCAGAGCGGCGAGAACGTCAGCCTGGTGCGCGCCGAGTTCGTCGGCGCCCAGGTCGGCGATCAGCTGCGCGACCAGAGCGGCCTGGGCATGCTGGTGGCGCTCGGCGTGGTAATGCTCTATGTGGCGCTGCGTTTCCAGTACAAGTTCTCGCTGGGCGCGCTACTGGCGCTGGTCCATGACGTGATCATCGTGCTCGGGGTGTTCTCGCTGTTCCAGATCGACTTCGACCTGACCGTGCTGGCCGCGGTGCTGGCGGTGATCGGCTACTCGCTCAACGACACCATCATCATCTACGACCGGATCCGCGAGAACATCCGCAAGTCGCGCATCGATCACATGCCGACGATCTTCAACGAGGCGATCAACCAGACCCTGTCGCGCACCCTGGCGACCTCCGGCACTACCCTGCTGGTGCTGCTGGCACTGCTGCTGCTGGGCGGCGACATGATCCACAACTTCGCCCTGGCGCTGATCATCGGCGTGGGCGTGGGCACCTACTCGTCGGTCTACGTCGCATCGGCGCTGCTGATCTCGGTCAAGCTGCAGCGCGAGGACCTGATGCCGGCCCAGAAGGAAAACGCCGAGGGCGAAGAAGAGTTGCCCTAAGCGCATCCAAGCATCGGCCAGTCACGACACCCCGCCCCGGCGGGGTGTCGTCGTTTGTGCGCAGGCTCAACCCACGTCGCCGATGCGCAGGCCGTGCTTGCGTAGCTTGCGCACCACGCTGGGCTGGCTGATGCCCAATCGCGCGGCCAGCGTATAGGTGCTGGGCAGCTCGGCGCACAGCGTGGCGAGAATTCCGCGCTCTGTCGCGTCGAGCGCCTGCCGCAGCGTCTGGCCCTCGGCCAGCCCCGCCGGGGCGCTCATCGCCGGGCTGCCGGACGGCTCGGGAGCGGCGCCGGCTGGCGCGGCTGCCGGCGCACCGATCAGCTCGCCGGGACTCGCCAGCCAGGTGCGCTCCATCCAGTTTTCCAGCTCGCGCACGTTGCCCGGCCAGTCGCGGCCCATCAGTTCCGGCCATACGCGGGGGTGCAGCACCTTGGACTGGCCGTAGCGCTGGTTGAGCCGCGCGAGCTGCAGCTCCACCAGCCCCGGAATGTCCTCGCGGCGCTCGCGCAGCGGCGGCAGGGTCACGGGAATGACGTTGAGCCGGTAGTACAAATCGAGGCGAAAGGCGCCGCTCTCGACCCGCGCGGCGAGATCCTGGTTCGAGGCCACCACCAGGCGAAAATCGACCCGTCGCGAGCGGGTGTCGCCCAGCCGGGTGACTTCGCCATCCTGGATCACCTTGAGCAGCTTGCTCTGCATCGATAACGGCAGCTCGCCGATCTCGTCGAGGAACAGCGTGCCGCCATCGGCCATCTCCAGCACCCCGGCCTTGCCCTGGCGGGCCGCACCACTGAACGCCCCGGGCTGATAGCCGAACATCTCGGACTCGAACAGCGCCTCGGGAATCGCCGCGCAATTGACGTCGATGAACGCTCTCTCATGGCGCTCGCTCCAGCGGTGCAGTTGGCGCGCGAAGGCGGTCTTGCCGACCCCCGATTCGCCGAGCATCAGCACCGTGGCGCCGCTGGGCGCGACCCGCTTGAGCAGCAGCGCCACCTCGCGCATCACCCCGCTGCGCGCTTCCAGACTGTCGAGCTCGAGATCGTCGTCCAGCGCGGAGGCCCCGCCGCGCTTCAGGTGCTCGCTGAAGCGCCGCTGCAACAGCGCGTACTCGTCCTGCAGCAGCTGCAGGTCGGTGAGATCCATCGAGCGCGAGACGATGCGCACCAGCACGCCGTCGAGAAATACCGGATGCGCCTCGGCGATCACCCGCCGGCCGGTGCCGGTATGCTGCATCAACTGCGCCGGCTGGCGGGTGCGCATCACCTCCTGGGTCACCGACGGCGACAGCACGCCGCGCTCGACCAGTTGCTGAACGGTGCTCGCGCGCAGCTCCTCGCGGCTCAGGCCGTACACCGCCGCGCTACCGGGGCTGACATCGCGGATGCGGCCGTCGGCATCGACGATGAAGAAGTGGTCGTGGGCGGTCTCGACGATGGTCTCGAGCACCGCGCTGTCGATGTCGCTCATGGCGTTTCCGGTCACTGGCCGATGCGTTTTTGCATCACGATACATGTATGAATCGCAATCGGCCATTTTCAATTCATTAATGAATCATATTGCTGACTCAACCCCGTAACCACGCCGCTGAATGGCTGGCACGGTTCCTGCAATGTCCAGGGTGTGAGCAGTGAGCGACAATAACGCCCGATCTCAGGAGATAGCATGGACAAGCCGAACCTCAACCAGCCGCTGGGCGGCAACGAGATGCCGCGCTTCGGCGGCCCGGCGACGATGATGCGCCTGCCGACCCAGGCCACAGCCGCCGGCCTGGACGCCGCCTTCATCGGCATTCCCATGGACATCGGCACCTCCAATCGTCCGGGCACCCGGCTCGGCCCGCGCCAGATTCGCGACGAGTCGCGCATGCTGCGGCCCTACAACATGGCGACCCGCGCCGCGCCGTTCGACAGCCTGCAGGTGGCCGACATCGGCGACGTGCCGATCAACACCTTCAACCTGCCCAGGAACCTCGACATCATCAGCGGTTTCTACGACGAGGTGCTCGCCCACGGCTGCGTGCCGCTGACGTTGGGCGGCGACCACACCCTGACCTGGCCGATCCTGCGCGCCATCGCCAACAAGCACGGCCCGGTGGGACTGATCCACATCGACGCCCACGCCGACGTCAATCCGCACATGTTCGGCGAGGAGGTCGCCCATGGCTGCCCGTTCCGCCGCGCCCAGGAAGAGGGCCTGCTCGACAGCCGACGGGTGGTCCAGATCGGCCTGCGCGGTACCGGCTACGCCGCCGACGACTTCGACTGGTGTCGCGACCAGGGCTTTCGCGTGGTGCCCGCCGAACAGTGCTGGTACCAGTCGCTGGCACCGCTGATGGCCGAAGTCCGCGAGCAGATGGGCGACGGCCCGGTGTACATCTCGTTCGACATCGACGGCCTCGACCCGTCCGTGGCGCCGGGCACCGGCACCGTCGAGATGGGGGGCCTCACCGCCCAGCAGGGGCTCGAGATCGTCCGCGGCGCCCACGGCCTGAACGTGGTCGGCGGCGACCTGGTCGAGGTTTCGCCGCCTTACGACACCAGCGGCAACACCGCGCTGATGGGCGCCACCCTGCTCTATGAAATGCTCTGCGTCCTGCCGGGCGTCGAGCGCCGCTGATCCACGACGGCGTTGGTCGTGGCCGGCCGACGCTTTCCGATCCGCTTTCCTGATCGACAACAACAATGGGTAACCACCATGTCTTCCACGCAAGCCACGGCCGCAGGCCGTAACGACAGCAACGCACCCCACGGCGGGCGAATCAACCCCCGGGCGCTGATCAAGTTCCTGATCCCCTCGCTGATCGGGATCGGCATGTTCCTGATCCCGTTTTCCACCGGCGACGGCATCAATATCGGCATGGGCATGCTTGCCGACGGGCTCAAGGCGCTGCTGGGCGCCGCGCTGCCGGCGATCGCCGTGGCCGTGCTGTGCCTGTCGGCGCTGCTCACCGCGCTGGTCAAGCTGACCCGGCCGGGCTGGGCCCGCGAGGGCGCGGCCAACGAGCTGTTCGACGTCGCGCCGCTGTGGTTCGCCATGCGCGTGCTCGGCGCCGCGTTCGCGCTGATGACCTATTTCCAGGTCGGCCCGGCCTTCATCATCGCCGACTTCACCGGCGGGGTGATGCTCAACGACCTGGCGCCGGTGCTGCTGACGTTTTTCTTCTTCGCCGCCCTGCTGCTGCCGTTTCTGGTCGATTTCGGCTTCATGGAGTTCATCGGCAGCCTGGTGCGCAAGCCGTTCCGGCTGATCTTCGGCCTGCCGGGGCGCAGCGCCATCGATGCCACCGCCTCGTGGATGGGCTCCGGCACGGTGGGCGTGCTGATCACCACCCAGCAGTACGAACAGGGCTTCTACAACCGCCGCGAGGCCGCGGTGATCGCCACCAACTTCTCGATCGTGTCGATCGCCTTCGCGCTGCTGGTGACCAGCTTCATCGGCATAAACCATCTGTTCGTGCAGTTCTACCTGACCGTGGTGGTCGCCGGGCTGATCGCCGCCGTCGTGGTGCCGCGCCTGCCGCCGCTGTCGCGCAAGCCGAACAGCTATTACGAGCCGGTGGGCTGCCGGCTCGATGAAGAGAACACCCGCCAGGTGGGGGTGCTGCGCTTCAGCCTCGGTCAGGCCGTGGCGCGCGCCGAAACGGCCCCGGGTCCGCGTGCCCTGACGCGCAGCGCGATACTCAACGTCGCCGACATCTTCCTCGGCCTGCTGCCGCTGGTAGTGGCGATCGGCACCGTGGCACTGATCCTGGCCGAGTTCACGCCGCTGTTCACCTGGCTCTCCTATCCGATGGTGCCGGTGCTCGAATGGCTGCGCATTCCCGAGGCCCAGGCTGCCGCGCCGGCGACCCTGGTGGGCTTTGCCGACATGTTCCTGCCGGCGGTGCTGGCCAAGGACATCGACAGCGAGCTGACACGTTTCGTGATCGCCTGCCTGTCCTTGACCCAGTTGATCTACATGTCCGAAATCGGCGCGCTGCTGCTGAAATCCAAGATCCCGCTCAAGCTCTGGGAACTGGTGGCGATCTTCCTGCTGCGTACGGCGATCACCCTGCCGATCATCGCCTTCATCGCGCACACCTTCGTGTTCTGAAGCGAAGCGACGAGCCACGCGCCTCGGGCCGCGAGCCAAACCGCTCGAAGCCCGAAGCCCAAAGCCCAAAGCCAAAGGATAAACAATGACCTGCGCCGAACTGCTGATCCGCCTGCTGCGCGAGCGCTACGCCGTCGACACCGTGTTCGGCATCCCCGGCGTGCACACCGTCGAGTTGTATCGCGGCCTCGAAGGTCAGGCGATCCGTCACGTCACCCCGCGCCACGAACAGGGCGCCGGGTTCATGGCCGACGGCTACGCCCGCGCCAGCGGCAAGCCCGGGGTCTGCCTGATCATCACCGGCCCGGGGATGACCAACATCGCCACCGCGATGGGCCAGGCGCTGGCCGATTCTGTGCCGATGCTGGTGATCTCCAGCGTCAATCGCCGCGACACCCTGGGGCGTGGCCAGGGGCGCCTGCACGAACTGCCCAGCCAGCAGCAGACACTTTCTGGGGTGGCACGCTTCAGCCATACCCTGCTCGATCCCAGCGCGCTACCCGAGGTGCTGGCGCGCGCGTTCGCGGTGTTCTCCTCGGCACGCCCGGGGCCGGTGCATATCGAGATCCCCATCGACCTGTTCGCCGCGCCGGTAACGCCGCCCGCGCAGTGGGCCGGGGCGCGGCTGTATCGCCCGGCGCCCGACCCGGCCGGACTCGCCGAGGCCGCCGCGTGGCTGCGCGAGGCCGAGCGTCCGCTGGTGCTGCTCGGCGGCGGCTGCGTGGAGGCCGCCGAGGCCGCAAGGAACCTCGTCGAACGCCTCGACGCGCCGTGCGCCACCACCATCAACGCCAAGGGCCTGCTGGGCCGCGACCATCCACTCGATCTGGGCGCCAACACCGCGTTGCCGGCGACGCGCGAGCTCGCCCGCGAGGCGGACGTGATCCTCGCCGTGGGCACCGAGCTCGGCGAGACCGACTACGACGTAGTGTTCGACGACGGCTTCGCGCTGACCGCGCGACTGATCCGCATCGACATCGATGCCGAGCAGCTGGTGCGCAACCAGGCCACCGCGCTAGGGCTGGTCGGCGACGCCGGCCGGGCGCTGGAACTGCTGCTCGAGCACTTCCCCACGCCACTGATACGCGACGGTAGCCGGCGAACGCGACAGACGCACGAGGCGCTCGCATTGGAGAGCGATCCCACGCTGGCGCCCTTCGTGCCGCTGTTCGCCACGCTGCGCGAAGCCCTGCCCGAGGCAGTGCTGGTCGGCGATTCCACCGCCCCGGTCTACGCCGCCAATCACCTGGTCTCGCAGCCAGCGCCGCGGCGCTTCTTCAACGCCTCGACCGGCTACGGCACGCTCGGCTACGGCCTGCCGGCAGCGCTCGGCGCGGCGCTGGCCCGCCCCGAACTGCCGGTAGTCGCGCTGGTCGGCGACGGTGGCGTGATGTTCACGCTCTCCGAGTTGGCCACCGCGGTGGAGGAGCGCCTACCGGTGGTCGTGCTCTTGTGGCACAACGCCGGCTACGAGGAGATCCGCCGCTACATGGATGCCCACGGCGTCGCCCGCCTGGGCGTCGACCTGCAGGCCCCCGACTTCCAGCAACTGGCCGGCGGCTTCGGTTGCGCGGCGAGCCGTGTCGGCAGTCCATATGAATTAGCCACGGCGCTGGCCAACCGGCCAAGCGGCGCTCCCTACCTGATCGAGATCGATGCCTGCGCCTGGCAGTCGGCCCTCGATCGCTGAGCCTTGCTATCGGGAACAGGACACAATCACGACACCACCGAGGACATAACAACAATGGCACATTCAACGACCCCGGCCTTCGGCCAGGACACCCTCGACGCGGTCAGCGGCGAACGCAGCCTGGGTTTTCCCGGCACCTTCGCGCTGTGGCTGGGTGCCAACGTGGTGGTCACCACGATTCTCACCGGCATGCTGCTGGTGCCGAGCCTTAACTTCCTGCACGCCATGACGCTGGTACTGCTGGGTTCGGCGATCGGTATCGTTCCGCTGGTGCTGATCGGCGCCATGGGTCAGCGCACCGGATTGACCACCATGGTGCTGTCGCGAGGCACCTTCGGTCGCGTCGGCGCCGGCTTCCCGGCCATCGTCAACCTGCTGGCGCTGATCGCCTGGAGCTGGATCCAGGCGCTGCTGGCCGGCATGAGCCTCGACTATGCGGTGGAAAGCCTGACCGGCTACTCCAATGTGGCGCTGTTCACGGTGCTCTGCGAAGGGCTGGTGGTGCTGATCGCACTACGTGGCCACCTGGGCATCGAGACCGCCGAGAAGCTGGCGGCGGTGCTGATGCTGGTTCTTTCAGTCGTGGTGGTGTTCGCGCTGGCTTCGAATTACGACCTGTCGAGCGTCACCGAACTGGCCGCGAGCGGCGGCCTGGGTAGCGGCGTGGCGTTCGACATCGTGGTGGCCACGGCGTTCTCGTGGATCCCGCTGGCCGCCGACTACAACCGCCACTGCAAGAGCCTGCGCGCGGCGGTCATCGGCACCTGGAGCGGCTACGTGGTCGCCACGCTGGTCGCCATGGGCCTGGGCGCCAGCGTCTCGGCGCTGTCGGTGGCGATCGGCTTCCCGCAGACCTACGACCCCACCCAACTGCTCAGCGGGTTCGGCTTCGGCCTGCCGGCGGCGCTGGTAATCTTCTTCTCGGTGCTGACCACCAACGTGATGTGCGTCTACAGCGCCACGCTCTCCTACATGAGCGTGCGTCCGCGCACGCCGTTCTGGAAGCCGGCGCTGGTGATCGGCATCGTCAGCGTGCTGGGCTCACTGATCCCCGGCATCCTCGACCAATTCCAGACCTTCCTGTTGATCATCGGCAGCGTGTTCATCCCGGCCTTCTCGCTGATGATCGTCGACTACTATCTGCTGGGCCGCGAGCGTTACAGCGCCGCCCGCCTGCTTGGCGATGCCGGAGCGTTGCCCGCCATCAATCCGCTGGCCTTCGTCTGCTACCTGGCCGGCGCCGCCCTGGCCTACTACTGGAATTGGGTCTCACCGCTGGACTTCGGCGCCTCACTACCGGTGTTCCTGCTCACCGGCGCGTTCTACTATGTCGCCAGCCTGGGTCTACGCCGTAGGGGATACGCCACGCCATGAACCTGACACGCACAACCGCCGCGCAGTGGTATCGCACCACGCCGCACGCCGATGCCATCACACTGATCGACGAACCGGCGATCAAGCCCTTCTACCGCTGCAATATCTGGCACGTACGCGGCCGCGATCGCGACCTGCTGGTGGATTTCGGCCTCGGCGCGGTGCCCCTGCGCCGTCATGTGCCGCTGGTCGCCGAACGCGACCTAGTGGCCGTCGCCAGTCACACCCACTTCGACCACATTGGCGCCGCGCATGAGTTCGAGTGCTGTCACGTGCATGCCGCCGAGGCTGACATTCTGGCCAGCCCCGACAATGCACGCACCCTGGCCGACGACTTTCTCGGTGAGGCGATGTTCGATGCCCTGCCGCCCGCACCGTTCGAATACCACAGCTACCGCATCGACCCGCCGCGGCGCATCGCTGCTCTCGAGGACGGCGATTGCTTCGATCTCGGAGACCGGCGTTTCGAGGTCATCCATACCCCTGGTCACTCGCCCGGTGGTATCGCCCTATGGGAAGCCGCCAGCGCGACCCTGATCGCCGGCGATATCATCTACGACGGGCCGCTGATCGAGGATCTCTGGCACAGTGATCTCGACGACTACGCCGCCAGTCTGCGGCGGCTGCGACAGCTGCCCGTACGCACCGTGCACGGCGGTCACTTCCCGAGCTTTTCGGGGACCCACCTGCATGCGCTGATCGATACCTGGCTGCGCAACCACGACCTGTGAGGAATCCCATGCAACAACTCGACAAGCAATTCATCGACAACCGCTGGGTGGCCTCTAACGGCAGCCGCCGCCTGGCAGTGGGCAACCCCTACACCGAGCAGAGCCTCGCCGAGGTGACCGCCGGCGACAGCAGCGACGTCGATGCCGCCGTCGCCGCGGCGCGCCGCGCGCTACCCGCCTGGCGGGCGCTGTCGGGTGCCGAGCGCGCGCGTTACCTGGACGGCTTCGCCGAGGCGCTGACCCGGCGCCGCGATGAACTCGTACGGCTGTCGTCGACCAACAACGGCAAGGCGCTGGCCGAGGCGGGCATCGACCTGGACGACGCCATCGACTGCTATCGCTACTACGCTGGCCAGGCGCGCGCGCTCGATGCCCACCAGGGGCAGCCGGTGGCGCTGGAGATGGACGGCCTCGAAGCCGCCTGCTATTTCGACCCGGTGGGCGTGGTCGGACTGATCACGCCGTGGAACTTCCCGCTGGTGACCAGCGCCTGGAAGCTCGCCCCCGCCCTGGCCGCCGGCTGCACGGTGGTCTTCAAGCCTTCGGAGGTCACCCCGCTGCCCGAGCAGGCGCTGGCCGAGATCGCCGAGGAGATCGGCCTGCCCGCCGGGGTGTTCAACCTGGTGCACGGCGATGGCGAGGGCGTCGGCGCGCCGCTCAGCGCCCATCGCGGCGTCGACAAGATTTCCTTTACCGGCAGCAACCGGGTCGGCGAGACGGTGATGCGCGCCGCCGCCGAGGGCAGCCGCGGCATTTCGCTGGAGCTCGGCGGCAAGTCGCCGATCCTGGTGATGGACGACGCCGACGTCGACGAGGCCGCCGACTACGTGATGGCCGGATTGTATTTCAACGCCGGCCAGATCTGCTCGGCGACCTCGCGGCTGCTGGTCCACGCGTCGCTCGCCGAGCCGCTCTATCAGGCGCTGGCCGAGCGCATCGACGCGCTGGTTCTCGGCGACCCGCTGGACGCCGCGACGACCCAGGGGCCCATGGCCAGCGCCCGCCAGCGCGACGCGGTGCGCGGCTACCTGGCGCTCGCCGCCGAGGAAGGTTTGCGTGTAGTACGCGACGCCAGCCATCGCACCCTGCCGGAACAGGGCTATTTCATCGCCCCGACACTGTATCGCGACGTGCCCGTCGAGAGCCGGCTGTGGCGCGAGGAGATCTTCGGCCCGGTGCTCTGCGCGCGCAGCGTCGCCGACGAAGCCGAGGCCATCGAACTGGCCAACGACAGCGAGTTCGGCCTCGCCGCCACGGTGGTCAGCGGCGACGCCGAGCGCGCCCGGCGCATCGGCCGGCAACTGCAGGCCGGCAGCGTATGGTTCAACAGCGAGCAACTGGCACCGCCGCAGGCCGCCTGGGGCGGCTACAAGTGCAGCGGCATCGGCCGCGAACTAGGGCCCTGGGGGCTGGCCAGCTATCAGGAGGTCAAGCACTTGATCGGACCGGCAGGAAGCGGTCCGGCCGGGAACGGTCCGGCCGGGAACGGCTCGGAGCAGCTGTCGACAAGCTGCTGAGCAGATCCAGGCCCTTGAAATCCGGCATGTCGGTCGTGATGCGTCACCCACCGACATGCCTTATTACCGGGGCTTGGCGATTTCATCACCGGCCTCTTCCAGCCATGCGGCCGAGGGTTCCGTCGCGACGCACGAGCGCATGCCATAAAAGCGCCATCCCCGCATGCCCGATGATCAGCGCCAGCAGCGTCCAGCCCAACCAGGCGTGCCACTGCCGCGCCAGCAGCATCTGATCGACATGAGAGCTGCCGCCCTTGAAAAGCGGTATTCCCAGCGGGGCGAACGGCTGGCCGCTGAGCCAGGTCATGTAAAGGCCCAGCGCCGGCATCGCCAACATCAGAAGATAGAGCAGCAGATGCGAGCAGGCCGCCAACCGCGCCAGCAGGCCGCGGTGCGGCGGCCTGCGGGGTAGATTGAACAGTGCCCATGAAGCACGCAGCGCGATCAGCCCCATCAGCAGCGTTCCCAGCGGCCGGTGAGTGGAGATCCACAGCTGAACCCACGCTTCGGGGCCCACCAGCGCTCGCGTTGCCATGCCACCTAGCTGCCAGAGCAACAGGACGCCGATCCCCCAGTGCAGCCAGCGACTGATAGAACCATAGCGGTCAGGCGTATCCCGCCATTGTTGCCGAAGCATCGACCCTCCTTTTGTTTGCCAGTGGCTCAGTACCAGGCGCGCAGCCCCATTACCAGCGCCGTGGTCGACTCATCATGGTCGTAATCACGCTCGTGGCTAATCCCCACATAGGGCGCGAACTCACGCCTCAGCTCATAGCGTAGCCGCAGGCCCGCTTCGCTGCGGTTCATGCCGCGCTCAGTGTCGTACCTCGGCACATCCTGCAGCGAGGCGGCAAGCGCCAACCGCGGCTGCAGAATCAGTCGCTGGGTAAGCAGCATTTCGTACTCGAACTCGGCGCTGGCGCTGATATCGCCCTCATCGCTGATGTAGAGCGCGGTGTCGGTCTCCAGCAGCAGCGGGGCCAGCCCTTGCAGGCCCACCACCGCGAAGCGCCGATCGGGGTCGGGATTGAAAGACTGGCGCACGCCCGCCTGCAGGTTCCAGAAAGGCGAGATCATTCGGCTGTAGAGCAACTGCAGATCACTGCTGTCAGGCCCGCCGCCGCTGATCGGCCCCTCGCCCTCGCTTTTCCACCAGAAGCGGTTTTCATCGCTGCCGAGCCAGCCCTGGGCGTCCCATAGCCAGGCATTGGACGCGCCGAAACTATCGCGGTATTCGAACCGGTCGATGAGGATCTGACTGAACAGCGCGTCGTCGTGTACCGGTTCGGGCCAGTCGGCGGGCGAGCCGCTGTGAACGCTGCGAGGAGCATCGGGAATCACCTCATCGATGCCGGCGCGACCGGGCGGTTCAGCGACAGCAGCGACGGGGAGCCAGAGGACGACGCTCAGCCATGCGCCACGGCAGATGGCTACAGGGTCAGGCATGCTCGAACGCCTCCGCCGGTGCCACCCGCACGACCCGGAACATGCCGGCATCCATGTGGTAGAGCAGATGGCAGTGCAAGGCCCAGCGTCCCGGTTCGTCGGCAGTCAGCAGCAGCGAGACTCGCGAAGCGGGCAGTACGTTGAGGGTATGCTTGAAGGGCAACCGGTCCCCCTGGCCATTCTCCAGCTCCATGAACATGCCATGCAGGTGGATTGGGTGCTCCATCA
Source organism: Halomonas sp. HP20-15 (assembly GCF_033446685.1). Taxonomy (NCBI): domain Bacteria; kingdom Pseudomonadati; phylum Pseudomonadota; class Gammaproteobacteria; order Oceanospirillales; family Halomonadaceae; genus Halomonas; species Halomonas sp. HP20-15. Next base: position 349,437 of record NZ_JAWQLY010000003.1, on the reverse strand, counting down.
TGGTGTCGTTGACCAGCACCAGGCGGATGCGCTCCCCAAGCACGATATCGATCGGTTCGGAATCGGAGTACTTCACACCCTCGAACGACCACATATAGCGTGCCATGTTGCCAGTCAAATGCAGCTCGATGGTGCGCGACGGCGGACGCCGATCACGCATCGGCGCGACGTTGCGCAGTTGGCTGTAGGTGAGGACGCGATGCTCGACGTCTTCAAGGCCCGTGCCACGCTCGCCGAGGCGATTGCGCGACACCTCGGCGACGTTGATGTTTCCTGAACCGTGGCCGCCGGGTGCGTGGCTCGCCACTGCCGGCCCGGTGGCGACTCCCATGGCGCCATGCCCGGCAGCGCCATGACCCATATCGGCCATGCCGTCATGATCCATGCTCCGGTTCGCGTCGCCGTGGCCCATGCCGGCCATGGCGCCAGGATCCATACCTTCCTGGCTCGCGTCGCCGTGGCCCATGCCGGCCATGGCACCGTGATCCATGCCCATGTCCCTCATGGTGCGCCGGGGAGGCTCCCTGAGCGTCGGCACCGCCGCGCGCATGCCCGCGCGGGGCGCCAGGGTACCCAGGGCGTAACCGCTGCGATCCATCGATTCCGCCATCAGCGTGTAAGCCCTGTCGGCCCGTGGCTCGACGATCACATCGAAGGTCTCCGCCACCCCGATCTGGAACTCGTCGGTCTCGACTGGCTCCAGCTCCTCGCCATCGGTTCCCACCACGGTCATCGCCAGCCCCGGAATGCGGAAGTTGAAATGGGTCATCGCCGAGGCGTTGATCACCCGCAGTCGCACCCGCTCGCCGGGCTGAAACAGCCCCTCCCAACCCACCGCCGGGTGGCAACCGTTCATCAGATAGGTGTAGGTCGCGCCGGTGACGTCGGCGATATCGGTGGGCGCCATGCGCATTCGGTTCCAGGCCAGCCGATCGCCCAGCGTTGTCGTCAGGCCACGTTTTTGTACATCCTCGAAAAAATCGCCCACCGTGCGCTGATCGAGGTTGTAATACTCGCCGGAGCTTTTCAGCCGCGCCATCAGCCGGTGCGGATTTTCGAAGGTCCAGTCGTTGAGCAGGACCACGTAGTCGCGGTCCACAGGGATTCGCGGCGGTTCGGCCGGGTGGATTACCAGCGGCCCGGTCAGGCCGATCTGCTCCTGCATGCCGGAGTGGCTGTGATACCAGTAGGTGCCGCTCTGACGCACCGGAAAACGCACACCGAACGTTTCGCCCGGTGCGATACCGGGGAAAGAGACACCCGGCACGCCGTCCAGTTGGAAGGGCAGCAACAGACCGTGCCAGTGAATCGAAGTGTCCTCGTCGAGATGATTGTGCACCCTAAGCCATGCCTCCTGCCCCTGCCAAAGCTCGATCAGCGGCGCCGGAATGGCATGATTGAGAGTAATGCCACTGGCGTGGCCGCCGGCGATGGCGACCCGCTCACGACGCACGGCGAGATCCAGCGAGACCGGCTGCGGAGTGCCACCCGGCACCCGCGCGGCCAGTCTTGCCTGCGAGGAGAGCGCCTCGCCGCGGGCGTAACCCGGCAGCAGTGTCTCCAGCCCCGCCAGCGCGCCAGTACCGGCCAGCGCAAAAAGAAAACGCCGGCGATCGCTATCCATCGAACGGGGTTTCACGAAGTTCGGCTCCCGAAGGCTTGGCGGCGAAGGGTCATGATCTATGCGTCCGCATTCAGGATGACCGTGCCCTTCATGCCCGCCTTATAGTGGCCGGGAATGAAGCAGGCATATTCGATGCGCTCGCCCTGCTCGGGGGCGGTCCAGACCAGTGTTTCGGTCTCGCCGGGCGCCACCGTGACGGAAGCGCCTTGCATCCCCCCGTGATTTGACATCCCGCCATGACCTGACATGTCGCCGTGGTGATCGCCCATCGTGTCGCCCTGGGTGTCGCCGCCGTGATGTCCACCGCCCTGCTGCATCATCTCCCGGTGCATCCGCTGCATGCGTTCACTGCCGATCGAGAATTCATGTTTGATCATGGCCGTGTTTTCGATGCGAAAGCGCACCGTCGTACCCGGTGCGATCTGCAGCTCATCAGGGTCGAACCACATGCTGCCGGCCTTGATCTCAATGGTACGTGAGGGTTCCGGTGTATCGCCGCCGTGACCGTGCCCGGCATCAGCCAGTGCCGAAGTGCTGAGGGCGGCGAAGGTGAAAAGCGTCAACAAAAACCTCATGGCAAACCTCCAATGGATGAAAGGTGGGGTCGCGACGGTGCCGCCCTTCCCCGGGGAAGTCGAAAGAAGAGAGAACAGAAGCGCCACGCCCGGCGCATCAGCCGGCTTCGGCCGGCAGGATCATGAAGGTCGCCGTGCTCTCATCATCGAATTGATGAACGGTCAGCTCCTGCTGGCGCTCGCCAGGCATACCGGGCGTGCCGGCAGGCATGCCGGGCAGCGCGATACCCGCTACCTCGGGGCGTTCGGTGAACAGCCGGTCGAGTGCCGCGCCGGGCACATGCCCTTCGATGACATAGCCGTCCATTTCGAGGCTATGGCAGCTGCCGAGGCCATGAGGAATCCCGAGGCGACTTTTGGTCTCGCCAAGATCCTGCGTCTGTACTACCTGCACAGCGACGCCGCGGCTTTCCAGATAATCGGCATAGGCGGCACAACAGCCACAACTCGGGCTTTTGTAGAGTGTGGCTTGCTGGGGCAGCGAGACCTGGGCAGCCTGTGCGCTCATCGCGAAGCTGGCGGATAATAGCAGTGCGGCGGTAGTACGCGGCATGACGGAACTCCCGGACGTTATGGTTACCGCGAATCAGTAGACACCGACAGTCTGAAAATAAGCTGAAAGGCAATTCGCGCCGGACGGGCACCGCAAACGTATCAGGGGTGGGCGAAGGTGACCTCGACGCGCAGTCCGCCCAGCCGCGCGCGGGCGTAAGTCACGCGCCCACCATAGCGCTCGGCGAGCTGCGCCAGGATGGAAAGCCCCAGGCCGTGACCCCGACGTTGCTCGTCGAGCCTCAGGCCGCGCTGGCCCAGCTGATCGAGCATTTCATCGGGCACGCCCGGTCCGTCGTCCTCGCAGACCAGGCAGCACGGCGTGGCAAGCAGCGTCAGCTCGACCCGCCCATGAGCCCATTTACCGGCATTGTCGAGCACGATCCCCAGCATCTCCATACCATCCTGGCGCTCTAGCGGCAGCCGGTAGTCGACGATTTCGGGTCTATCGAGCACGAAGGTTCGACCAGGATAGAGGATACGAAACATATCGAGCATGGAGGTCAGCTCTACCAAGCCGGTGTGCTGCTGGCCGGCAGAGCGGCCGGCGATGCGCGAGCGACGCAACTCATTTTCCAGCTTCCCGTCGATATCATCGAGACGCTCTAGAATGCGCGTGCGGCGCTTGTCATCCAACGTTCGCTTCGAGCGTAGCGCCTGCATAGCGGCCGTCAGCGGCGTTCTGATTGCATGAGAGAGATTGGCCAGCGACTCGCGCGAACGCTGTTGGCGACGCTCCTGCTCGTCGAGGAAGGTGTTGAGCTGCTCGATCGGCGCCTGCAGTTCGGAAACGGTTTCGATTTCAAGGCGCCGGCGCTCGCCGCGCTGCAGCTCGGCAAGCTGAAGCGATAGCCGCCCGAAAGGGCGCAGGGCGCGGTTGACCGCGATTAGATTGAGCAGCAAAAGCAGCAGCAGTAGCGCCATTGCCACCACGCCGATCCACCAGTGCAGCCGCGAAAGGCCCCGTTCGATGCTGGCAAAGTCCTCACCCACCGTCAGCGTGGCCGGCTCTCCTTCAAGCGTTAAGCGAGTCCGCCACAGCAGCAGGCGATGATCGCGCCATTGCACCAGCTCGGCGCCCTCCGTGATTCCTTCAAGCAGCGGCGACAACTGCGGCAGCAGCGCGTCATGAGTACCGAAAACGCGCTCGCCGACACGCAGCAGGTAAAAGTGATGGAAGGTCTCGGCGGGATCGGCATCGGGCGGCAGCGGCAGCGATTCCGGGCCGCCGACGCGCAGGCGGCGGGTGACGAAATCGGCCTCCTGCTGCAGGCGATCGGCAAGAAAGTCCTGCGCCAGCCGTTCCAGCAGCAGGCCGTGCAGCATCCAAGTGCTCCCCGCCACCAGTAGCGCCACGATGCCCAGGCCGCTCAGCAACCGCAGACGTAGGCTGCGACGGTCAGGCCGAGACAAGCACATACCCTTCGCCGCGGCGGGTCACGATACGCTCACGTCCGAGGCGGTGACGCAGCCGTCCGATGTAGACCTCGACGAGATTGGGCGCCGCGGCGTCCTGTTCAAGAGCATAGAGTTGATCGAGCAGGTGGCGCTTGGAATGAATGCGATCGGGATGGCGCATCAGGTATCGCAGCAGCCGGAACTCGGTGGAGGTCAGCGACTGCCACTCCTGATGGTCGAGGCTGTACTGCTGGCGCGCCTCATCGAGACGAATACCGTTGATCTCGAGCAGATCCGAAAAAGTATCCATCCGGCGGCGCAGCAGCGCCTGCAGCCGCGCCAGCAGCTCCTCCTCGTGAAAAGGTTTGGTCATATAATCATCGGCGCCGACGCGGAGCCCCTCCACCTTGTCCATCCAGCTGTCCCGGGCGGTCAGGATCAGTATCGGCAACGGCCATTTCGCTTTTCGCCAATTGGCGAGAAGGGTCAGTCCGGCGCCGTCCGGCAGACCGAGATCGAGAATCACCAGCGCGTAGCACTCGACAGTCGCCAGCGTCGTCGCCGTCTTGATATCCGGCGCGATATCGGTGCGATACCCCGCATCATCCAGTAATTCCGCCAGGCTCTCGGCAAGTAACTCGTCATCTTCGACAAGCAGTATTTTCATAATCCTACTGCTCCCGTCCTTGTAGATTGGAGAATGCAGCCTGAAGCCCACTGAAGCGTTGGCCAGAATTTATCGCAGCATAGCGCCAAGAGAGGCAAGACCGAACAGCGGGGCCGTCACTGATGACATCTTTTATCGGGAACGACGCTTGACCCTTGGGTAGCCTGCAACTCCTACACTAATCGTCATGCTCGGTCCTCTCGGATCGAGCAGCTCGGGGCCAGCAGTCGTCGGGTTGGATGCGATAACTGACGACGTTTCGTCCCGTTACCGAAGAAGAGAGTGGACGACACACAGAGAGAGACGACCATGTGGCATGACACGATGGGATACATGGGCGGCAACGGCTGGGGGCATATGCTCTTCGGCGGCGCCATGATGCTGGTCTTCTGGGGGCTGGTAATCGCGCTGATCGTGATACTGATCAAGCACTTTGCCAAGCAGCGCCCCCACGCGCGGGCGATATCCCCGGATGCTTTGGATATCCTGCGCGAACGCTACGCGCGCGGCGAGATCGATCGCCAGGAGTATGAAGAGCGCCACCGCGACCTGTCATCGTAAGCGCTGCCCAGGCTTAGCTCGCCGACATCCGACTCTATGGCGGTGCGGAAGTCTGTTGTATCGCCGGGGACGGGGCGCTTCAGCCGTCGGGGCATGCCACTGCGCGGCGGCGCCCATCGCCGAGAACGCCGACCAGCGCCAGCACGGCCAGCCCGATCACCACCGAGCCGTAGGCATAGGTGGTCGTTTCCAGGCCCACGCGCTGAGTTGCAGCGCCCGCGATCAACGCCGGCACGCTCGCCGAGAGGTAGCAGATCACGTAGAGCGCGGCCATGAGTGCCGAGCGCTCCGAGGCCGCCGCCAGCGGGGTAATGGTGCGGATCACGCCCATGAAACCGGCACCAAAGCCGGTGCCCGCCACGGTGGTGCCGACCAGCAGCAGCCAGGCGGCATGCTGGTGCACGCCGACCAGCATCAGCGCCATGCCCGCGGCGAGCCCCCAGCCGCCGACCAGCAGCGCCAGCCGCGTCGCCTGATGGCGCAGCACGAGCACGCTGCTGCCGCCCACGAACGGCAGCAGAAAGGCCAGCAGTCCGCCCATCGCCGGGCTGTGCAGGCCGATCACCTCGGCGATTAGCGAGGGCCCCAGCGACAGGGAGAAACCGCCGAGCGCCCAGGCGGCGATGCTCACCGGCACCACCCGCAGCAGGGCGGCGCGCACGGCTGTCGGGACCTGCACTCGCGGGCGCAGCGACAGCCGTTGCCCGGGCGGTGGCATGGCCGTCTCGCGCATTCGCGGCAACCACGCCAGCTGTAACAACAGTGCCCCCAGCAGTAACGCGAATACCAGGCGCAACGGTGCCGGTGCATAGCCCACCAGCAGCCCCGAGAAAAGCGCCCCGAAGGCCATGCCGTAGAGCGGCCCGACGCTGGTCATCAGTGGGCCATGCCGCGCGTGGCTATCAAGCATCGCCGCCGCCAGCGCACTGGTGGCGATGCCGGTGGCCACGCCCTGCAGAATGCGTCCGGCGAGCAGCCAGCCAGGGCCGTCGGCGAGCAGGAAGACACCCATCGACAGCGCCTCGAGCGCCACCGCCAGAGCGATGACCGGTTTGCGCCCACGCTGATCGGACAGCGAGCCGCTGACCAGCAATGTCAGCAGCAGCGCGAACATGTAGACCGCGAATATCAGGGTCAGTAGCGTCGAGGAGAATCCCCAGACCTGCTGATATAACGGATAAAGTGGCGTGGGCGCGCTCGAGGCAGCGAGGAAGACGATCAGGACACCCAGATAGAACAGGGCCTGCCCCCCACTTGGGGTGCCGCCGTCCATCGTACGTTCGCGGGATGAAGAAGCTGCCATGACCAACTCCTTAATGCTAAAATTTTGCGTTAATGCGAAGCATGAGACTTTCGCCCCACTAAAGCAAATATTTTGCGTTAATAGCCGATGAACCAAATGACCACCCCGCGCCCCGGAGGCCGCAGCGCCCGCATCCAGCGAGCCGTCCACCACGCCGTCCGCGAACTGGAACGCGAGTTGCCGCGCGAGGCCCTGACTCTGCCACGGATCGCCGAGCGTGCCGGCGTGACGCCATCGACGCTCTATCGCCGCTGGGGAAACCTGGCCGAGTTGCTTGCCGACGTGAACCTCGAGAGCATGCGCCCCGATAAGCCACCGGCCGATACGGGTACGTTGACCGGCGACCTGCAGGCGTGGAGCGAACAGTACTATGAGGAATTGGCCTCGCGCCCCGGCCAACGCATGCTGCGCGATGTGCTGGCCAGCGACGATGCCGATCGGCGACGCTGTTGCAGTGACCTGAACCGGGCCCAGATGCAGACGATCCTCCAGCGCGCCCATGAGCGTGGCGAAGCCGCGCCTGCCGTCGAGACGCTGATGGAGCGCCTCGTCGCTCCGCTGATCTACTATCTGCTCTACGACGCCGAGGCCGTTGACCGCTCGCACCTCGAACGCTGGGTGGAAGAGGCGGTGAGCCGGGGCCCTGCGGGCCGGCCAGAGACCAGGAGGTGAAACATCTTATCGAGCCCGCGGATTGACCGCCGGGCATAAAAAAACCCGCTCGAATCGAGCGGGTTTTTCGTTGTCGACACCTAGCCGACGGTCTCAGAGATGCGGTTGCAGAGTCTGCACCAGCGTCTTGTAGAGGCGCGGGCCGGCGGCCATCAGCCGGCCTTCCGGGGTCACGCCGGGCGAACCGTCGGGACCGCCCATCAGCGCACCGGCTTCCTTGAGCAGCAGCGTGCCGACCAGGCTGTCCTGCTCCTCGAGGCCCAGCACGAACGCCGCGTCGACTCGGCCGGCGGCCAGCTCGGCGATGTCGAGCAGCGGACAACCGCTGGCGGTCAGCGTGTCGATGCGCGGGCCGAGCTGCTGAGCCAGCGTCAGGTAGGTCGGCAGATGGCGCGAGCGCAGCCAGCTTTCCGGCAAGCCCATCGCCAGGCGCGTGCCCTCGATCTGGGTGGCCTTGCTGACACGGATGCGCTTGCCGTTGTGCTGCGCGCCGCGGCCGCGGCTGACCAGGTACTCGTCGTCGCTGAACGGGCAGATCACCACCGCGTGCTCGGGGCGCCCCTTGACCAGGCACACCAGCGACAGTGCGAAGCCATTACCGCCGGTGCTGAGGTTGGAGTAGCCGTGAAAGGGTTCGATCCGCCACAGCATGTCGCGGCCTTCGCCTTCACCGTCGCGGTGCGGGGTAAAGCGACCGGCGACGCCGTGCTGCGGATAACCGCGCGCCAGCTGGCGGACGATGAGGGTCTCGGCGTTGCGTGCGGCGTCTTCGAGCAGTTGGTCGATCTTGCGATCTTCGTGAGCGACATCGATACGTTCGCGGATGCGCACAAACTGCTCGGCGGCACTGCGCGCGGCGCGCAGTGCGTATTGGACCATCGGATGCATGATCGGGCCTTGAGGATTCGGTAACTGTTAAAGAACGCCGCGCATGCTAGCAAAAAGCCGCCGTCGCGGCCATGACAAATCGCGCCGTCCCTCGCTAATCCACGCATGCTAGACTCTACGGCGCACCGCGCCAACGACCAGACCGGACCCGAATTCCCATGCCCGACCAGCCCTTTTCGCTCGACCAGCTCCGCATCGTGCTCATCGGCACCAGCCACCCCGGCAACATCGGCGCCGTGGCCCGGGCGATGAAGAACATGGGGCTTGCCGATCTCGCCTTGGTCGCGCCGCGCTGCGAAGTCCAGACCAGCGAATCGATCTCGCGGGCCTCCGGTGCCGACGCGCTGCTCGTCGGGTCCTCGCTGCACGAAAGCCTGGACGACGCGGTCGCCGACGCCACGCTGGTGGTCGGCGCCAGCGCCCGCTCGCGCACCCTGCCCTGGCCGATGATCAGCCCGCGCCAGCTGGGCGCCGCGCTGCCCGCCGAGCTGTCCCGCCCCGAGGCCCGCGTGGCGCTGGTGTTCGGCCGCGAGGATGCCGGGCTGACCAATGCCGAGCTGCAGCGCTGCCACCGTCATGTGCACATCCCCACCAACACCGAGTTCAGCTCGCTCAACCTGGCCGCCGCCGTACAGGTGCTGAGCTACGAGTGCCGACTCGCCTGGCTGGATGCCGGCGATACCGCGCCCGCCCGGCAGACGGCCATGGCGAAGGGCACGGCGCCCGCTGGCGAGGCGCCCTTCGGTGAGGCGCCCTTTGGCGTCGAGTGGGACAATCCGCCGGCCAGCCATGCCGATCTCGAGCGCTACTTCGCGCACCTCGAACGGGTGCTGGTGGCCATCGGCTTCCACGATCCCGAACGGCCGCGGCAACTCATGGCCCGGCTGCGCCGCCTGTATCTGCGCGCGCGGCCCGACAGCCTCGAAATCAGCATCCTGCGCGGCATTCTCACCGCCATCGAGAAACATACCGGGCGACGCTGAAGGCACCGCGCCAGCGGGGCACCTTGCAGCCCGGCCGACGCGCCCCAATAATGAATGGCCACCCCGATCATCGGCGGGCCGCTGCCGCGCCGTCGTTCAACAAGGATCGCTGCATGTTTCGCCGCCTGCGTGAAGACATCCATAGCGTGTTCGACCGCGACCCGGCGGCACGCAACTTCCTCGAAGTGCTGACCAATTACCCTGGCCTGCATGCGCTGCTCGCCCATCGCCTGGGTAGCTGGCTGTGGCGTCACAACCTCAAGTGGCTGGCCAAGACCATCTCGACCCTGGCGCGCTGGCTGACCGGCATCGAGATCCATCCCGGCGCACGCATCGGTCGGCGCTTCTTCATCGACCATGGCATGGGCGTGGTGATCGGCGAGACCGCCGAGGTCGGCGACGACGTCACGCTCTATCAGGGCGTCACCCTGGGCGGTACCAGCTGGAACAAGGGCAAGCGCCACCCCACGCTGGGCGACGGAGTGATCGTCGGCGCCGGCGCCAAGATCCTTGGCCCGTTCACGGTCGGCGCCGGCGCCAAGATCGGCTCCAACGCGGTGATCACCAAGGAAGTCCCGGCCGGCGCCACGGTGGTCGGCATCCCCGGCAAGATCGTCAAGCGCGCCGACCCGGACAGCGAGGAAGTGCCGAACTTCGATCCCGAGCGGCGCGAGGCGATATGCCAGAAGTTCGGCTTCGACGCCTACGGGGTCAGCCAGGACATGCCCGACCCGGTGGCGCGCTCGATGCAGGCGATGCTCGACCACATGCACGCCGTCGATCAGCGCATCGAGCTGATGTGCAACACCCTGCGCAAGCTCGACGTCAGCTATCGTGCCGGCAATCTGCCCGAGTTGCGCGACGAGGACTTCGCCGAGATCCTCGCCGACGTCGACAGCTGCTGCTCGCCCGATCCGGCGTTACCGCCCAAAGCTCCGGAGACGAGCGCCCCGGCCTCCCCCGAAGCGTCCTCTTCTCAGCCCGCCGAAAACGACGCCGCCGCCTCGCCGGCCGACCAGGAAACCGCCCGGCGGCGACGCTCGGGCGCTCAACGCTGAACTGGCCCGGCAATTGTTGACCATTCTACTGGGTTTTCTCATAATGGCCGCAGCATAGCGTCCGGCGGCCGTCAAAAAAGGCGTGCCGGACGCAGTTTTCGGCCTGTCGACCGACGGGCCTTTTGCATCAAGCATCGAGCGCCCATGCTTGCGATCACCGTTCTCGACCATCCAACGCGGCTTTTGACTCCCTTATGCGCCTGACCACCAAAGGACGATACGCCGTTACCGCCATGCTCGACCTGGCCCTGCACGGCGAACAGGGTCCGATCAGTCTGGCCGATATCTCCCAGCGCCAGGCGATTTCGCTGTCGTATCTCGAACAGCTGTTCGCCCGCCTGCGTCGTGCGCAGCTGGTCAGGAGCGTGCGCGGACCGGGCGGTGGCTATCTGCTGGCGATCACGCCCGACCAGGTCTCGGTAGCGCGGGTGATCGACGCGGTCAACGAGTCGGTGGACGCGACGCGCTGCCAGGGGCTGTCGGACTGCCAGCAGGGCAACACCTGCCTCACCCATCATCTATGGTGTGAGCTGTCCCACGAGATTCACGGCTTTCTCGACGGCATCAGTCTGGGCGAACTGGTCGAGCGCCAGGAAGTACGCCAGGTCGCCGCACGGCAACGCCAGGAGCTCGACGCCAATACCATCGCCACCTCAGCGCCGTGAAGCCGCGCTCACCGAGGCCAAGTAAAGAACCATGAACGCACCCGTGTACCTCGACTACGCCGCTACCACCCCGGTCGACCCCCGCGTTGCCGAGGCGATGTCGCGTCATCTGGGACTCGACGGCATCTTCGCCAACCCGGCCTCGCGCAGCCACATGGCCGGCTGGCAGGCCGAGCAGGCGGTGGAGAGCGCACGCCGCCAGGTCGCCGACCTGATCGGTGCCGACCCGCGCGAGATCGTCTGGACCTCGGGCGCTACCGAGGCCGACAACCTGGCGCTGATCGGCTTCATGCGCGCCAACCGCGCCCGCGGCCGGCACCTGGTGACCTCGACCATCGAGCACAAGGCGATCGTCGACACCGCTCGCGCCCTGGAGGCCGAGGGTTTCGAGGTGACCTGGCTGGAGCCGGAACACGACGGGCGCGTCTCGCCGTCGAAGCTCGCCGCGGCGATGCGCGATGACACCACGCTGGTGTCGTTGATGGCGGTCAACAACGAGCTCGGCGCGATCAACGACCTGGCCGCCCTGGCGGCCGTGGTGCATGCCCGCGACGCGGTATTCCACGTCGATGCCGCCCAGGCCACCGGACGCCTGGCGCTCGACGTCGTCGAACTGGGCATCGATCTGATGTCGCTGTCGGGCCACAAGGTCTACGGACCCAAGGGTGTCGGTGCGCTCTACGTCAAGCGCAGCCCCGACATTCGCATCGAGGCGCTGATCCACGGCGGCGGCCATGAGCGCGGCATGCGCTCGGGTACCCTGCCGACCCATCAGATCGTCGGCATGGGCGAAGCCTTCGCGCTGGCCGCCGACGAGGGCGAGGCCGACCAGGCGCACATCGCGGCGCTGACGAGCCGCTTCCTCGCCGGGCTGAAGGATATCGAGGGCATCCATCGCAACACCGACACCAGCGTCTCGGTGCCCAATATCGTCAACCTGTCGTTCGACGGCATCGACGGCGAATCGCTGCTCATGGCGCTGCGCGGCATCGCGGTCTCCACCGGCTCGGCCTGCAATTCGGCGAGTGTCGAGCCATCCTATGTATTGACGGGTATCGGCGTACCGCGTGTCCGGGCGCTGACGGCGCTGCGTTTCAGCTTCGGCCGCTTCACCCGCGAAGCCGAGATCGACACCGCCGTCGCCGACCTGCAACACGCCGTCGCCACACTACGCCGCTAGCGGCACTGTCCCGGTATCATCCGGCCGCTGATCATTAGCCGCACAGAAGTCAGGAGGTTCATCATGGCGCAACTATCCATCACCACCGCCGCCGCTGAGCAGATTCGCCGGGTCCTCGACGAGCGCGGCCACGGCCTGGGGCTGCGCGTCAGCGTCAAGCCCAGCGGTTGCTCGGGCTACAGCTACGTGCTCGATTTCGCCGACGAAGCGGCCAATGACGACGTCTCGTTCGAGGAGCACGGCGTGCAGGTGTTCGTCGCCCCCGACGCGCTGACCATGCTCGACGGCAGCGAGGTCGACTATGTCAACGAGGGGCTCAACCGCTTCTTTCGCTTCAACAACCCCAACGTCAAGGACGAGTGCGGTTGCGGCGAAAGCTTCAGCGTCTGAGGCCGTGCGCCGTCGCGGATGCGTAGTCGTCCGCGAACCGCTATAATGGCGCGCTCTCAGCGCCCGCCGCTTCACGGCGCCGGAACCCCGACCCTCTGCGCGCCGCCATCTGCGGCGCGCAGCCGTATCAGCGACCACTTGTTTTCACGGAGAACGACACCATGGCTAACCAGCGCACCCTGTCCATCATCAAGCCCGACGCCGTCGCCAAGAACGTGATCGGCGAGATCGTCAGCCGCTTCGAAAAGGCCGGCCTCAAGATCGTCGCGGCCAAGATGCTGCAGCTGTCCCAGGAACAGGCCGAGGGTTTCTACGCGGAGCACAAGGAGCGCGGCTTCTTCGGTGAGCTGGTTGGCTTCATGACCTCCGGTCCGGTTACCGTGCTGGTGCTGGAAGGCGACGACGCCATCGTCAAGAATCGCGAGCTGATGGGCGCCACCAACCCCAAGGAAGCCGCGCCGGGCACCATCCGCGCCGATTACGCGCAGTCCATCGACGCCAACGCCGTGCACGGTTCCGACTCGCCGGAGTCCGCCGAGCGCGAAGTGGCCTACTTCTTCGGCGCCGACGAGATCTGCCCGCGCTGAGTCGACTCGCGGGAGCCGGCCGGCTCCCGCGGTTGCCCAGGCAGGGCCAGCCTCCCCTCACGCCCCACCGACCGGTTGACCACCATGACCGCCACCGCCATTACCCCCCGCACCAATCTGCTTGGCCTGTCACGCGAACAGATGGAAGCCTTCTTCCTGTCGATCGGCGAGAAGAAGTTCCGCGCCAATCAGGTGATGAAATGGATCCATATCGAAGGCAGTGACGACTTCGACGCCATGACCAACCTCTCCAAGCCGCTGCGCGCCAAGCTCGCCGAGGTAGCCGAGGTGCGGGGGCCGAGCGTGGTCTACGAGGGCACCTCGAACGACGGCACCCGCAAGTGGGTGCTCGAGGTCGAGGACGGCAGTTACGTGGAGACCGTGCTGATTCCGTCGGACAACGGCACCCGGCGCACGCTGTGCGTGTCGTCGCAGGTCGGCTGCTCGCTCGACTGCAGCTTCTGCTCAACCGGCAAGCAGGGCTTTCAGCGCAACCTGACCGCCGCCGAGATCATCGGCCAGGTATGGGTGGCGCAGCGCAGCAGCGGGCCGCGGCGCGATACCGCCAATCGCCCGGTGACCAACGTGGTGATGATGGGCATGGGCGAACCGCTGCTCAACTATGACAACGTGGTGCCGGCGATGAAGCTGATGCTCGACGACAATGGCTACGGGCTGTCCAAGCGCCGCGTCACGCTGTCGACCTCGGGCGTGGTGCCGATGATCGACAAGCTCGGCGACGAGATCGACGTGAGCCTGGCGATTTCGCTGCACGCCGCCAACGACGAGCTGCGCAACGAACTGGTGCCGCTCAATCGCAAGTACAACATTCGCAAGCTGCTCGATGCCTGCCAGCGTTACCTGGCCAAGTGCCACGACACCCGACTGGTGACCATCGAGTACACGCTGATCAAGGACGTCAATGACCAGCGTGAGCACGCCGAACAGCTCGCCGCGCTGCTCGAGGAACTGCCGTGCAAGATCAACCTGATTCCGTTCAATCCGTTCCCGCATTCCGGGTACGAGAAACCCTCGCGCAACCAGACCATGCGTTTCCAGCAGTGGCTGTTCGATCTCGGCTACACCGCTCCGATTCGCGCCACGCGGGGTGACGACATCGATGCCGCCTGCGGCCAGCTGGTCGGCCGGGTCAAGGACCGCACGCGGCGCCACGAGCGCTACATCCAGTCGATCCAGCTCGACGCCGACTGATGGGGCGGTTCCGCCCTTGGGCCTCGACCCAAGGGCGGAACCTTGACTTCGACTGGTCGCGGCGCTTTTATGAGTACGCTTCGCAGCTTGCGCACAAGCGATTTCTTACAACGTATAGAGTCGACCGGAGGCCGTTCGCCGCGAACGATCCGCTACCGTCGAGAGGAGTGCATGATCCGCCGTCCACGCTCGCTAACCGCACCCCGGCTGGGTGCCGTCCTACTCGCTACGCTGTGGCTCTCCGGCTGCGCCACCACGCAGCAGGACGGCCTGGAAAGCGATGCGGACCCGGAGCGGGCGGCCAAACTCAACGTGGCGATGGGTATCGAGTACATGGAACAGGGCAACCTGTCGCGTGCCCGGAGTAAGCTCGAGCACGCCCTGGCCATCGATCCCGGCAACGCCGACGCCCTGCAAGCCAATGCGCTGCTCTACCAGCGCCAGGGCGAGAACCAGCTGGCCCGCGAGTTCTTCGAGCGCGCGCTGGCGGCCGAGCCCGACTTGACCCGCGCCCGTAACAACTACGCGGCGTTCCTTTATCGTCAGGGCGAGATCGCGGCGGCCTGCGAGCAGCTCAAACGAGCCAGCCAGGACATCCACTACGACAACCGTGCCCAGCTATTCACCAACCTGGGCCGCTGCCAGTTAGAGCGCGGCGCGCTTGCCGACGCCGCCGAGAGCCTCGAACGCGCACAGAACATCGACCCACGCCATGCGCCCAGTTATCTGGCGCTGGCCAGAACGCTCACCGCACAGGGCGAATACGATCGCGCCTGGGACCAGTTGCAACGCTTCATCCGGTTGGCCGGCACCCCCCCCGAGAGCCTTCGCCTGGCAGAGCAGATCGCCAGCGCTCGCGGTGACGGTGCCAGCGCCGCTTTCTATTCGCGGCAGCTGAAAGAGTCTCAGCGCGCTCCCTGATCACAAGATAAGAGGACTGCTCAGTCATGAGCGACGCACAACAGCGACAGGAAGCCAGTCTCGACCCCGAACTCTCATCCGGCCGGCACTCTTCCGGCGAGATGCTCAAGCGCGAACGCGAGCGCCAGGGCCTGACCATCGACGAGGTCGCGGTCCAGCTCAACCTGCGCCCGGCGGTCGTCAGCGGCCTCGAGTCCGACCAATACAGCGAAGTCCCGGTCGCCGCCTATCGTCGTGGCTACCTGCGCGCCTACGCGCGCCTGATGGGTATCGACGAGGCCCCGGTGGTCGCCGCCTACAATGCCCAGCACGGCGACACGCGCAGCGACGTCGAACGGCGCATCGCCCCGGTGCAGCGCGCACGCCGTCCGTCGCGGGTCGGCGCCTGGATCTTCAAGCTGTTCACCCTGCTGGTGATTCTCGGCCTGATCGGCTTGACGCTGCTGTGGTGGCAGAGCCGCAACGGCAACGACCTGCTGGGATTGAGCGGCTCCGGCGAGAGCAATGTCAGCGAATCGACGAGCGATGCCGGCAATGGCAATACATCGGCCGGCGACGCGGCCCAGGACGAGTCCATGCCGCCGTTGCCCGAGCAGGAGGACGAGCTCGGTCTGGTCGAGTCCAACGACGCAGCCGCGCCGAGCGGCGCGAACACCGCCGCCAGCACCGACGCCCCGGCCACCGGCACGAACGGCAAGGCCGCCAGCGCACCGCAGCCCGGCGCCGCGACGGGCACCGCCGACGAAGCCACAGACGCGACCGGCGATACGCCGCTCGTTGCCAACCCTGCTGCGGATGACGCGGCCGGTGGCGCCACCGGCGAACAGACCGACAGCACCACGCCGGCGGCCGAACAGAGCGCCACTCAGACGCCGGCCGTCAACGAACGGCAACTATCGCTGACGTTCAATGAGCAGTCGTGGACCGAAATCTACGACGCCAACGACCGCCGCATCCTGGTCGGCCTGCAGTCCGCCGGCACCCAGGCCACGGCCGAGGGCGAACCGCCGTTTCGCCTGACCATCGGCAACGCCACCGGCGTCGAGCTGAACTACCGTGGCGAAGCCGTCGACCTGAGCGCCCATACCGGCGGTAACAATGTCGCCCGCTTTACGCTGGGAGAGTAATCACCATGCACGCTCAGTCCCCCATTCAGCGGCGCAAGTCGCGCCAGATCCATGTCGGTTCGGTCGCGGTGGGCGGTGACGCGCCCATCTCCGTGCAGAGCATGACCAACACCGACACCCTGGACGTTGCCGCCACCGTCGAGCAGATCAAGCGCCTGGCCACCGCCGGTGCCGACATCGTCCGCGTCTCGGTGCCGACCATGGACGCCGCCGAGGCGTTCGGGCGGATCAAGCGCCAGTCACCGGTGCCGCTGGTCGCCGATATCCACTTCGACTACAAGATCGCCCTGCGCGTCGCCGAACTCGGCGTCGACTGCCTGCGCATCAACCCCGGCAACATCGGCCGCGAGGATCGGGTGCGCGCGGTGGTCTCGGCGGCCCGCGACAACGGCATCCCGATCCGCATCGGCGTCAACGCCGGCTCGCTGGAAAAGGACCTGCAGAAGAAGTACGGCGAGCCGACACCGGCGGCGCTGGTGGAATCGGCGATGCGCCACATCGATCATCTGGATCGCCTCGACTTTCCCGACTTCAAGGTCAGCGTCAAGGCCTCCGACGTGTTCATGGCGGTCGGCGCCTATCGCGACCTGGCCGGCCGCATCGAACAGCCGCTGCACCTGGGGATAACCGAGGCCGGCGGGCTGCGCTCGGGGACCGTCAAGTCGTCGATCGGCCTGGGCATGCTGCTGATGGATGGCATCGGCGACACCATCCGCGTGTCGCTGGCCGCCGACCCGGTCGAGGAGGTCAAGGTCGGCTTCGACATGCTCAAGAGCCTCAAGCTGCGTGCCAAGGGCATCAACTTCATCGCCTGCCCCAGTTGCTCGCGCCAGAACTTCGACGTCATCAGCACCATGAACGCCCTCGAGGAGCGCCTCGAGGACGTCATGACGCCGCTCAACGTCTCGGTGATCGGCTGCGTAGTCAACGGCCCCGGCGAGGCCAAGGAGACCGACGTCGGTCTGACCGGCGGCAGCCCGGCCAACCTGGTCTACCTGGACGGCAAGCCGGCCTCCAAACTGCGCAACGACCACCTCGTCGACGATCTCGAGAAGCTGATCCGCGACAAGGTGCGCGAAAAGGAACAGGCCGAGCAGAACACCATCGTCCGCGAGCGTTAACCCACAGATCGCACGACCCGCAGTGGTCCGGCGGCGGCGCGCCGCCGGTTGTCAGGAGCAAACCCCGTTGAGCAAGAAGATCCAGGCCATTCGTGGCATGAACGACCTGTTGCCCGAACAGTCGCCGCTGTGGCAGTACTTCGAGGGCCAGGTCAGGACGCTGATGCAGCGTTACGGCTATCGCGAGATCCGCACCCCGATCGTCGAGCAGACCGCGCTGTTCGCGCGCTCGATCGGCGAGGTGACCGATATCGTCGAGAAGGAGATGTACACATTCGACGATCGTAACGGCGACAGCCTGACGCTGCGCCCCGAAGGCACCGCCGCCTGCGTGCGCGCCGCCATGGAGCACGGGCTGCTCTACAACCAGACCCAGCGGCTGTGGTATCAGGGCCCGATGTTCCGCCACGAGCGCCCGCAGAAGGGCCGCTATCGCCAGTTCCATCAGGTGGGCATCGAGGCCTACGGCATGGACGGCCCGGACATCGATCTCGAGGTGATCCTGCTCTCGGCACGGCTATGGAAGCAGCTCGGCCTGTACAAGCATGTCACCCTCGAGCTCAACTCGCTGGGCTCGCCCGAGGCGCGTGCCGCCTACCGCGAACGGCTGGTGGCGTACTTCGAGCAGCACCTCGAGGTGCTCGACGAGGATTCGAGGCGTCGCCTGTCGAGCAATCCGCTACGCATCCTCGACTCCAAGAACCCCGACATGGCCGAGATGCTCGAGGCCGCGCCGCAACTGCTCGACCATCTCGACGCCGAATCCCGGGTGCACTTCGAGACGCTCACCGCGCGCCTCGATGCGGCGGGCATCGGCTATCGCATCAACCCGCGGCTGGTGCGCGGCCTGGACTATTACAGCCGCACCGTGTTCGAGTGGACCACCGACGCGCTGGGCAGCCAGGGCACGGTGTGCGCCGGCGGCCGCTACGACGGCCTGGTCGAGCAGTTGGGTGGCAAGCCGACCCCGGCGGTGGGCTTCGCGATGGGCGTCGAGCGGCTGATCCTGCTGCTCGAGACCCTCGAACTGGTCCCCGACGAGAGCCGGCGCGGCCCCGATGCCTATCTGCTGGCGATGGGCGAGCGCGCCGAACACGCGGCGCTGCTGCTCGGCGAGCGGCTGCGCGATACGCTGCCGGCCCTGACCCTGCAGGTCCATTGCGGCGGCGGCGGCTTCAAGAGCCAGATCAAGAAGGCCGACAAGAGCGGCGCGCGGCTGGCGCTGATCCTCGGCGACGACGAGGTCGATCAGGGCCTGCTGGGCATCAAGTTCCTGCGCGAGGAGCGCGATCAGGAGACCCTGCCCCAGCAAGCCGCCCTCGCCCGGCTCGCCGAACTGCTCGGTTGAGCGTCGCGGCGTCAACGCGCCGCGGCCGGAAAGCACAGTAGACCCGGATGCCCAGTGGCGCCGAATGCACAGTAAAGGAGACCGCCCGTGGCGGAGCTTAGAACGGAAGAAGAACAGCTCGATGCGATCAAGCGCTGGTGGAAGAGCAACGGCACCTCGCTGATCATCGGCGTCGTCGTCGCCGCGGCCGGCGTGTTCGGCTGGAATGCCTGGCAGAGCTACCAGAACTCGCAGGCCGAGGCGGCCTCGGCGCAATATCAGCAGTTGATTGCACTGGCCGGCCAGCAGGATCTCGGCGACGACGCCATAAGCCAGGCCGAAGGGCTTATCGATACCCTGGTCAACGAATACGGCGACACCCGTTATGCCGAGCTCGCGATGTTGATCCAGGCCCGCCTGGAGATCGCCGCCGATGATCATGAAGGCGCCAGTCAGGCCCTGCAGCAGGTCATCGACGGCGACGCCGACGACTACCTCAAGGGCCTGGCGCGCCTGCGTCTGGCGCGTATCCAGCTCGCCGACGGGCAGCCCGAGGCGGCGCTCGGCACCCTCGAGGCCGGCATCCCCGAGGGTCTGGCCGCCCAGCGCGCGATTACCCGCGGCGATACGCTGGTCGCGCTGGAGCGCCCCGACGAGGCTCGCGAAGCCTACCAGCAGGCCCTCACGCTGTCCCGCGAGTCCGAGCAACCGGTCTACGGCGTGCAGCTCAAGCTCGACAATCTCGGTGCGGAGGACGCCACCCTATGAAACTCGCTCAACTGCTCGCTCCGACACTCACGCTGGCGCTGCTGGCGGGCTGCACCGGCAACGTCGAGCCACAGTATCCGCCCAAGCCGCTGACCGATATCGACCGCCAGGTCGAGATGACCCGGGAGTGGAGCCAGGAGATCGGCGACGGCCTGGGCGTGGCCCGCTATCCGATCACACCGGCGCTGGACGACGATCGCCTGTTCGCCGCCGACCAGTCGGGGCTGCTGCGCGCCATCGACACCACCAGCGGCGAGAGGCTGTGGCAGATCGAGCTCGACACGCCGGTTTCCAGCGGCCTCACGGCGGCGGCCGGGCAGATCTACCTGGGTACCCGCAACGGTGAAGTGCTGGCCCTCGACCAGGACGACGGCTCAATCGTCTGGCGTTCGCGGGTGTCCAGCGAAGTGCTCGCCGCGCCGCAGCCCAACAGCGAGTTGCTCGTGGTGCAGAGCGTCGACGGCGCAGTGACCGCGCTCGATCGCGCCAGCGGCGAGGAGCGCTGGGTCTACACCAGCAGCCAACCGGCGCTGACCCTGCGCGGCACGGGCACGCCGCGGGTGATCAACCAGGTCAGTTTCGCCGGCTTTGCCAGCGGCCGGCTGGTGACGCTCGACAACCGCAGCGGCCAGCCGCTGTGGGACATGCGCGTCGCCGTACCGACCGGGCGCACCGAAGTCGACCGGCTGGTCGATCTCGACGGCCAACCGCTGCTGACCCGCGACGGGCGGCTCTACGTGACCAGCTACAACGGCCGCCTGCTGGCGCTCGAGGCGACCACCGGCAAGATCCTCTGGGAGCGCGAGGCGTCGAGCTATCTGACGCCGATCCTGGTCGGCGATTTCCTGTTCACGGTCAACGAGGACAGCCACGTACTGGCGCTGGATGCCGCGTCGGGCCGCGTGATGTGGGAATCCGACGCCCTCGAGGGGCGCAGCCTGACCTCGCCGACCTTCATCGACGGGCACATCGCGGTGGGCGACTTCGCGGGTTACGTCCATCTGCTCGACGCCGAGAGCGGCGAGCTGGTGGGACGCAGCGAGCTCGGCACGGCGATCAGCCTGTCTCCGCTCGCCGACGGCCAGCGCCTTTACGTGATGGATGACGACGGCGAGCTAGCCGCCTATCACCTGCGCGAACGCAACAGCGACTGAACCGTCAGCCGGCGGGCCGCCCGGCCCGCCGGTTCCCTGCCCTGGCCCGCCTCGCAATGAGTGGGCGCCGGGGCGCCGGCGATGATAGAATCGCGCCCCTGGCATCTGCCACCCCATTCCTGACCTATTTCCGAGCTTCGCCACCCCATGAATCCCGTGATCGCCTTGGTCGGCCGGCCCAATGTCGGCAAATCGACTCTTTTCAATCGTCTGACTCGCTCACGTGATGCGCTGGTGGCCGACTTTCCCGGCCTGACCCGCGACCGCAAGTACGGCAACGGCCAGCTCGGCGGCAAGGAATACACCGTCATCGACACCGGCGGCATCAGCGGCGACGAGCAGGGCATCGACGCCGCCATGGCCGAGCAGTCGTTGCTGGCCATCGACGAGGCCGACATCGTGCTGTTCCTGGTCGATGCGCGCAGCGGGCTGATCCCCGCCGACGAGGCGATCGCCAACCACCTGCGGGTCAACCAGAAGAAGACCTGGCTGGTGGTCAACAAGACCGACGGTCTCGAGGAACACTCGGCGATGGCCGAGTTCTGGACGCTGGGCCTGGGCGATCCCCACCCGATCGCCGCCAGTCATGGCCGCAACGTCACCGCGCTGATCGACGAGGTACTGGCGCCCTTCCCCGAGCGCGATGAGCAGGCGCCGCCCCCCGACGCCGAACGCGGCATCCGCATCGGCGTGATCGGCCGGCCCAACGTCGGCAAGTCGACGCTGGTCAATCGGCTGCTCGGCGAGGAGCGCGTGGTGGTGTTCGACGAGGCCGGCACCACCCGCGACGCCATCGAGATTCCGTTCGAACGGCGCGGGCGGCGCTATGTGCTGGTCGACACCGCCGGGGTGCGGCGACGCAAGAACGTCAGCCTGACCGCCGAGAAGTTCTCGATCATCAAGACACTGGACGCGATCAAGGAGTGCCATGTCGCGGTGATGGTGCTCGACGCCCGCAACGGCCTGGTCGAGCAGGACATGCACCTGCTCGACTACGTGCTCAACTCGGGACGCGCACTGGTACTGGCGGTCAACAAGTGGGATGGCCTGGAGAGTGAACAGCGCGAAAAGATGCGCAGCGAGATCAAGCGCCGGCTGGGCTTCGCCGACTATGCCGACCTGCACTTCATCTCGGCGCTGCACGGCACCGCGGTGGGCGATCTCTACCCGTCGATCGAGCGCGCCTTCAAGGCCGCCACCGCCCACTGGTCGACCAACCGCCTGACCACCCTACTGCAGGACGCGGTCAGCGAGCATCAGCCGCCGCTGGTCCACGGCCGGCGCATCAAGCTGCGCATGGCCCACCAGGGTGGCAGCAACCCGCCGATCATCGTCGTCCACGGCAACCAGACCCAGGCGCTGCCGGAAGCCTACAAGCGCTACCTGACCAACACCTTCCGCAAGGTGCTCAAGGTGCGCGGCACGCCGATCCGCTTCGAATTTCGCTCGGGCGACAACCCCTACGATCCCGATGCCGGCGCCAGCGATCGCGAGAAGGCCAAGAAACGCGAGTTGGGACGCAGCCGCGAGGCGCGCAAGAACCGCCGCTGAGCGCCGGCGCCCCGCCCGCTATGGCGTTGCGCTACCCACCCAGTAACAAGCGAACTGCCAGGCGGCACGCCCGCTGCGCACCCCGCGCAGGGTGGCATAGCGGACCGCTTCGGCCCGCGCCTCCTCGGTCCAGCGCGCCTCGTCGGCGAGATGCGCCACCCAGTGGCGACAGGCCTCGAGGTAGCTGTCCTGGTTGAACGGATGGAACGCCAGCCACAGGCCGAAGCGATCCGACAGCGAGATCTTCTCCTCGACGGCGTCGCCGTGATGCAGCTCGCCGTCGACCAGTCGCGAGGCGTCGTTGTCGCCGATCGCCTCGGGCAGCAGGTGGCGGCGGTTGGAGGTGGCATACAGCAGCACGTTCTCCGGCGGCCCGGTGAGGGTGCCGTCGAGCACGCTCTTGAGGGCCTTGTAGGCATCGTCGTGCCCCTCGAACGACAGATCGTCGCAATACACCACGAAGCGGTGCCGGGTATCGCGCAGCCGCTGGACCATCGCCGGCAGCCCGATCAGGTCATGGCGATCGACCTGGATCAGCCGCAACCCCTCGCCAGCCAGGCTGTTGAGCAGCGCCCGCACCAGCGACGACTTGCCGCTGCCGCGCGCGCCCCACAGCAAGGCATGGTTGGCCGGCCGGCCGTGCAGGAACGCCCGGGTGTTGGCCAGCAGCTCGCGCTTCTGGCGTTCGATGCCGATCAGGTCGTCGAGCCTGACGTCGTCGCGGGTGGCGACCGGAATCAGTTGGCCGCCCAGCGCGTTGCGCTGCCACAGCGCGGCGATATCGCGTTCCCAGTCGACCGCCGGGGCCGGTGGCGGCAGGGCCTCCTCGACCCGGTCGAGCAAGCGATGCAGTCGCTGTGCGAGCTCGGCATCCATTCAAGCAATCTCCTCTGTGGTAATCGATCGCGAATGAGTTCGCTCCCACTCATTTCAGTGGGAGGGAACTCGTTCCCGAGGGGCATATTAGGTGCATCCCGGTTGACCCCTAAGCCCATCGGGGTATCTTGGAGCCGATCAGCGTCGCGGTCCATAGACCGCAACGAATGGACGCATGACCGAGTCATCGGCACGCACAGCAAGGAGAGACAAGCGATGCACTGGAAGATCCGTGGCGCCGTCGGAGCGCTGGTACTGACGCTGGCCGCCTGCAGCCAGACGCCGACCGGGCGTTCGCAGTTGACGCTGTTTTCCGACCAGGAGCTCGATCAGATGGGCGAGCAGAGCTTCGCTCAGTATCAGCAGCAACTGCCCACGGTCGGCGGCCAGACGGCCGCGTACGTGCAGTGCGTGGCCCAGGCCGTCACCCAGGCCGCGAATACCGGCGAAAACTGGGAGGTGAAGGTCTTCAAGGACGACTCGGCCAACGCCTTCGCGCTGCCCGGCGGGCATATTGGCGTCAACACCGGTTTGCTCGAGGTCGCCAAGAACCAGGATCAACTCGCCACCGTGATCGGTCACGAGGTCGCCCACGTGCTCGCCCATCATGCCAACGAGCGGGTCTCGACGCAGGCGGCGACCCAGACCGGACTGGCGGTGCTGCAATCGGCTGCCGGCATCAACAGCCAGGGCGGCCAGCAACTGATGGGACTGCTCGGCATGGGCGCCGAATACGGCATCATCAAGCCCTTCTCGCGCACGCAGGAGAGCGAAGCCGACGTTCTGGGGCTCGAGCTGATGGCCCAGGCCGGTTTCGATCCGCGGGCGAGCATCAACCTGTGGCAGAACATGGAGGCCAACAGCCAGGGCCAGCCGCCGGTGTGGATGTCGACCCACCCCAGCCACGGCCAGCGCATCGAGGACTTGCAGGCGAAGATGGACCGGGCGCTTGACGCCTACCAGCAGGCCCAGGCCAGCGGTCGCACGCCGAACTGCCAGCGCCCGGGCTGAGCCGCCCGGCAGCGTCTTCCGTCACAGCGAGCGCCGCAGCCGCTCGCGCACCGCCGCGGTGTCCGGCCGGACACCGCGCCATAGATAGAACGATTCCGCCGCCTGCTCGATCAGCATGCCCAGGCCGTCGACGGTACGCGCACCGCGCTCGGCGGCCCAGCGCAGGAATACCGTCGGCTCGACGCCGTACATCATGTCGTAGGCCAGCCCGTCCGCGGCGAACAGCGCATCGGGCAGCGGCGGCAGATCGCCGGCCAGGCTGGCGCTGGTGCCGTTGATCACCAGGTCGAAACGCTCCTCGTCGGCCAGCATCTCGAAGCCGCCACCCTCGATGGGCCCCAGCTCGGCGAAGTCCCCGGCCAGTTCGCGGGCCTTGCTGGCGGTGCGATTGGCGATTACCAGCTGCGCGGGGCCGGCCGCCAGCAGCGGCTCGAGCACGCCGCGCACCGCGCCGCCGGCACCCAGCACCAGAATGCGGGCCTCCTTAAGCGGTGCGGCGTGGGCGACCAGGTCGCCGACCAGCCCGACGCCGTCGGTGGTGTCGCCGTGCAGCCTGCCGGCCTCGTCGAGCAGCAGCGTATTCACGGCGCCGGCACGCTGCGCTCGTGGACTCAACACGTCGGCCAGGCGCCAGGCGTCCTCCTTGAACGGCACGGTGACGTTGGCGCCCCGCCCGCCGGCGGCGGCGAACGCGCGCCAGGCGCCGGCGAAGTCGTCGACCGGCGCCTCGATGGCCTGGTAGCTCAGCGCCTCGCCGGTCTGCTCGGCGAAGGCGGCGTGGATCTGCGGCGACTTGGAGTGGCCGACCGGGTGGCCGAACACGCAGTAGCGATCGCTCATCAATCTCTCCTTAGTTTCCGGGAAGCGCTGAATAAACCGGCGAACGATGCGAAGCGCAAGGCGCCCGGAGCACAGAAACCGGAACCTATGGGTTTATAGGAGGATTTCGACCGGGCTGGCGCACCAGAACCGCGTAACGCAGCGATTCGCTCGTGCAGATGATTATTCAGTGTCTTCCCCGAGCCAGTCACGCGCGCGCAGATAGTCACGGTAGAGCGTTTCCTCGGCGCTGCCGGGTTCCGGCGTCCAGCCGTAGTGCCATTCGACCACCGGCGGCATCGACATCAGGATCGACTCGGTGCGCCCACCGCTTTGCAGGCCGAACAGCGTGCCGCGGTCCCAGACCAGGTTGAACTCCACGTAGCGCCCGCGCCGGTAGAGCTGGAAGGCGCGCTCGCGCTCGCCGTAGGCGTCGTCGCGACGGCGCCGCACGATCGGCAGGTAGGCGTCGAGGAAACTGTCGCCCACCGCGCGCTGGAAGCCGAAGCAGGTCTCGAAGTCCCAGGCGTTGAGGTCGTCGAAGAACAGCCCGCCGACGCCGCGGGTCTCGTCGCGATGCTTGAGATAGAAGTATTCGTCGCACCAGCGCTTGAAGCGCGGGTAGACGTCGTCGCCGAACGGTGCGCAGGCGTCGCGGGCCACACGATGCCAGTGCAGCACGTCGTCGTGCACCGGGTAGAACGGCGTCAGGTCATAGCCGCCGCCGAACCACCAGACCGGCTCCTCGCCGGGCTTCTCGGCGATGAAGAAGCGCACGTTGCCGTGGCTGGTGGGCACATGCGGATTGCGCGGGTGCACTACCCAGGAGACGCCGACGGCGTGGAAGCTGCGCCCGGCGAGCTCGGGACGCGCGGCACTCGCCGAGGGCGGCAGCGTGGCGCCGTAGACGTGCGAGAAATTGACCCCGCCCTTCTCGAACACGGCGCCGTTCTCGATCACCCGTGAGCGGCCACCACCGCCATCGGCGCGCTCCCAGGAATCCTCGCGGAAGGCCGCCCCCGCGTCCTCGCTGGCCAGCGCCTGACACAGGTTATCCTGCAGGTCGAGCAGGTAGCGCTTGACGGTGTCGAGATGAGGATGGGACACGCAAATCTCCTTGGGTCGGTTAAGAATCGCTCATTCGCGCAGCCACTCGCCGCTGCTCAGGTCGCGGATGCGGCTGGGGCGGGACTGGCCGCCCAGCGGGCCATCGAGGATCGTCACCGCATCGCCGAAGTAGTCGCGCACGGTGGCGGCGTCGCGGGCCGGGGTTTCGCCGGCGCGATTGGCCGAGGTCGACACCAGCGGTCCACCGAAGGCGCTACACAGCGCGATCACTCCAGGATGATCGCTGACGCGTACGGCGACGCGGTCATGATCGCCGCGCAGCAGCGCCAGCGAGCGGCCGTTGTCGGGCACCAACCAGGTCAGCGGGCCCGGCCAGCTGTCGGCCAGCCGTTGCCGCAAAGGCGCCGCGAGCCCGTCCAGCCAGGGCTCGAGCTGGGTCATGGAAGCGGCGATCAGGATCAGTCCCTTGGCGGGATCGCGTTGCTTGAGCGCAAGCAGCTGGGCGAGCGCGGTCGGATCGTCGGGGTCGCAGCCCAGCCCCCACACCGCCTCGGTGGGATAGGCGATCAGCCCGCCTTCACGCAGGCGGGCGACGGCGGTTTGCAGGATAGCGGCTGAGTACATTAGGCGGGACTCCCTTCGACGAGCTCCGACGCGCGGTAATGGCGCGGCCAAGTCTAGCATGCGCCGGCGCGCCCCGGCAGCCGTGGCGCTTGACCGGGATCAGCGCCGCACCCAACCACCCGGCGCCTGGCTCACCCAGCCCTCGAGTTCGAGTTCGAGCAGGCGCTGCTGGCAGAAGCCGAAGTCCCTGCCGGAGAGCTCGATCAGCAGGTCGAGCGGCGTCGGCGAGCCGCTGAGCAGGTCGAGAAGTGGATCGCCGCTCGGCGCCGTCGGGCCTGACGGGTTCGTCGCCGTCTCCGGCGCGGTGTCGGCCGTGGCCCAGTGACCGAGTTCGAGGAGGATGTCGGCGAGCTCGCTGACCAGCGTCGCCCCCTGCTTGAGCAGCGCCAGGCAGCCCTGGGCCTGCGGATTGTTGAGCGAACCGGGCAGCGCGAACACCTCGCGGTTCTGCTCGGCGGCCAGACGCGCGCTGATCAACGAGCCGCTCTTCTCGGCCGCCTCGATGACCAGCACGCCCAGTGACAGCCCGGTTATCAAGCGATTGCGGCGCGGGAAGAACGCCGGGTTGGCACGGGTCCCCGGGGCGTGCTCGCTGAGCAGCAGCCCGCCCTCGACGCGCATGCGCCGATAGAGTTCGGCGTGGTGCGCCGGGTAGGTGACATCGATGCCGCAGCCCAGCACGCCGATGCTGCGGCCCCGCGCATCGAGCGCGGCCTGATGGGCGCGCCCGTCGATGCCCAGCGCCATGCCGCTGGTCACGCACAATCCGGCAGTGGCGAGCTCGCCGGCGAAGCGTGCGGCATTGCCGAGTCCCTCGCGGGTTGGGCGCCGGGTGCCGACGATCGCCAGCCCCGGGGCCTCGAACGCGTCGAGATCGCCGATCGCCCACAATAGCGGCGGCGGGTCGGGAAGTTCGTCGAGCAGCGTCGGCCAGGCGGCGTGGCCGGGATAGAGCAGATGCTGATCGGCCGCCGCGGCCTGCCAGGCCAGGGCGCGCTCGACGAGCACCGAGAGCGGACTGCGCGCCGGGTGATCGAGCCATAGCCGCAGGGCGTCCCGCGCCGGCGCCGGCAGCATGGCCAGCCAGCCCTGCGGCCAGTCCGGCGCCTGGCGCTGCAGCTCGGCCAACCGGCGCGGCCCCATGCCCGGCAGGTGAGCCAGCGCCAGCGCACACTCCGGTGTGGGCATCACGGCCGCAGCGACGCCCCGGCGAGCAGGTCCTCGCTGCGCGGCGCGTGGACCCGATCGCCGACCGCCAGGCTGCGCGTGGCGTGCATCACCAGCGCATAGCTGACCCGGTCGTAGAGTCGGAACACCATCAGCCAGCCGGCATCCTCGCCGGGCAACTGCACGGGTTCGCCGGTCTGCGGGTCGGTGATCGTCTCGCCCTGCTGCTCCACCGCCAGCACCGCGCCACGGCTCAGGCCGTCGCGCTGGCCCAGGTCGAGGGCCACCACATCCAGCCGACCGATGAACTGCACGCCGCCCGGCACCGCCAGGATGTGGCCCTCGAGCGGATGCCCGGGGGCGTGGGGCTGAAAGGCCGGCGTCACCGGCAGCGATTCCTGGGCCAGCAGCCGATCGCCTTGGCGAATCTCCTGGCGCGACATGGTGACCCGCAGCAGCGAAACCTCGCCGTCGCGGCGCAACAGCCGGGCCTCGCCGAGGGTTTCCAGCTCGAGGCCGAGAAACTCGCCGCTATCGGGATCGAGGTAACGCTGGCCGCGGCGATAGATGCCGAAGCGCTCGCCGGGTGGCAACTCGCCGCGTACGTAGATGCGATCGCCGGCGCCGCTGACGATCCGCCGGTCGTCGCCGGCGATCACGTAGGCGGCATTGTCGAGTTCGCCCGGGCCGACGATGCGGTTGGCCTCGAGAAAGCGCTGCACGCTTTCCAGCGGCAACGGTGGAATCGCCTCGCGACGCGGCACTTCACGAACCTTGGGCGAGAGCCGCACGATACCGCCCTGACCGGGCTCCAGGCCCAGCCGCGGCTGGCCATTCTCGTGGTAGAGATAGACCACGTCGCCGGGATAGATCCAATGCGGATCGTCGATCTGCGGATTGCCGTCCCACACCTCGGGCCACTGCCAAGGATGGGCGAGAAAGCGGCCGGCGATGCCCCACAGGGTATCGCCCGACGCCACGGTGTAGCGGCTCGGCGCATCGTCGCGCAGCGTGGCGGCCGCAGCGATCTCGAGCGGCAGCAACCCGCCGAGGGCGGTACCCAGGACCACGCCCCAGGCCGCCAGCCAGCGCCGGCGTCCGCCGGCAGTTTGTTCACTCATCCCCTGCGCCTCGTTATTCTGATATCAAGCGGTGTCGCTTAACGCCGGCCAATCGCTCAGTGGCGTGGGTCCGGCGTGTCCAAGCATTATCGTCAATGCCGCGCATAGTCTTAAACTATCATGGCGATATTCCGGGCATGGTTCCGTTCCATGCTACCGCGTCCTACAATACGGTACATATCCCTGCTTAACCCGAAACGGTATTTTCAACGCCATGGCCAAGCTAGAGATCCTCGAATTCCCCGACGAACGCCTGCGCACCAAGGCTGCGCCGGTCGCCGAAGTCGACGACGAGGTGCGCACCCTGATCGACGACATGCTCGAAACCATGTACGACGCGCACGGCATCGGCCTGGCGGCCACGCAGGTCGACCGGCACCGTCGCGTCATCGTCATGGATGTCAGCGACGACCAGTCCCAGCCACGGGTGCTGATCAATCCCGAGTACGCGCCGCTCGACGACGAACGCGAGCCACTACAGGAAGGTTGCCTGTCGATTCCCGAGTTTTACGCCGAGGTCCCGCGCGCGTTGCGCGTGCACCTCAAGGCGCTGGATCGCGACGGCACGCCCTACGAACTCGATGCCGACGGACTACTGGCGCACTGCATCCAGCATGAGTGCGACCATCTCGAAGGTCGGCTGTTCGTCGACTACCTGTCGCCGCTCAAGCGCGATCGCATCATGAAGAAGATGCAGAAACGCCACAAGCAGATGGCCTGACGCCGTCCGCCA
This sequence comes from Halomonas sp. HP20-15, assembly GCF_033446685.1. NCBI lineage: Bacteria > Pseudomonadati > Pseudomonadota > Gammaproteobacteria > Oceanospirillales > Halomonadaceae > Halomonas > Halomonas sp. HP20-15. The sequence continues at coordinate 319,734 of NZ_JAWQLY010000003.1, read as the reverse complement.
TCCATAACTGGTTACGTCGTATCTTACGAGCGCCGGGGCCCTTGAGGGGCGCCGGCGTTTTTCGTCCGCGGGGCGATCCGCTACCATGGCGGCGTCTCCCGTCAGCAAGGCCCTTTCGATGACCCGACCGTTGCGCGTGATCTTCGCCGGCACACCCGACTTCGCCGCGCACAGCCTGCAAGCGCTGCTCGCCAGCCAGCACCAGCTGCTCGCCGTGTACACCCAGCCCGACCGCCCCGCCGGTCGCGGCCGCAAGCTCACGCCCAGCCCGGTCAAGGCGCTGGCCCAGCAGCACCAGTTGCCGGTCCACCAGCCGCAGAGTCTCAAGGACCCCGAGGCCCAGCGCGAGCTCGCCGACTATCGGGCGGACGTCATGGTGGTGGTCGCCTACGGCCTGCTGTTGCCGCAGGCGGTACTCGACGCCCCGCGGCTGGGCTGTCTCAACGTCCACGCCTCGCTGCTGCCACGCTGGCGCGGCGCGGCGCCGATCCAGCGCGCCATCGAGGCCGGCGATGCGCTGAGCGGCGTGACCATCATGCAGATGGACGCCGGGCTCGACACCGGCGACATGCTGCTGACCCACGAGACGGCAATCGACGCCACCACCACCGGCGGCGCTCTTCACGACCGACTGGCGGCGTTGGGCGGCGAGTCGATCGTCAGCGCGCTCGACGCGCTGGCCGGGCCGGGGCTGACCGCCACACCGCAACCCAGCGCCGGGGTAACCTACGCCGCCAAGCTATCCAAGCCCGAGGCAGCCCTCGACTTCACCCGCCCCGCGGTGGAACTCGCCGCCAGGATTCGCGCCTTCAACCCCTGGCCGGTGGCCTGGACGACGCTCGACGGCGCCCCGCTGCGGCTGTGGTTCGCCGAATCCGAGGCCGGCGAGCAAACCGCCGCCGCCACGCCCGGCACCCTGCTCGAGCACGACGGCGAGGCGTTGCGCATCGCCTGCGGCGCCGAGGGCCGCGGCGTGCTGCGCGTGACTCGCGCCCAGTTGCCGGGTGGCAAGCCGCTTGCGGTACGCGACCTGCTCAACGCCCGCGGCGAGCGTTTCACGCCCGGCAAGCGACTGACCCGGGAGGAGCCGAGCACATGAGCCAGACCGACGTTCGCGCCACCGCCGCGCGCCTGCTGGTGCCGGTACTCGACGGCCAGGGTTCGCTCGGCCATCTCGACGGCGGCCTCGCCGCGGCGGGCATCGCCAACCGCGATCGCGGCTTCGCCAAGGCGCTGTGCTACGGCGTGTGCCGCGCCCTGCCCCGCCTCGAGGCGCTGTCCAGCGAGCTGCTGCGCCAGCCCTTCAAGCGTCGCGACCTGGATGTCCAGGCACTGCTGCTGCTGGGTCTCTACCAGTTGCTCTACATGCGGGTGCCGCCGCACGCGGCGGTCGGCGAAACCAGCGGCGCCGCACGCTCGCTGGGCAAGGATTGGGCGACCCGCGTGCTCAACGGCTGCCTGCGGCGCTTCCAGCGCGAGAGCCAGGCACTCCAGGCCAAGGTCGATCGCGATCCGAGCGTGGCGCTGCTGCACCCGCCATGGCTGCTCAAGACCCTGCGCCAGGCCTGGCCCGACGATTGGCAAGCGATCGCCGAGGCCAACAACCAGCCAGGGCCAATGACGCTGCGCGTCAACCGCCGCCGCACCTCGCGCGAGGCCTATCTTGAGCGACTCGTCGAGGCCGGCTCGGCGGCCCGCACCACGGCGCATGCCGCCCAGGCGCTGACCCTCGACGAGTCGTGCGACGTTCAGACGCTGCCCGGCTTCAGCGCGGGCGAGGTCAGCGTGCAGGACGAAGCCGCTCAGCTCACCGCCGAGCTGCTCGCCCCGGCGCTCGAGACGCGGGCCGGGGCGCGGGTGCTCGACGCCTGCGCGGCGCCGGGCGGCAAGAGCGCGCACCTGCTCGAAGCCTTCGATATCGCGCTCACCGCACTCGACAGCGACGCCCAACGCCTGTCGCGCGTCGAGGCCACCCTCGCACGGCTGGGTCTGACGGCGACGCTGGTCCACGCCGACGCCGGCGAGCTCACGTGGTGGGATGGCCAGGCGTTCGACGCGATCCTGCTCGACGCGCCCTGCTCGGGCAGCGGAGTCATCCGCCGTCATCCCGACATCAAGCGCCTGCGCCGGCCCAGCGACATCCGCACGCTGGCCGGTCAGCAGGCGCGTCTGCTCGACGCCTTGTGGGAGACGCTCGCGCCGGGCGGCACGCTGCTCTATGCCACCTGCTCGGTGCTGCCCGAGGAAAACAGCACGCAGATAGCCGCCTTCCTGGCACGCACCGCGGATGCCCGGGCGACGCCGATCGACGCCGACTGGGGCCGCCCGGCCGGGGCCGGGCGCCAGCTGTTGCCCCAGGCCGGTGGCCATGATGGCTTCTACTACGCCCGGCTGGTCAAGGAGTCGACAGGCCCCGGTGGCTAGCCTCTATACTGGGTGATGGGTCCGTGAACGCCTCGGCGTGCCGCGGGCCGCACTCATTCCGGCATAGGAGTTGCCCATGTCCACCCACGTCTACAAGCACATCGAACTCACCGGGTCTTCGCCCAAGGGAATCGAGGACGCCGTGGAGCAGGCCATCGCCCGGGCCAACGAGAGCCTGCACGACATGCGCTGGTTCGAGGTCACCGACACCCGTGGCCACATCGAGCATGGCCGCATCATGCACTGGCAGGTCACCGTCAAGGTCGGCTTCACGCTCAGCGAGCCCGAGTGAGGCTCCTATGGAAATAACGGGCCCGGCCCACCGGGCCCTGTCCCCGCCCCGCCCGACTGGTTTATGCTTGCTCGCGTTCAAGAGCGAACCCGGTTGACCGCTCTTCTCCAATCCCGGACCTTGCGCACGCGGACCCGACAACGATGAAAATTATCATTCTGGGCGCCGGCCAGGTGGGTGGCACGCTGGCCGAACACCTCGCCCATGAGGAAAACGACATCACGGTGGTCGATACCAGCACCGAGCGGCTGCGCGATCTGCACAACCGTCTGGACATCCGCACCGTGACCGGGCCCGCCTCCTACCCGATGGTACTGCGCCAGGCCGGCGGCGAAGACGCCGACATGCTGATCGCGGTGACCAACTCCGACGAAGTCAACATGGTCGCCTGTCAGGTCGCCCACACGCTGTTCCGCACCCCGACCAAGATCGCCCGGGTGCGCGCCGCCGCCTATCTGACCCGCAAGGGACTGTTCGCCAACGACGCGGTGCCGGTCGACGTGCTGATCAGCCCCGAGCAGGTGGTCACCGACCATATTCGCCGGCTGATCGTCTATCCCGGCGCGCTGCAGGTGCTCGAGTTCGCCGGCGGCCAGGTCCAGCTGGTGGCGGTCAAGGCCTACTACGGCGGTCCGCTGGTCGGCCAGGAACTGGGCTTTCTGCGTCGCCACATGCCCAATGTCGATACTCGCGTGGCGGCGATCTATCGCCGCAACCGGGCGATCATCCCGCGCGGCGACACGGTCATCGAGGCCGACGACGAGGTGTTCTTCATCGCCGCGCGCAAGGACATTCGCGCGGTGATGAGCGAGCTGCGCAAGGTCGAGCGCGACTTCCGCCGGGTACTGATCGCCGGCGGCGGCAACATCGGCCAGCGTCTCGCCGAGCATCTCGAGCACAGCCATCAGGTCAAGATCATCGAGCACGATCTGGAGCGCTGCACGATGCTCTCCGAGCGCCTCGACCGCACCGTGGTGCTCCACGGCAGCGCGACCAGCAAGCGGCTGCTGATCGAGGAGAACATCGAGGACTGCGACATCTTCTGCGCGCTGACCAACGACGACGAGGTCAACATCATGTCGTCGATGCTGGCCAAGCGCCTGGGCGCCAAGAAGGTGTTGACGCTGATCAACAACGCCGCCTACGTCGACCTGGTCCAGGGCGGCGAGATCGATATCGCCATCTCGCCCCAGCAGGCGACCATCGGCGGCCTGCTGACCCACGTGCGACGCGGCGACATCGTCAATGTGCACTCGCTGCGCCGCGGCGCCGCCGAAGCGATCGAGGCGATCGCCCACGGCGACTCGCGCTCGTCCAAGGTGGTCGGCCGGGCGATCGACGAGATCGACCTGCCCGCGGGCACCACCATCGGTGCGGTGGTGCGCGGCAAGGAGGTGCTGATCGCCCACGACGACGTGATCGTCGAGTCCGGCGATCATGTCATCCTGTTCGTCGTCGACAAGCGGCGTATCCGCGACGTGGAACGTCTGTTCCAGGTCGGCCTGACCTTCTTCTGAGCGCTTTTTCGAACCACGGACACTGGCCGGTTACGATGCCCCATTCGACAAGGAACCTGCGCGCTTGAGTCCCCGCGTGACCCTGCGCATCCTGGGGCTGTTGCTGATGCTGTTCAGCCTGACCCTGCTGCCGCCGATCCTGATCTCGTGGCTGTTCGGCGACGGCGTGTGGGAAGCCTTCGCCTTCGCCCTGGCCATCACCGCGGCGACCGGCGCGCTGCTCTACGTGCCCAACCGCCGTGCGCGCAAGGAGTTGCGCACCCGCGACGGCTTCGTGATCACGGTGATGTTCTGGAGCGTACTGGGGCTGTTCGGCTCGCTGCCGCTGATGCTCGCAAGCGACCCGGCGCTATCGTGGACCGATGCCGTCTTCGAGTCGTTCTCGGGACTCACCACCACCGGCGCCACGGTGATCACCGGGATCGACCTGCTGCCCGACTCGATCCGCTACTATCGCCAGCAACTGCAGTGGCTGGGCGGGATGGGCATCGTGGTGCTCGCGGTGGCGATCCTGCCGACCCTGGGCATCGGCGGCATGCAGCTCTACCGCACCGAGATTCCCGGCCCGCTCAAGGATTCGAAGCTCACCCCGCGCATCACCGAGACCGCCAAGGCGCTGTGGTACATCTACGCGGCACTGACGCTGGCCTGCTTTCTCGCCTACTGGGCGGCCGGCATGCACTGGTTCGACGCCCTCGGCCATAGTTTCTCGACCGTCGCCATCGGCGGCTTCTCGACCTATGACGCCAGCATCGGCTACTTCGACAGCGCGACCATCGAGCTGATCTGTGTGTTCTTCATGATCGTGTCGTCGATCAGCTTCGGCCTGCATTTCGCCGTGTGGCGCGAGAAGCGCATCAGGCACTACCTGGCCGATCCCGAATTCCGCTTCTTCGTGGGCTTTTTGCTGTTGCTCAGCCTGATCAGCATCGTCACCCTGTTGATCACCCAGACCAACGACGACTTCACCGCGCTGCGCCATGGGCTGTTCGAGTCGGTGTCGATCGCCACCACCGCGGGCTTCGGCGTCGCCGACTTTTCGACCTGGCCCGGCGCGCTGCCGTTTCTGCTGTTCGTCGCCGCCTTCGTCGGTGCCTGCTCGGGCTCCGCCGGCGGCGGCATCAAGGTGGTGCGCATCCTGCTGATTCTCAAACAGGGCATGCGCGAGGTTGTGCGGCTGATTCACCCCAACGCGGTGATCTCGATCAAGATCGGCAAGGTGCGGATCACCGACAACGTGGCCCAGGCGGTATGGGGCTTCTTCTCGGTCTACGTGATGCTGTTCCTGCTGATGCTGATCGGCCTGCTCGCCACCGGGCTCGACCAGGTCACCGCCTGGTCGGCGGTGGGCGCGGCGCTCAATAACCTGGGGCCGGGCCTCGGCGACGTCGCCAACGACTACGGCGACATCCCCGCGCTGGCCAAGTGGATCCTGGTCGCGGCGATGGTGCTCGGGCGCCTGGAGATCTTCACCGTGCTGGTGCTGTTCACCCCGGCATTCTGGCGGCGCTAGGACCTGCAGCAGGCTTCGCTGGCCTGGCCGCCGACGGCGCCCGCCAGGCCATCGCCGTTTGGCCTGCCCGGCCGCGATATGGATAATCGAGCTTCTGCCTTTCAGCCAGCGAGCGCTCATGACCGACACGCAGGACATTGCCTCCCCGGATGCCGCCAGCGGCCCACGCGAAGTGGTCGTCAGCGGCGATACCCGCTACACCCTGCTGGGCACCGCCCACGTTTCCCGGGCCAGCGCCGACGAAGTGCGCGAGCTGATCGAGACCGGTGACTTCGACGCGGTGGCCATCGAGCTGTGCGCGTCGCGTCACCAGAGCCTGACCCAGCCCAATACGCTCGCCGACCAGGATCTGTTCCAGGTGTTCCGCCAGGGCAAGGCCGGGATGGTCGCCGCCAGCCTGGCGCTGGGCGCCTTTCAACAGCGCGTCGCCGAGCAGTCGGGCATCGAGCCCGGCGCCGAGATGCGCGAAGCGGTCAAGGCCTGCCGACGCGCCGACCTGCCGCTGCTGCTGATCGATCGCGACATCGGCGTGACGCTCAAGCGCATCTACGCCAACGTGCCCTGGTGGCAGCGCGCCAGCCTGATCGGCGGGCTCGCCGGCAGCCTGGTGTCGCGCCAGAAGATCTCCAGCGAGGATATCGAGCGGCTCAAGCAGGGCGACGTGCTGGAATCGACGTTCGCCGAGTTCGCCCAGCAGTCCGAAACGCTGTATACCCCGCTGATCAGTGAGCGCGACCGCTACATGGCGCTGCGCCTGGCCGAGGAAAATACCCCGGCGCGCTACCGCGAGGTACTGGTGGTGGTCGGGGCCGGTCATCTCAAGGGGCTGGCCGAACACCTCAGGGCGCCGCTGCCCACCGAGCCGGCCGATGAGCGCGCCGCGCTCGACGCCATCAAGCCGCGGGCACGCTGGTGGAAGGCCATTCCCTGGCTGGTTACCGTGCTGGTGCTGATCGGCTTCGCGATCGGCTTCTCCCGCGACACCCAGCTCGGCTGGCAACTGATCGGCGAATGGTTTCTTATCAATGGCGTGCTATCCGGGCTCGGCGCGGCGATCGCCCTGGCCCACCCGCTGACGGTGCTGGCGACCTTCTTCGCCGCCCCGCTGACCTCGCTCAACCCGACCATCGGCGCGGGCTTCGTCGCCGCCGGCGTCGAGCTGGCGATGCGCCGGCCCAAGGTCGGCGACTTCTCGCGGCTGCGCCACGATGTCGCCTCGCTGAAGGGCTGGTGGCGCAACCGGGTCTCGCGCACGCTGCTGGTGTTCCTGCTCGCCACCGTGGGCTCGGCGGCCGGCACCTGGATCGCCGGGCTGCGTATCGCCGGCCAGTTATTGGGCTAGCGCGCTGCTCAGCCGCCGTGGCACTTCTTGTACTTCTTGCCGCTGCCGCATGGACAGGGGTCGTTGCGGCCCAGTGCCTTCAAGGCGTTGCGCACCGGCGTCTGCGGACCGTGGTTGCAGTGCGGACCATGAACGTGGCCGGCAGGGCCCGCGTCGTGAGTGTGGCGGCAATCGGGACCGTGCACGTGGGGGGCTTGGGTCATCGGCTGGCTCTGGTAACGGACGAAGCGGCATTATCGCCGTCGTCGCGGCGAAAGAGAATCCCTGACGTGGCCATTCAGCGCCCGCGCCTGTCCAGCAGCCGCTGCATCGCCGCGGTCGGGGCCTCGAGCTTGCCGTGGCGTCGGCTGGCCGCGTAGCTGTCGTTGAAGGCATCGAAGTAGTCGTCGAGAGTCGCCGCCGCCTCGCCGTCGCCGGCCTGGTGCAGCAACTCGGCGGCGACCTCGGCGGTACACAGGTGCTCGCTCGAGGCTGGCTTGCGCAACCGGTAGCGGGTGGTGCGCGCGCTGTGCAACGGCAATACCGGCAGTCGCTCGAGATAGGGGCTCTTGCGAAAGATCCGCCGCGCCTGACGCCAGGTGCCGTCGAGCAGGACCAGCACCGGAATGCGTCCCGCGCGCTTGGCGGCGTGCACCGCCTCGGGGCCGACCACGCGCTCGGCGTAGTCCGGCTGATCGTCGGGGAACACCACGAAAGGCGCGAACCGCGTATCTTCGAGGCGCGCCAGCAGCGTCGGATCGGGCGCCGTGCGATACCAGGTGAAGACCTCGGTGGTATCCAGGATATCGCCGATCAGCCGCCCGGTGTTGGTCGGCTTGTAATGCTCGTACGGGTGGGTCAGTAGCCACACGCGGGTCTCGCTGGCGGCGGCCACCTTGTAGGGACACAGGCAGTTGAGGCTGGGCAGCCGACACGCCTCGCAGCGCGTCACGAAACTGCCGCGGGCATTGAACGGCTTGCGCCGCGGGGCGTCGCCCGACGCGTCGGCCCCGGGCTGGGCGCCCCGCTCACGACGAGGCTCGCTATAACGATTCACCATAGGCTCACACGCATCGGGCTCGGCGACCCTGCTTCGGTCATCCAAGTAGCAAAGCTAAACAACCAGTAGCAACGCTAAATAAAAAGGCCGGGCAGTCTAGCATGCCCGGCCCCGATTCCCGTCAAGCAGCTCGTCGACGGCCATCTGCGCGCGCTTCGTCAGCGCGAGGCCAGCGCCGGCTCGGCCTCGTCGCCGCCCGGACGGCGCTTCCAGTAGCCCGCCAGCAGCGAGCCGGAAACGTTGTGCCAGACCGAGAACAGCGCCCCCGGCAACGCCGCGGTGACGGTGAAGAACTGGTTGGCCAGCGTCACCGCCAGGCCGGAGTTCTGCAGGCCGACCTCGAAGGCGATGGTGCGAGCGGTGCGCTTGTCGAAGCGCAGCGCCCGGGCCAGCGCGTAGCCGCCGCCCAGGCCGATCGCGTTGTGCATGATCACCGCCAGCGCGACGATCGGTCCCAGGGTGGCCAGCCTGCCGGCGTTGAGGGCGACGACGATGGCGATGATCAACACGATGGCCGCCATCGCCAGCGTCGCCAGGGCCGGCTCGACGCGCTGGATATGCGCGCCGAGCAAGTGATGGATCACCACCCCCAGCACGATCGGCGCGACCACCAACTGGGCGATGCTCATCAGCATGCCGGCCACCGGCACTTCGACGCTCTGACCGACCAGCAGCAGCGTCAGCAACGGCGTGGCGAACACCGAGATCAGCGTCGAGACCATGGTCATCGATACCGACAACGCCACGTGGCCGCCGGCCAGCCAGGTCATGACGTTGGACGAGGTACCGCCGGCGGTGGCGCCCACCAGCACCATGCCGGTGGTCAGTTCCGGCGACAGCCCCAATACCAGCGATACCAGCAGCGCCGCCAGCGGCATGATCAAAAATTGCAGTCCCACGCCCACGGCGATCGGTTTGGGCGACTTGATCACTCGGGCGAAGTCGTCCTTGGAGAGCGTCAGCCCCATGGCGAACATGATGATGACCAGTAGCGTCTTGATGCTGCCGGCCAGGCCGCTGAACAGTTCGGGCAGCAGGGCGGCGACGACCGCGAGCAGCACGGCCCACACGGGAAACAGACGGTTGATGCGTTCGAAGATCGACATGACGTGTCCTAGGCGTTGGAAGTCCGGATAGACGATGGCCGCTATGCGCTCTGATCCGCGCGGCTCTGGTTGGGCAACGCCGCGCTATAGCGAGCATTGCTTAGCCCGCTATCATGCCGTAACGCCCGGGCGGCGGAAAGTCGTTCCTGGCACGGGCACGCATCATTCGGGGAGCGTCAGCCGTCCCCGACCCAGCCAGTAGTCGGCCAGGCGCGGCACGCCCTGGCTGGCGGGTTCGTCGAGGGTGGTGACCCAGCGCGGCGCGATCGCGCTGGCGTTGGGGTCGACCAGCACGCAGGGGCATTCGAGCGGCGCCTGGTCGAGCAGCATCGCCGCCGGCATCACCGCCAGCGAGGTGCCCACCACCAGCAGCAGGTCGGCTTCGGCGACGATATCGCAGGCCAGCGGATAGGCGGGCACCGCTTCGCCGAACCACACCACGTGGGGCCGCAGCTGGCTGCCCTTGTCGCACAGATCGCCGAGCCGGATGCCGCCGCGTGGCAATGGATAGCGCAGCCGCGGGTCGACGCTCGAGCGGGCCACCATAACCTCGCCGTGCAGGTGCAGCACGTCGCGCGAACCGGCCCGCTCGTGCAGGTCGTCGATGTTCTGGGTGACCAGGCGCACGTCGAAGTCCCGCTCGAGGCGCGCCAGCGCCTGGTGGGCGGGATTGGGACGCGCCTGGCGAACCTGTTCGCGGCGCTCGTCATAGAAGCGCAGCACCAACGCCGGGTCGCGCTGCCAGGCTTCGGGGGTGGCGACATCCTCGACGGCATGGTTTTCCCACAGGCCATTGCCGTCGCGGAAGGTCTTGAGGCCGCTTTCGGCGCTGATACCGGCGCCGGTGAGCACCACCAGGCGCGGCTTGGAATCTTCGGACATGGATCGCTCGCTAGTCGCTACAGGGCCGTTCGAGACCGCGGGCCATGAACATAGCATCGCCGCGCGCGGTCGACCAACGCCCGACCCGCCGCCCCGAGGGTGACAGAGCGGGCCCGGGGCGGCGACAATGCCCGCCCTGTTACGTCCGTTTGGCGCTCTCGATGAATTCAGTGACGATGCCCGCAAGCGATCTCCTGCCGATCGTCTACCGGGACGATACCCTGGTCGCGGTACGCAAGCCCTCGGGCCTGCTGGTCCACCGCAGCGCCCTGGCCCGCGGCGAGACGCGCTTCGCGCTGCAGCTGCTGCGCGATCAGTTGGGCCAGCGCGTCTATCCGCTGCATCGCCTCGACCGGCCGACCTCGGGGCTGTTGCTGTTCGCCCTCGATCCGCAGACGGCGCGCGAGCTGGGCGAGGCGTTCACCGCCCGCCAGGTCGCCAAGCGCTACCTGGCGGTGGTGCGCGGCGTGGGTCCCGAGCATGAACGCCTCGAATACCCGCTGCGCGAGGAGGATGGCTCCCGACCCAAGGCCGAGATGCCCGCTCAGCCGGCCTGCACCGAGATCCGCCGGCTCGACAGCGTCGAGCTGCCGGTACGCATCGACCGCTATCCGCAGGCGCGCTACTCGCTGATCGAAGCGCGCCCGCTCAGCGGCCGGCGCCACCAGATTCGCCGCCACCTGTCGCGGCGCGGCTACCCGATCATCGGCGACGCCAAGCACGGCAAGGGGCTGCACAACCGCTTCTTCCGCGACCAGCTCGGTTGCGCTCGCCTGCTGCTGGCCGCGGTGGAGCTCAGCCTGTGGCATCCCGGACGCCGGGCCATGCTGCACCTGAGCGGCGCGCTGGAATCCGACATGCAGCGGCTGTTCGCGCATTTCGGCTGGGCCGGCCATGCACCGACCGACGCCCATCGCTGGAGCGACGCACCGCGCCCGGATGCCGCTCTCGTCTCTGCCCATGCCTGCGAGGAGCCGTCATGAGCGACGACTACGATTTCCGCTTCGACGGCATTCGCCGCCTCTACGGCACCCAGGCGGCGTCGCGTTTCCAGCGCGCCCATGTGGTGGTGGTGGGCCTCGGCGGCGTGGGCAGTTGGGCGGCCGAGGCGCTGGCCCGCTCAGGGATCGGCAGGCTGACGCTGATCGATCTCGACGACGTCTGCGTCTCCAACGTCAACCGCCAGTTGCACGCGCTGGACGGCACCATCGGCCGGCCCAAGGTCGAGGTGCTCGCCGAACGCTTTCGGGCGATCAACCCCGAGCTCGAGGTGATCGCCGACAGCGCCTTCGTCACGCCCAGCAATCTCGAGGCACGCATTCCCGAGGATGCCGATCACGTCATCGACGCCATCGACAGCGTGGTCGCCAAGGCGGCGCTGATCGCCTGGTGCAAGCGCCGCAAGCTGGGCCTGACGGTGACCGGCGCCGCCGGCGGCCAGACCGACCCGACGCGCATTCGCACCGCCGACCTGACCCGCACCGAACACGATCCACTGCTCGCCAAGGTGCGTGCCCGGCTGCGCCGCGATTTCGGCTTCTCGCGCAACCCCCGCCGCCGCTTTAGCGTCGAATGCGTCTATTCTGACGAACAGCTGGTCTATCCGGGCAGCGACGGCGAGGTCTGCCTGCAAAAGCCGGGGCTCGGCGAGGCGACCCGGCTCGATTGCGCCAGCGGTTTCGGCGCGGCGACCTTCGTCACCGGCAGCTTCGGTTTCGTCGCCGCCTCACGGGCCCTGGCCCGCCTGGCCGAACGCGCCCGCCGTGAAGCCGCTACCGCCACTCGCGAGGAGTCCTCCGATGCATCATGAAGCGTCCCGACCGGTCCCTGGCATTTACCGTCACTACAAGGGTCAGAGCTACGAGGTGCTGGGCCTGGCCCATCACAGCGAGACCGAGGAGCCGATGGTAGTCTACCGCGCGCTGTACGGCAGCTATGGACTCTGGGTGCGCCCGCTGGCGATGTTCGTCGAGACCGTCGAGGTCGCCGGCGAGCCGGTCGCGCGCTTCGCCCTCGTCGCGGCCTTCCCCTGACACTCCGCATGCGTGCGTCGCATGCCCTGCCGTGCTGGCGATGGTATACTGCGCCGCTTGTTTCACGGTCGGCTGAAGCGGTTTCCGGCGGCGGCGCATGGGTCGGCACGGCGGCCCCGGCACACTGGCCACTCAGCGACCACGGCAGGCAATCTGGCTAACCAAGCGGAGGCAGCATGAGCGCACTGGTAGGCGTCATCATGGGATCGAAATCGGACTGGTCGACGTTGTGTCACACCGCCGAGACCCTCGAACGGCTGGGCATCGAGCACGAGGTTCGGGTGGTTTCCGCGCACCGCACCCCGGACCTGCTGTTCGACTACGCCGATGGCGCCGCCGAGCGCGGCCTCGAGGTGATCATCGCCGGGGCCGGCGGCGCCGCCCATCTGCCGGGCATGGCCGCCGCCAAGACGGTCTTGCCGGTGCTCGGCGTGCCGGTCCAGTCGAGCATGCTCAGCGGCGTCGACTCGCTGCTGTCGATCGTCCAGATGCCGGCCGGCATTCCCACCGGCACGCTGGCGATCGGCCGCGCCGGAGCGATCAACGCCGCCCTGCTGGCGGCGGCGATGCTCGGCAACAAGTATCCCGAGATTCGCGCCGCGCTCGAGCGTTACCGCGCCGAGCAGACCCGGGCCGTGCTCGACGCGCCGGATCCGCGGCCGTCCTTGACAGGGGAGCGTTGAGCGATGCGTATCGGAATCGTCGGTGGCGGCCAGTTGGGCCGCATGCTCGCCGAGGCCGGCGCCGGCTTCGACGCCCGCTTCACCTTTCTCGACCCGGGCGAAACGCCCTGTGCGGCGCTGCATGGCCGCCACCTGCACGCCGCCTGGGACGACGCTGAGGCGCTCAGCGCGCTGATCGAAGCGAGCGACGCGCTGACCTTCGAATTCGAGAACGTCGACCCTGCGGTCGTCGCCCGCCTCGCTGAGCAGCGCCCGGCCTACCCGCCCGCCAGGGCGCTGGCTACCGCACGCGATCGCTGGGCCGAAAAGACGCTCTTTCAGGAGCTGGAAATTCCGCTGCCGCCAGTGGCACGCATCGACAGCCAGGGCGAGCTGGACAGCGCGGTCGCCGAGATCGGCCTGCCCGCGGTGCTCAAGACCCGCACGCTGGGCTACGACGGCAAGGGCCAGAAGGTGCTGCGCGAGAGTGCCGACGTCAGCGGTGCCTTCGCCGAGCTGGGCGGGGTACCGCTGGTTCTCGAGGGCTTCGTCGACTTCGATCACGAGGTCTCGCTGATCGCGGTACGCGATCGCGTCGGCGAGACGCGGGTCTGGTCGCTGGTCCGCAACGAGCATCGCCAGGGCATGCTGCACTGCTCGATTCCATTGATCGACCATCCGCTGCAACGCCTCGCCGCCGACTACGCCCAGCGGGTGCTCAGTAAGCTCGATTATGTCGGCGTGATGGCCTTCGAATTCTTCGTCGACGGCGACGCGCTGCTGGCCAACGAGATCGCCCCGCGGGTCCACAACTCCGGTCACTGGACCATCGAGGGCGCCACCACCAGCCAGTTCGAGAACCACCTGCGGGCGATCGCCGGGTTGCCGCTGGGCGCCACCGAGCGGCTGACGCCGTGCGCCATGCTCAACGTGATCGGCGCCCTGCCGGAACGCGAGGCGGTACTCGCGGTGCCGGGCACACGCTGGCACGACTACGGCAAGGCGCCGCGCCCGGGCCGCAAGATCGGCCACATCACCGTGCTCGCCCCCGACGAAGCCAAGCTCGACGAACGTATCGAAGCCGTCGAAGCGCTGTTGGTCAACGATCTCGGCTGAGCCGGTCGCAACCAGCGCCCACCAAAAAGGCGCCCCGAGGGGCGCCTTTTTGGCAATTGCGGCCAGCTAGCTCATCTGACCGCGGCTTACGAGTGCTTCACGATCAGCCCTCGTCGGATTCGTGCATCTTCTTCTGCAGGTAGTTCTCGAGACCCACCTTGTCGATCAGGCCGAGTTCGGTCTCGATGATGTCGATATGCTCCTCCTCGTCGTCGAGGATCTTGCGGAACAGGTCGCGGCTGACGTAATCACGCACCTGCTCGCAGTAGGCGATCGCCTCGATCAGGTCGTTGCGCCCCTCGTGCTCGATGGCCAGGTCGCTTTCGAGCATCTCGCGGGTGTTCTCGCCGATGCGCAGCTTGCCCAGGTCCTGCAGGTTGGGCAGCCCCTCGAGAAACAGGATGCGCTCGATGTAGGCGTCGGCGTGGCGCATCTCCTCGATCGATTCGTCGTATTCCCACTTGGCCAGACCGAGCAGCCCCCAGTCCTTGTACATCTTGGCGTGCAGGAAGTACTGATTGATCGCCACCAGCTCGTTGCCCAGCGCCTTGTTGAGGTGCTCGATGACCTTGCTATCGCCTTTCATGGGAATCTCCTCATACGCATTGTTCTGCCAGCGCCGGACGCACGGCTACGCCCCAGCATCGTCGATCCTGGGAGTATCGTCCATAGGGAGGAAAAAGTCCAATCGCGCCAATATGTTACGTATACCCACTCGCAAATGACAAGGGTTGGCGGATCATAACGAGGGCCACTGTGATCGCTGATCCGGCGACACTGGCTCAGAGGGCGTAAGCCAGCTCGGCCAGCATCGGCTGACGCATCGCGACGGATTGCGCAGCGGCGGATTGCTCCATGGCATCGCGGGCGATCGTCTTGCCCATGCAAGCGCACTTGCCGCACTGGGTCGCGCAGCCGGTCTGCTCGCGGACGTCGCGCCAACTACGCGCCCCCTGTGCCACCGCCTGGCGGATGGCCTTGTCGGAAACGCCCTTGCAAAGACATACGTACATAAACACCTCGCTTGGCATCGCGAAGTTAAATGTAAATGATTCGCATACTGAACCGCAACCCTGATCGCAAAAAAACAGGCTCGCAACTGCCGGACGCTAACGCATGCTCTGGGCGCGTCCCAGCCTCCTAGCCGCTGCGCCGCAGCAGATACAGGCCCAGCGCTGCACAGCCCAGGGTCGGCGCCAGCACCGCCCAGATCGGCGAGAAGCCGAACACCGTCGAGGCCGGCGCCAGCAGGTCCTGCAGATACTTGAACGACAGCCCGACGATCACCCCGTAGAACACCCGCGTTCCCGCGGCGACGCTGCGCAACGGACCGAACACGAACGAGGCCGCGACCAGCACCAGCGATACCAGGGTCAGCGGCATGACCAGCTTCTGCCAGAAGTACAGCAGCGGCTGGGTGGCGGCGAGCCCCTGCGAATGCAGAAACTGCGCATAGGCCCACAGCTCGCTGGGCGCCTGGCTTTCGATATCGCGCAGCAGGCGGTTGAGCTGGGCCGGCGAGAACTCGGTCTGCCAGGCCTGGCGGCGAACGTGTTGCGTTTCGGTACCACCGTCGGTGAAGCGGGTGGTGTCGACGTTTTCGAGCACCCAGTGATCGTCCAGCCACACGGCGCGCTGCGCATGGGTGGCCTCGACCAGCCGCTGGCCCGCGAAGCGATAGCGAGTCAGGTCGATGACGGTATCGTCGGCGCGGATCGCCCCGAAGCGATAGAAGTCGTCGCCCTCGCGTTGCCAGCCACCGCGATGACTGAGTACCGCGCCGGCACCTTCCAACTGCTCGAGCCGCCAGGCCTCGGCGAACTGCTCGCTGCGCGGCGTCACGAACTCGGCGATCACCAGCAGCAGGACCACCACCAACCCGACCGGCTTCATCACCCCCCAGAGAATACGCACCAGCGATCGCCCGGCAGCGCGCATCACCGTCAGCTCGTTGCTCGAGGCCATGCTTCCCAGTCCGACCAGCGCGCCGATCAACACCGCCACCGGGGCGTACTGGTAGAACCGCCAGGGCAAGCGCAGGCCCAGATAAAGCAACACGTCGAACGCGCTGTAGTTGCCCTCGACGTCGTTGAGGTCGTTGATGAAGCTGATCACCAGGTCGAGCCCGAGCAGGACCAGCTGCACCACCAGCATCGCCGCCAGTACGTTGCGGGCGATGTAGCGGTCGAAACGATCGGCCAGCATCAGCGATTGCCTCCCAGTTGCGAACGCCGCAGCAAGCCTAGCCCGAGCAGCAGATAGACCCCGTGGATCGGCCACATGCCGATGGACGGCGACAGCGAGCCGCGACCGATGGCATCGAGCGCCGCCAGCAGCAGGCTGAGATAGCTGATATGCAGGAATATCGCCGGCATCAGCTTGGCGAAACGCCCCTGGCGGGGATTGACCCGCGACAGCGGCAACGCCAGCAGGGTCAGGATGGGGATCATCAGCGGCATGCTCAGCCGCCACTGCAGTTGGGCCAGCGCTTCATCGGAGCCCGAGGCGATGAGCGCCGGTGTCGAGGCGTATTCGGCCTCGTCGAGCTGGGCCATCTCCGCAGCGCGCGACAGGCGCACCGCATAGGTGCCGAACTCCAGCCGCTCGGCGACGTTGCGTCCCGGCTCGACGCTGTAGCGCTCGCCGTCGGTCAGTACCAGAAAGCGGCTGCCGGTTTCCTTGTCGGTGGTCTGGTAGCCGCCCTTGGCCCGCGTCACCACGGTTTCGGGGGTACCGTCGTCGCGCCGCTGGCGCTCGCTGATGAAGACCTGCTGCATACGCGTCTGGTCGTCGTTGAATGCCTGGGTATAGGCGGTGCGACCGTCACCGAAATCCTGGAATCGCCCCGGCGTGAGCGCCGAGAAATCCAGTCGACTCTGCTGCTCCTCGATCAGCATCTCGTTGTAGCGCCCCCCCGCCGGAGTCAGCCACAGGCTGCACAGCGCCACCAGGATGGTGATCAGCGCGGCGGGCAGCATGGTCACACGCAGCAGCCGGTTGGGACTGGTGCCGCAGGCCACCAGCACGGTGATCTCGCTATTCAGATAGAGCTGGCCGTATGCCAGCAGGATGCCTAGGAAGAACGACAGCGGCAGGATCAGCTCGAGAAAGCCCGGCAGGTGGTAGAGCATCAGGGTGCCCAGCATGCTGACCGGGATCTCGCCTTCGGCGGCGCTGGAGAAATAGCGGATGAAGCGACTGCCCATGATGACCAGCAACAGGACACCGGCGACGGCGCCCATGGTGACCAGTATCTCACGGGTCAGATAACGGAAAATGATCAAATCGGTCTCCCTGACGCTATATGACGATCCATGCAATGGCACAGTGCTTTGCGTACACTGGGGGAGTTCAGCCGGCCACGTGTCAGTGTCGGCATTATCCAGAATCCCGGCTCGCCTGTCTCGTCAGCAAGCCAGTCGCGAACAATATCCGTCATGGAGATGCCATGGAATTTCCTGTTCTCACCGTCAACCCGGCCAAGGTCGAGACGGCCTGCCTCGTGGTCCCGGTATTTACCGATGGTGACTTGCTCCCGGTAGCCGCCAAGCTCGACGACGCCAGCGAGCGCCTGATCGGCCAGCTGATCGAGCGTGGCGACTTCGATGCCGGACTCGGCAATGTGCAGCTGATTCCCTTCGCGCCGGGCCTGGCCGCCGAACGCCTGATGCTGGTCGGCCTCGGCATGCGCGCCAAGTGCAACGAGACCAGCCTGCGCACCGCGCTGGACGCCACCTTCCCGGCGCTGGCGAAGCTGCCGCTCGACGAGGCGGTGGTCGCCTTCAGCGACGCCCCGGTGCCCGACCGCGCCGGCGACTGGAAGGCGCGCATGATCGCCGAGGCGGCCCAGCGCGCCGTCTACCGCTTCAGCGAGTTCAAGTCCGAGCCTTCCCCCGCCCCGCGCCTGTCGCGGGTCGGCCTGCTGATCAGCGACGCCGCCGAAGCCACCGCCAGCGAACGCGGCGCCCGAGTCGGCCGTGCCGTCGGCGAAGGCGTCAACTATGCACGCACCCTGGGCAACCTGCCGGGCAACGTCTGCACGCCGCGCTACCTGGCGGCGCAGGCCGAGCAGCTCGGCCGCGATTCGGCCGGCGCGCTCGGCGTCGAGATCCTCGACGAGGAAGCCCTAGAGCTGCTCGGCGCCCATTCGCTGCTCTCGGTGGGCCGCGGCAGCGAAGAGCCCTCGCGGCTGATCGTCATGCGCTACCAGGGGGCCGACGACGCCGAAGAGGCGCCCCACGTGCTCATCGGCAAGGGCATCACCTTCGACACCGGCGGCATCTCGCTCAAGCCGGGCGCCGACATGGACGAGATGAAGTTCGACATGTGCGGCGCCGCCAGCGTGTTCGGCACCGTCAAGTCGCTGCTCGCGCTCAAGCCCAGGATCAACGTGGTGGCGATCGTCGCCAGCGCCGAGAACATGCCCGACGGCCGCGCCACCAAGCCCGGCGACATCATCAAGACCTTGAAGGGGCTGACCGTCGAGGTACTCAACACCGACGCCGAGGGGCGTCTGGTGCTGTGCGATGCGCTGACCTACGCCGAGCGCTACCAGCCGGCCAGCGTGGTCGACATCGCCACCCTCACCGGCGCGGCGGTGATCGCCCTGGGCCACCATGCCACCGGGCTGTTCGCCAACGACGACGACCTGGCGCTGGACCTGCTCGACGCCGGCGAAGCCGCCTGGGATCGTGCCTGGCACATGCCGCTGTGGGACGAGTACCAGAGCCAGCTCGACTCCAACTTCGCCGACCTGGCCAACATCGGCGGGCGTCCGGCCGGCTCGATCACCGCGGCGTGCTTCCTGTCGCGCTTCACCGAGACCTACCCCTGGGCGCATCTCGACATCGCCGGCACCGCCTGGACCTCGGGCAAGCAGAAAGGCGCCAGCGGCCGTCCCGTGGGCCTGCTGACCCAATACCTGCTGGATCGCGAAGTCGAGCTGGGCGAGACCCCGGAAAACGTCGAGTAATCCGCGCAGCGACCGGCACTTCGCAACGCGTCATTCGCATGCTAATTTTCGTTGCATCGTCACGACACGAGCCGGGCTTCCCCGGCTCGTGTCGTGTATGTCATTCTCGCAGTCATTGTCCGCCACGCTGGCCTAGAGTCGCGTGGCGTGGCCCTAACCGCAACGGCCCACGGCCCGGCGATTCGCCGCACGCCGGGGCCCAGCCCTGTAACGGAGACCCCCGGTGACCACCTCTGGCTTCGACGTACGGCCTACCGCCCATCCCACGGATGCCACCATCCGCGACGAGATCCTCGGCAATTCGGGCTTCGGCCGCTATTTCAGCGACCACATGGCGCACATCCGCTGGACCGCGGACGATGGCTGGCACGGTCATGAAGTGCGCCCCTACGGCCCGCTGACCCTCGACCCCGCCGCCGCCGTGCTGCACTACGCCCAGGAGATCTTCGAAGGCATCAAGGCCTACCGGCATGCCGACGGCTCGGTGTGGACCTTCCGCCCCGAGAAGAACGCCGCGCGCTTTCGCGCCTCGGCGCGGCGACTGGCGCTACCCGAGCTCAGCGACGAAGACTTCATCGGCTCGCTGAAGGCACTGGTCGCCCAGGACCACGCCTGGGTGCCCACCCCGGCCAGCGCCGCCGAGGAAACCAGCCTCTACCTGCGCCCGTTCATGATCGCCAGCGAGAAGTTCCTCGGCGTACGCCCGGCGAAGGAGGTCGACTACTACGTGATCGCCTCGCCGGCGGCCGCCTACTTCAAGGGCGGCGTCAAGCCAGTGTCGATCTGGCTGTCGTCGAACTACAAGCGCGCCGCCCCCGGCGGCACCGGCTTCGCCAAGTGCGGTGGCAACTATGCCGCCTCGCTGGCCGCGCAGAAGGAAGCCGAGCAGCATGGCTGCGACCAGGTCGCCTTCCTCGACGCGGTGGAGAACAAGTGGGTCGAGGAGCTCGGCGGCATGAACCTGTTCTTCGTCTACCGCGACGGGCGGATCGTCACGCCCAAGCTGACCGGCACCATTCTCGAGGGGGTGACCCGCGATTCGATCATGCAGCTCGCCCGCGACGAGGGCCTGACCCCGGAAGAGCGCCACCTCAGCATCGACGAATGGCGTGAAGGCGCCGCCTCCGGCGAGATCCGCGAAGTCTTCGCCTGCGGCACCGCGGCGGTGGTCACGCCGATCGGCGAACTGGTCAGCGACGACGAGCGCATCCGCCTCACCGCCGACGGCGGCGGCGAGATTGGCAAGCGCCTGCGCACCAAGCTGCTCGATCTGCAGTACGGGCGTTGCGAGGATGCCCACGGCTGGCTGACGCGCCTGACTTAAGCCATCAAATCGAGCGACGGGCTGCGAGTCGCGGGCAGTACAGCGCCGACTCGCGGCCGGGGTGGGAGGGAACTTGTTCCCGATAGCGGAGGCTTCGAACCAACCCCTTCGCGAATAAATTCGCTCCCACGAACGCCCGTAGCCCCTAGCCCATCATCAGGCCATAGCCGTGACCCAAGTCGATTTCTACATCCTGCCCGATACCACCCGCGAGGCGCGGCTCGACTTCGCCTGTCGGCTGGCCGAGACCATCTATCGCAAGGGCTATCGGCTGCACGTGCACACCGAGGACGAAGACGAGGCCCAGGCGTTCGACGAGCGGCTGTGGACCTTCCGCGAGGACAGTTACGTGCCGCACGCGCTGAGCGGCAGCGGCCACGACGTGCCGGTGACGATCGGCTGGCAGGCGCTACCCGAACCGGCGCTCGATGCCCCGGGCATCGAGGCGATGCTCAACCTGAGCCTGACGATCCCCGAGTGGTTCTCGCGCTTCGAGCGGGTCGCCGAGATCATCAACCAGCACCAGGACATCCTCACCGCCAAGCGCGACTGCTGGCAGACCTACAGGCAGCGCGGCTATCCGGTGAAGGCGCACAAGCTTTAGCTTTTAAAGAAGCCTAGCCTTCTGACCACTCATGACGCTGACGCCCTCGGGCGCTATAATCGGGCCCATTTTCCGCCAGCCGTTGGGTCGAGCCCGCCCGCGCCACTCACTTGCACAACTTAGCCGCGCCGGTCGGCCGGGCCGATGCCGCCATCTTCACAAGAGCGATCCATGGACAAGACCTACCAACCCGAACAGATCGAAAGGCGCTGGTATCAGCGCTGGGAAGCCGATCAGCGCTTCGCGCCCTCGGGCGAAGGCCAGCCCTTCTCGATCATGATCCCGCCACCCAATGTCACCGGCAGCCTGCATATGGGTCATGCGTTCCAGGACACCATCATGGATACGCTGACCCGCTACAAGCGCATGCAGGGCCGTAACACCCTGTGGCAAGTAGGTACCGACCACGCCGGGATCGCCACCCAGATGCTGGTCGAGCGCAAGATCGCCGCCGAGAGCGGTCAGTCGCGCCACGACCTGGGCCGCGACGCCTTCATCGACAAGGTCTGGGAGTGGAAGGCCGAATCCGGCGGGCATATCACCCGCCAGTTGCGACGGATGGGCGCCAGCGTCGACTGGAGCCGCGAGCGCTTCACCATGGACGATGGCTTCTACAAGGCCGTCCAGGAAGTCTTCGTGCGGCTGTTCGACGAGGGCCTGATCTACCGCGGCAAGCGCCTGGTCAACTGGGACCCGACGCTGCACACCGCGATCTCCGATCTCGAGGTGGAAAACCGCGAGCAGCAGGGCCAGTTCTGGCACTTCCGCTACCCGCTGGCCGATGGTGCGACCACCGATAACGGCAAGAATTACCTCGTCGTCGCCACCACCCGTCCCGAGACGCTGCTCGGCGACACCGGCGTGGCCGTCAATCCGGACGACCCGCGCTATGCGTCGCTGGTCGGCAGGTTCATCGAACTGCCGCTGGTCGGCCGGCGCATCCCCATCGTCGCCGACGAGCACGCCGACATGGACAAGGGCTCGGGCTGCGTGAAGATCACCCCCGCCCACGACTTCAACGACTATGCGGTGGGCAAGCGCCAGGGCCACGTGCTGATCAACGTGTTCACCCCCGACGCGCAGATCCGCGACGCCGCCGAGGTCTTCAACCTCGACGGCACGCCCAACGCCGACGTCGACCCGACGCTGCCAGGCGCCTACCAGGGGCTCGACCGCTACGCCGCCCGCGAGGCGATCGTCGCCGACATGCAGGCGGCGGGGCTGCTCGAGAAGACCGAGAGCGTCACCAATACCCTGCCCTACGGCGACCGCTCAGGCGACGTCATCGAGCCGCTGCTGACGGACCAGTGGTTCGTCGCCGTCGAGAGCCTGGCCAAGCCGGCGATCGAGGCGGTGGAGAACGGCGCCATCGAGTTCGTGCCCAAGAACTACGAGAACATGTACTTCGCCTGGATGCGCGACCTGCAGGACTGGTGCATCTCGCGCCAGCTGTGGTGGGGCCATCGCATCCCCGCCTGGTACGACCCCGAGGGCGGCGTGTACGTCGCGCGCAGCGAGGCCGAAGCGCGCGAGAAGTACGGCCTGGCCCCCGAGGTGATCCTCACCCAGGACGACGACGTACTCGACACTTGGTTCAGCTCCGGGCTATGGACCTTCGGCACCCTGGGCTGGCCCGAGCAGACCCCCGAGCTGGCGACCTTCCACCCCACCAGCGTGCTGGTCACCGGCTTCGACATCATCTTCTTCTGGGTCGCGCGGATGATCATGATGACCCTGAAGTTCACCGGCGAGGTGCCCTTCAAGCAGGTCTACGTGCACGGCCTGGTGCGCGATGCCCAGGGCCAGAAGATGTCCAAGTCCAAGGGCAACGTGCTCGACCCCATCGACCTGATCGACGGCATCGACCTGGAAAGCCTGGCCGCCAAGCGCACCGGCAACATGATGCAGCCGCAGAAGGCGCGCGCCATCGACAAGGCCACCCGCGACGAATTTCCCGCAGGCATCGAATCCCACGGCACCGACGCGCTGCGCTTCACCTTCCTGTCGCTGGCCACCACCGGCCGCGACATCAAGTTCGACATGGGCCGCCTCGACGGCTTCCGCAACTTCTGCAACAAGCTGTGGAACGCCTCGCGCTACGTGCTGATGAATACCGAAGGCGAGGACCTGGGCGACGGCGGCCAGGCGATCGAACTTTCGCTGGCCGATCGCTGGATCGTCTCGCAGTTGCAGCACACCGAGACCCAGATCACCAAGGCGCTCGACGAGTATCGCTTCGACCAGGCTTCGCAGGCTCTCTACGAGTTCGTCTGGAACGAGTACTGCGACTGGTATCTGGAGCTTTCCAAGCCGGTGCTGTGGGACGAAGCCGCCAGCCCTGCCGCCAAGCGCGGCACCCGCCGGACCCTGGTCCGCGTGCTCGAGACGATCCTGCGTCTGGCGCAGCCGATGATGCCGTTCATCGCCGAGGAGATCTGGCAGCGCGTGGCGCCGCTGGCCGGCAAGGCGAGTGGCGACGGCGCGCAATCGGTCATGAACCAGCCGTGGCCGCAGGCGGAAACCGACAGGATCGACGCGCAGGCCGAGCGCGACATCGAGTGGCTCAAGGGGGTGATCGTCGCGGTGCGCAACATTCGCGCCGAGATGAACCTGGCGCCGGGCAAGTCGCTCGACGTGCTGTTGACCAAGGGCGGCACGGCCGACCGCGAGCGCCTCGCCGCCAACCGGGTGTTCCTCGCCAAGCTCGCCAAGCTGGAAAGCGTCAACTGGCTCGACGACCCGGCCACGGCGCCGCTGGCGGCGACTCAACTGGTCGGCGACATGGAAGTGCTGGTGCCGATGGCCGACTTGATCGACAAGGACGCCGAGCTCAAGCGCCTGAACAAGGAGCTCGACAAGCAGGACACGTTCATCGGCGGCATCGAGAAGAAGCTCGGCAACGAGGGGTTCATCGCCAAGGCGCCCGCCGCGGTGGTCGACAAGGAGCGCGCCAAGCTGGCCGAGGCCAAGGCCAGCCGCGCGGTGCTCGCCGAACAGCGCGACAAGATCGCCGCGCTGTAAGACAGGAACGAGTTGCAGCGGGCCGGACTAACTGGCCCGCTGTTCGAAGACCGCGCGCATCTCCTCGGCCGCCCGGTCGAGCACGACCGGAATCTCGCCTTGCATCGCCGGCGTATCGGTACCGCATACCCGATCGCGACCGTCGCGCTTGGCCTGGTAGAGTCGCCGGTCGGCCAGCGCGATCAGGCCGTCGATATCCTGGGCCTCGCCATTGACCGCCACGCCGATGCTGATGGTCATGTTCAAGGCGCCACGCTCAAGCGTATAGGGCGTTTCGCGTACGGCCATCGCCAGGCGCCCGGCGGCGCACAAAGCCTCGCCATGGCTCTTGCCATGGAGTACGGCGATGAACTCCTCGCCGCCGTAACGGCCCAGGGTATCCTCGTCGCGCAGGCTCGCCCGCAGGCATTCCACCAGATGGCACAGCGCCCGGTCGCCCCGCTTGTGACCGTACAGGTCGTTGATCGTCTTGAAATGATCAATGTCGATCATCAACAGCGCAAACGGCCGTGCGTTGTCCAGCGCGAGTTCGATCTCGTGCAGCACGGCGCGACGATTGAAGACTCCGGTCAGGGCGTCGTGATGGGCCTGACGCCGATAGCTTACCTCGAGACGCTGGGAGACCCCCTCCAGCCGGCGCAGAATCACCGCGAACAGCACCCCCAGGGTCGCCAGGTTGGCGATCAGCAGGATCTGTGGCGCCCAGCCTCCCAGTCTGTCGACCACCGTCGCTTCGGGGGTTCCCATCAACTGGTAGGTCGTCAGGCCCATCACCACCAGGCTGATTCCGAGCTTGGCGATCTGGCGCAGGGCACTGATGTAGGTGACCAGCAGGATCAGCGCGAAGTACAGCTCGAAGCCCAGCCCGCTGCCGTAAGTGCCGATCGAGGCCAGCATGTGCGCCGTCATCGTGATCAGCATCAGCGTCACCCCGGCACCCATGTGGCCTCGCCGATGCAGCTCGCGGGCGACCAGGGTCATGCCCAGCCCCGTCACGCTGATGACGAGTAGCCGCAGGTCGCCCAATAGCCAGAACATCGGGATGAAATCGAACAGGTAGACGACGGTCGCGATCAGGTAGAGCTGTGATAGCGTGTAGAAATAGCGCTGCCGGTCCGCAGGTAACGGACAGGTGGGTAATGACAGCGCGCGCCAGCTTCCGAGGTTACGGAACTTGCCGTTCATGGAAATCCTTTTCTCCTTCCGCCACCGTGATGGTTGCGGTCTTCGACTCGCCTTCGTGGCGATATCGCTCGGTTCTGGTTGTTACCGACCCTGGCGCTAGCCGACATCGGCACGATGCGACAGCTTGCGTTGCGCCATTTGTTCCGGCTACGACGAGACCACGCCACTCCTTGGCGGGACATATGCATTTACGGGCGTCGCAGCGACACCAGACGTTCTAAGCCGGAAGGATCAGCTACAGGGTAGACCGTTTAGCGCATGGCCCGCTACCCCCAGCCCCCGATGAGCGAGTCCGCGGCGCCACCGACACGTCCCGTTCAACACGATCGCACTGTGCTCGAAGCGCCCGGCATGGGATAGTAACGCCTTGATTCGAACAAGAGATACGCGCCCCATGCTCAACGCCCTGCATAACGAGGCCCTCGGTAAACTGATTCTGCGGCTCAGCGTCGGCTGCCTGATTCTGTTGCACGGCATCGCCAAGCTGATCGAACCCGGGACGCTGAGCTGGATTGGCGGGCAGATCGCCGCCCAGGGGTTGCCGACCTTCCTCGCCTACGGCGTGTTGATCGGCGAAGTGATCGCCCCATTGATGGCCATCCTCGGCTGGCAGGCGCGCCTGGCCGGGCTGTTGATGGCGGCCAACATGGTGGTGGCCATCATCCTGGTGCACAGCGGCGAGCTCTTCACCCTGGCCGGCAACGGCGGCTGGGCGCTCGAGCTTCAGGGACTTTATCTGTTCGGCGCGCTGGCCATCGTCTTTCTCGGAAGCGGGCGCATGGCGCTGCGTCCCGATTAGCGCACCTCGGTAACCCGACGTCAGGAAATACCCAGGGACTCGAGGCGCGCTGCCAAAAGGTTCGGAAAGCGCTTGAACCAGGTCTGGTTGAGGGGCGAGGGATGCGGCAGCGGATGCAGCCGAAACGTCGCCTCGTGGCCCTCGCCATCGGCCAGCAACGTCTCATGGCTGGCCGAGAAGCGATCGTCGCGCTTCCAGAAAGCTTCCAGTTCCTGACGCACCTCGCGTGGCTGATTGATGGCGAACCACAGGAAGGCCTCGCGGCCCAGCGTGACCAGTTCGCGACCCTGCCACGCCTCGATCAGCAGCCGTGCGATCAGGGGCTGAAAGCGCTTCTTGACCGCCATCGACCACGCCTTGTTGCCCTGCGGCTTGTAGGGCACGGTATTGGCCCAGAAGAAATGCCGCCCGATCTCTCGTGAAGCCTCGAAATCGGGCATCGGCTCGCCGTGCAGGGCCCGGTATAGCCCCTCGCGGACCTTCTGGCCGCCGGCGCCGATGAACGGCTCGCCCCACTTCACTTCCTGACGTCCCGGGTCGCGACCGAAGATGCCTACCTGAGCTTCGCGCGGCCCCAGGCCGATTATCGGCTCGCAGGGGTCGCGCTCGAAGTCGTGATAGACCTGTTCATCGATCCCCTCCAGCGTCTGCGCTTCGCGTCGCAACGCGGCATGCAGCGTCGCATCCAATGCCATCCGATCGCTCCTTGCGCGGGATCCATCACCAGCTTCCGGTATTCCCCATCGACGCCCAAGGCTCCTGCGGCGGTAGGTCGTCGCCCTGCTGCAGCAGCTCGATGGAGATGCCATCGGGCGAACGGACGAAGGCCATGTGGCCGTCACGCGGCGGCCGGTTGATGGTCACGCCGTTGGCCTGCAGGCGTTCGCATAAAACGTAGATGTCCTCGACGCGATAGGCCAAGTGGCCGAAATTGCGGCCGCCGCTATACTCCTCGGGATCCCAGTTGTAGGTCAGCTCGATCATCGCGGTGCGCTCTTCCCGGGCACGCTGCCGGTCGTCCGGCGCGGCGAGGAATACCAGCGTGAAGCGCCCCTTTTCACTCTCCTTGCGACTGATTTCCTCGAGTCCCAGCAGCTCGCAGTAGAAATGCAGGGAAGCATCGAGGTCGCTGACGCGAACCATGGTATGTAGATACTGCATCGTCTTCCTCTCTGGCTGTGTTGGATGCGAGGCATTGGCTGGCTCGCATCGACTGACATCGGCGTAGCGCCTCGGCGCCCGCTTTCCTCGCCAAGACCACTGGGGCATCATGCCCGATGACAATCGCACCGTCACATCAGGCGTGCACCGGCAGAGGCAGGGAGAACCCGCAATGTCCGACTACTGCGAGCATGCGCCGCAGCACCCCTATCATGGCCCCTATCACGATGATGAATACGGCTTCGCCGTGGCCGGCGACGACGAACTGTTCGAGCGGCTCATCCTCGAGATCAACCAGGCCGGCCTCTCGTGGCTGACCGTGCTCAAGAAGCGCGCGGCCTTCCAGGCGGCGTTCGAGGGCTTCCGGGTAGAGCGGGTGGCGGCCTATGGCGCGGCCGAGCGCGAGCGGCTGCTCAACGATGCGGGGATCATCCGCAACCGCCTCAAGGTCGACGCCGCCATTCACAACGCCGGCGTGATCCGCACCCTGCAGGCCGATCACGGTAGCTTCAAGGCCTGGCTGGACGCCCACCATCCCCAGCCGTTGGCCGACTGGGTGCGGCTATTCAAGCGCACCTTCCGCTTCACCGGCCCGGAAATCGTCAACGAGTTCCTGATGAGCACCGGCTACCTGCCCGGCGCGCATCACGACGATTGCCCGGTACAGGCGCGCATTCGCGCCTCCCGGCCGCCCTGGCTGCAGGGCTGACATGCCCTTGCCATCGCTTGCCGGGCGGTCGCCGTCTCGACGGGCCATGCCAACGCAATGCGGCGCCCGAGGCGCCGCATTGAAAGAACTTCGCGAAACGCCGAGCCCGCTCTACAGCCGTGCCACCAGGGCGCCGATCGCCTGCTTGGCTTCGCCAATCGACGCCTCGCGACGTCGATCGCCCATCGCCAGACCCTCGGCGTAGACGAAGTCGACCTCGGCGATCCCCATCAGCCCCAGCATGTGACGCAGGTGAGGAGTCTGCGAATCGAGCGCGGTGCCGGCGTATTGCCCGCCACGCGCTGTCAGCACGACCGCCCGCTTGCCTTCGACCAGCCCCTGGGGGCCATTCTCGGTGTAACGGAAGGTCTTGCCGGCGCGCAGCACCCGATCGAACCAGGCCTTGAGCTGCGAAGGAATACCCAGGTTATAGAGCGGTACCGCCAGTACCAGCACATCGTGAGCGAACAGCTCGGCGAGCGCCGCCTCGGAGCGTGCCGCCAGGTCGCGCTGCTCGGCGCTGCGCTCCTCCTCGGCAACCATCCAGCTGGCGAGTTCGGCGCCATCCAGGTGCGGCAGAGCGTCGGCAACCAGATCGCGCTCGGTGATCTGCACATCGCCACGCTCGGCGGCCTGACGCTTGAAATGCTCGGCAAGGCCACGCGATTGGCCGTTGTCGCCAAGGATCGAACTGTTGAGCAACAAAATTTTGGTCGGAGTCGTCATGATCCAGTCTCCAGCAAGGGTAATGACGACCATTATTAGATGGTTTTTTTGCAATATAAATCGCAAAAAAACGCGCTAACCATTCGATTTAAACGATTGTTACTGGCGCTCGATACCCTGCCCGCAACCTCGCAAGGTGCGCTCGGGGGTTTCGACACTCACCCGTACCGGATACGGCTGTCCGCTCATCGCATCGAAGCAGGCGCGCGCCTCGAGACGCACCGTGACAGGCTCGGCGGCATCGTTGCTACGCAGGGTAACGCTGGCCTGTTGACCGTTATTGAGATTGACCAGGTGATAATCCAGGGTGCGGCGCTGCTCGCCATAGTCGGTAACCAGCGTCATCTGCGGTGACGCGCGATCGAGATCCAGCGTCCAGCCCGGCTCGTTGCCCAGCGCATGGAAGATCGACTGCGGGTAATCGGCGCGCGTCAGGGTCTCACGGCGGATATCCTGCTGGCATTCGAGGCGCCCGTTGTCGCTCTCCACCATCGCCTTCTCGCCCTTGTTCCAGAACGTCAGGTCGTCCTTGACGTAGCGCACCCCGGAGGCCACCACGGCGCGCTCGAGCCGGTAATGGCCCTGGCCCGACCACAGCCGCAGGTAGTCGTCGGGAAACGCCGCGATCAGATCCTGCGCCGGCGTACAGCGCCAGGCGATGAACGCCTCGGCGCCATCGCCGAAGAACGCCGAGGGCAGCAGCGGCGACTGCGGCTTGGCCGGCTCAGACGGGGTGTCGTCCGGCTCGGGCACCTTGGCCGCCGCCGGCTGGCGCGCGGCGAGATCCTCGACCGCAGGCGCGGGGGCAGGGGTCGGCGAGGGACCGGCACAACCGGCCAACAGCACGGCGGCGCCGAGCAACGAAACGATACGCATGAGGACTCCTTGAAATCACCGAGTATGACGATGCTCATTATTTAGTGTCAGGATACCAATCGGCGGCGGCGACGGCTGCCTTGAATCGCCACCTATCGATGCGCGCCCCTGCACATGAAAAAACCGCTGCGGCGTTGCTCGCCACAGCGGTCGCTTTGCCACGCTCGGATCACGCTTCAGCCATGGCGCTTGCGCAACGTCCTGGCCGCCTCGACCATATTGGCCAGCGCCGGTTCGACCTCGGCCCAGCCGCGCGTCTTGAGCCCACAGTCCGGATTGACCCACAGCCGCTCGGCGGGCACCTTCTCGGCGGCCTTGTCCATCAACTGGACCATCCAGTCGACCTCGGGAATGTTCGGTGAGTGGATGTCGTAGACCCCCGGCCCGATCTCGTTGGGATAGGCGAAGTCCTGGAAGGCGTCGAGCAGCTCCATGTCCGAGCGCGAGGTTTCGATGGTGATCACGTCGGCATCCAGCGCGGCGATGGCAGCGATGATGTCGTTGAACTCGGAATAGCACATGTGGGTATGGATCTGCGTCTCGTCACGCGCCACGGCCGCCGATAGCTGAAAGCACTCGACCGCCCAGGCGAGATAGCGCTGCCAGTGCGCCTGGCGCAGCGGCAGGCCTTCGCGCAGCGCCGGCTCGTCGATCTGGATCGCCTTGATGCCGGCCGCCTCGAGATCGGCGACCTCGTCGCGCAGCGCCAGAGCGATCTGCCGGCATGATGTCTCGCGCGGCTGATCGTCGCGCACGAACGACCACTGCAGGATGGTCACCGGGCCGGTCAGCATGCCCTTCATCGGCCGGTCGGTCAGCGATTGGGCGTACTCGCTCCAGCGCACCGTCATCGCCGCGGGCCGGCTGACGTCGCCGAAGATCACCGGCGGCTTGACGCAGCGCGAGCCGTAGCTCTGCACCCAGCCGTTGGCGGTGAAGGCGAAGCCGTCGAGTTGCTCGCCGAAGTATTCGACCATGTCGTTGCGCTCCGGCTCGCCGTGTACCAGCATGTCGATGCCCAGCGCTTCCTGGCGTTCGACGGCGAAGGCGATCTCCTCGCGCATGCGCGACTCGTAGGCCGCCGCGTCGAGTTCGCCGCGCTTGAAGGCGCGCCGGGCGGCGCGGATCTCGCCGGTCTGCGGGAACGAACCGATGGTGGTGGTCGGGAACAGCGGCAGATCGAGCCGCTCGCGCTGTGCCCGGGCCCGCTGCGGGTAGCCACTGGCGCGCCGGGCATCCGCCGCGCTCACCGCCGCCAGCCGCTCGGCGACGGCCGGCTTGTGGATGCGCGCCGACTGGCGCCGCGACTCGAGCGCTTCGCTGGCGGCCTCGAGATAACGCCGATCGGCAGCGTCGCCGCGACCGTCGAGCAGGCGCGCCAGGGTTGCCACCTCGTCGAGCTTCTGGCGAGCGAAAGCCAGCCAGCGCTTGAGCTCCGGATCGAGCTGGGTTTCGGCGTTAAGGTCCACCGGCACGTGCAACAGCGAGCAGCTCGGCGCCAGCCACAGCCGCTCGCCGAGGCGCATGCGCGCGGTGGCCAGGCTCTCGCGCAGCGTCGCCAGGTCGGCGCGCCAGATGTTGCGCCCGTCGATCGCCCCCACCGAAAGAATCTTGTAGGCCGGCAGCCGGTCGAGCACCCGCTCGAGCTGCTCCGGGGCGCGTACGCAGTCGATGTGCAGGGCGTCCACCGGTAGCCCGGCGGCCAGGCTCAGGTTGTCGCCCAGCTCGCCGAAGTAGCTCGCCAGCAACAGCTTGACCGGCGCCGACTGCAGCTTGTTGTAGGCCGTCTCGAAGGCCTGTTGCCAGCTGCGCGGCAGGTCCTGGACCAGCGCCGGCTCGTCGAGCTGAACCCATTCCACCCCCTGCCCGGCGAGCCGCGCGAGAATTTCGCCATAGACGGCGACCAGGCCGTCGAGCAGTTCGAGACGATCGAAGCCCGTACTACCCTCCGCCGCTTTCTCCTTGCCCAGCCACAGCCAGGTCAGCGGACCGGTCAGCGCGACCTTGACCGGGTGACCGGCGCCATGGGCCTCGTCGACCTCGCGGAACAGCTGCTCGCTGGCGAGGCGAAAGGTCTGGCCCGGGTGCAGCTCGGGGACCAGATAGTGGTAGTTGGTATCGAAATACTTGGTCATCTCGCAGGCCGCCGCGGGCGTGCCGGTCGGCGCTCGCCCGCGGGCCATGCGGAACGTGGTATCGAGATCGACGCTTCCGCCGTCATGACCGAAGCGCGGCGGCACGGCGCCGATCAGCGCCGAGACGTTGAGCACCTGATCGTAGAAGGCGAAGTCGCCGACCGTGACGAAATCCAGCCCGGCGTCGCGCTGCGCCTGCCAGTGGCGGGCGCGCAGATCGGCGGCGGTGGCGTGAAGCGCTGCCTGGTCGGTATCGCCTTTCCAGTAAGCCTCGACGGCTTTCTTCAGCTCGCGCCCAGCGCCTATACGGGGATAGCCCAGAGTGTGTGCCAGCGTCATCGTTGCTTCCTCGGTTGGTATTAGCCGGTAAGATGGTGCGGCTTGCACCGTCGCCGTTGACCGAGAAGTCTCGCTGGCACCGTCAGGTGAATCAAACTAAATTAACTAATCATCAACGTGAATGGCTTTCATGACATGCTCGAGCTACGTCATCTCCGCACCCTTATCGCCCTGCGTGATGCCGGCTCGCTGGTGGAGGCCGCCGAGCGCGTCCATCTGACGCAGTCGGCACTGTCGCACCAGATCAAGGATCTCGAGGCACGCCTGGACAATCCGCTGTTCCAGCGCAAGACGCGACCGGTGACCTTCACCCGCGCCGGCGAGCGCCTGCTGGCGCTGGCCGACCAGATCCTGCCGCAGGTACGCATGGCCGAGCGTGACCTGGCACGCCTGGCCGGCGACGAGCAGGGCCGGCTGCACATGGCCATCGAGTGCCACAGTTGCTTCCAGTGGCTGATGCCGACCATCGACCGGTTTCGCAACCACTGGCAGGAAGTCGAAGTCGACATTCCCAGCGGCCACAACTTCGATCCGCTGCCGGCACTGGCCCGCGAGCAGCTCGACCTGGTGATCACCGCCGATCCGCAACCGCTGCCCGGGGTCCACTACGAACCGCTGTTCCGCTACGAAGGCCTGCTGGCGGTAGCCAAGCAGCATCGGCTGGCCGAACACGCTTTCGTCACCCCCGCGCAACTCGCCGACGAGACGCTGATCACCTACCCGGTCGAGCATGCGCGACTGGACGTGTTCAGCCAGTTCCTCGACCCGGCCGGATTGGCGCCACGCGAGGTGCGCACCGCCGAACTGACGATCATGATGATGCAGCTGGTGGCCAGCGGCCGGGGGGTCTGCGCGCTGCCCAACTGGGCGCTCACCGAATATCTCGAGCGCGGTTACGTACGCGCGCTGCCGCTCGGCGAGCACGGCGTGTGGAGCACGCTGTTCGCGGCCATCCGCGAGGAGAGCCGCGAACTGCCGTGGATGGAAGATTTTCTGCGCACCGCACGCGAGACCTCGTTCGCGGTACTGGAGGGCATCAAGCCGGCCTGATGGGCAGCCGCTAACGCACCCACTCGAGAATCGTCACATATCCGCCCTCGGGCAGCTGCGGGCTGGGCTGGTCGGTGGTCAGCGTCAACCGGTCGTCCTGCAGCCGTACCGTGCGGGTCAGCCGCGTGTCCTCCCAGAACACCAGACTGGCCAGGTCGACGTCGTGGTGGACCTGGTCGCCCTCCAACGTCCATTGGCCGCCATAGGCGAAGCCGCTGCGAAAATGCGCCGCCAGGCTGGCCTCGCTGGTCATGTCGAAAGGCGGACGGTCGCGCGCCACGACCTGTACCGCCATGCGCCCGGGCGCTGCGTCGTCGTCGAGCAGGTAGCACAACTGGCCGGCGGCATCGCCCAGCGGCGCCAGCTCACGACCATCCGGCCAGCGGTAGACGAAGCGCACCAGGCGCCAATGACCGGCCAGGTCGTGGGGCGTAGGCGTCGCTGAGCGAGAAGCGGTCATGGTGATACCTCGTGATGGGTCGGTCAGTTACCGATACGCGATGGCGAAGCGGTACCCGGCAGCAGCAGGCTGAAACGCGCGCCACCCAGGGTCTTGCTATCGTCGACGACGACGCTGCCACCATGCCAGAGCATGATCTTCTGCACGATCGACAGGCCCAGACCGTAACCGCCCGAGCGCCGGGCCCGGCTATCGTCGAGCCGGGCGAAGGGCTTGAAGACCTCCATGCGTTCGTGTTCGGGGACCCCGGGACCGTCGTCCTCGACGTCCAGACGAACCGCCCGGGCATCGTGGGACAACTTGATCAGCACTCGCGACTCGGCGTGCCGGCAGGCGTTGGCGACCAGGTTCTGTAGCGCACGCTGCAGGTAACGGGGCTCGGCGACCACCTCGATCTCCTCGCCGGGAGCGATCGCCAGGTCGATATGCGGATGCAGCGAGTCGAGCGCCTCGACGACCCGCGCCGCCAGGTCGCGACATTCGACCGTCTCGGCCTCGAGACGCACACCGCTGGCGTTGTCGCTGCCCAGCTTGGCGTAGGTGAGAATCTCGTCGATCAATTGGTCGAGCTCCTCGATGTCGCTGTCGATGCCCTTGAGTTGGCGACGCACGCCCTCCTGCTCGGTCATGTCGTCGACCATCTGCACGGCGAAGCGAATCCGCGCCACCGGCGTGCGCAGCTCGTGGGAGACCGCGCGGATCATCTCCTGCTGGGCACGGATCAGCGACTGGACCTGGGCGGCCATGCCATTGAAGGCCATGCCCAGGCGACCCATGAAGTCGCTGCTGTCGACCTTGACGCGGGTGTCCAGATAGCCGCCGGCGATGCGTGTCGCGGCCTTTTCCAGCCGCGCCATGCGCGCCTCGACGCTGCGCACGATCAGGTAGATCGCCCCGGCCAGCAGCATCAGCGCCACCAGCACCAGCCCGAGGGTTAGCACCAGCGGCATGGGGTCGAAGGCGTGCAGCGGCCCCACCCGAATCCAGCGCGTGCCACTGTGCTCGGTCATCGGCTTGAGCCTGGCGAAGGCCGAGACCGTGCCTTGCTCGGCCAGCAGATGCATCACCACGTCACCGTCCTCGAGGCGCTCGAGTTGTTCGTCGTCGAGTACCGTGGGCGGCGCCAGGGACAGCGAGACAGGCAACGCCTGACGGTCGATCAGGCTCTGCAACGGCGATTCGGGGGAGTATTTGCCTTCGAGCCAGACCCGCAGGCTGCCGACCAGGCCGCGTAGCTGTTGCTCGGAGAGATGCCTGAGGCGCGCCTCGAGCAGCAGCGGCTCGTTGGGCAGCCGCCGCCACAGGTGCCAATTGCCGTCGCCGTCGCGTGCGACCAGCGGGCGAGCCTCCTCGAGTCGCGCCCGCTGGAAGTAATTGAAGTCGGGTTCGTCGACCTGGTGCAGGGTCAGCACCATGTCGAGGCGCTCGCTCTGATCCGCCAGCCAAGACTCGCGCTTTGTGGGGTCGACCTCGGCTACCAGCGTCGTCAGCAGCGCCATGGGCGCCTCGGCCATGGACTCGCGATAATGCTCGCGGCGCACCTGATCGACGATCAGGTAGCCCAGCATCGCCAGGCCGAACGTCAAGACCAGCGCCAGCAACAGGGCTGCATAGACCCGCAGGAAAGTGCTGTCGGCCAGCGCGCGACGCATGGCGATCATGCGTCCTTGACGAACAGGTAGCCTTTGCTGCGCACCGTCTTGATACGGTGCGGATGGTTGGGGTCATCGCCGATCTTGGGCCGGATCCGCGAAACGCGCACATCGATGGAGCGATCCTGGCCGTCGTACTTGATGCCGCGCAACGCCGAGAATATCTCCTCGCGGGTCAGCACGCGGCCGGCATTGTCGGCGAGCAGCCACAGCAGGTCGAATTCGGCGCTGGTCAGGTCGATGCGTTCATCCTCGAGCCAGGCCTCGCGCGTGGCGCTATCGATCAGCAGATTGCCGAAGGTCAGACGCACCGCGCCGCTACCGCTCTCCGCCGGGTCGCTACGCCGCATCAGCGCACGCATGCGTGCCAGCAATACCCGCGGCTGCACCGGCTTGGGCACGTAATCGTCGGCGCCCATCTCGAGTCCCAGCACCTGATCCATGTCGTCGGTGCGCGCGGTCAGCATCAGAATCGGCCCGGCATAACGAGGCCGCACGCGACGACAGATCGACAGGCCATCCTCCCCGGGGAGCATCAGGTCGAGTATCACGATATCCGGCGCGAGTTCGACGATCCGCTCGACCCCATGGGCGCCGTCGGCCTCGATCCTCACCTCGAACCCATTGGCCTCGAGGTATTCTCGAGTCAGATTCGCTAGACGCTCATCGTCCTCGATGATCAGTACCAGATCCTTGTCTCTACTGTCCAAGCTGTCATCCATCCTGTTGACTGGAGTGGCGTCGTCGTCCGCCACGGTCGGTAACGTTCTAGAAGCCTAGCGCATGCTACACCCCTGCAACAGGCCGTTACGAGGAAGTCACCCCAACCATAGCGGATAGATGCCAATGCTACCTCAAATCATTCGTATCGATGAACTCTTCGCCTAATCCAGGGTAATCGCATGTAACGCCCCATTTCGTTCACGCCGAGTAGCTGAGCCGCGGTTTACCCGATGCCACAAGGATTCGCTTGAGGTTGCGCTTACGCTTCACCGGACCCGATTAGGCGTCAGGTTCACGTCAAGACATAGAGCTTTCCCGCCCGGTCCAGGTGCGCCCTCATTTCATCAATCGCCAGATCGCCATCGTGTCTGCGTATGGCACCGAGAATGCGCGCATGCTCCTCCAGGGTAATGTGCTCGTTGCCCTTCCAGTGCAACGCCGAGCTATGAAAGTTCGCCAGCCAGTCGAGCATGGCCTTGCTCACCGCGATGAAGATGGCATTGCCGGTCGTCTCGGCGATGGCCACATGAAACGACATGTCGGCCTTGATGAACGCGCCGACATCGCCATTCAGTTGAGCGCGCTGCGCCTCGAGTAGCGTTTCCAGCCGCTCGATGTCCTCCTGTGTGGCCTGCTGCGCCGCGCGGGCGACCATTCCGAGTTCGAAGAAGGCCCTCGCCTCCTTGAGCTGCGCCAGCGATTGCGGCGAACTCGACAGCATGTGCATGGCCGTCAGTTCGATCTGCGAGAGCACCCCCGACGCCGTGGGCATGGTCACCGTGGGTCGCTGGCCATGATGGATACTGACCAGGCCGGCACGCTCCAGCGACTGCATCGCCTCGCGCACCGCCGGCCGACCTACCCCGAACATCTCCATCAACTGGCGCTCCGACGGCAGGCTGTCGCCCGGCCGGTAGTCGCCGTTGAGCAGCATGGCGTAGAGCCGGTCGAACACGTCGTCGGACAGCTTGCGGCGGGAAATCTTCAGGGCATCGCTCATGGCGTGTCTCTTGCGGTGGTCGGGAGCCAGCTTATCCAAACGCCTGACTGACTTCAGCCCTGTCCATCACGGCGCAGGTTGCGACCAAAGTCTCGTTTGACAGCACGGCCCACTTATCATGTCATCATACCAGTTGTTTGGCATTTCTTACCATCGACAAGGCAGGACAACAAATGACACGCATTGCATTGGTCGGTGCCGGCGGCAAGATGGGCTTTCGTCTGTCGCGCAACCTCAAGAACTCCGAATTCACGGTCGATCACGTTGAGGTCAGCGAGGCAGGACGCGCCCGGCTGAAGCAGGAACTGGGCATCGAATGCACCGACGTCGAGCGTGCCGTTCCCGCAGCCGACGTGGTGATCCTGGCCGTGCCGGACACGCTGGTCGGCAAGATCTCGCATCAGCTTTCGCCGATGATGGAAAGCGGCACCATGGTCATCACGCTCGATGCCGCCGCCCCCTTCGCCGGCCATCTGCCCGCGCGTGACGACCTGACCTACTTCGTCACCCACCCCTGCCATCCGCCGATCTTCAATGACGAAACGGACCTGGAAGCCAAGAAGGACTACTTCGGCGGCCTCAAGGCCACCCAGCACATCGTCAGCGCCCTGATGCAGGGGCCCGAGGACAGCTTCGAACTCGGCGAGCGCATCGCCCGGACCATCTACGCCCCGGTCGGCCGCTCGCACCGGGTCAGCGTCGACGAGATGGCCCTGCTCGAGCCGGGGCTTTCGGAGACGGTCTGCGCCACTCTGCTGGCGGTAATGCGCGAGGCCATGGACGAGGTCGTGGCGCGGGGCGTATCCCCGCAGTGCGCCCGGGACTTCCTGCTCGGTCACATGAACATCCTCGCCGCCGTGATCTTCGACGAGCAGCCCGGTGCCTTCTCGGACGCCTGCAACAAGGCCATCGAGAACGGCAAGCCGATGCTGATGCGCGACGACTGGAAGAAGGTCTTCGAGCGAGAGGAGATCGCCGAGAGTATCCGTCGCATCACCTGAGCGCCTGCATGGATCACATGAACCGAGCGAGAGACGCATCATGAGCGAACGGATCCACGCCACCTATCTCATCGAGACACCCTACCCCCTCGAGCGGGCCGCCGAGGTGATGGCCGGCGAACAGTCGTCGGGCACCTTCACCCGGCTGGCCAACGAGACCGATGAGCTGCGCGCCAACCACGGCGCCAGCGTCGAGCGCATCGAGCCGCTCGAGTGCGTCGAGACGCCCTCGCTGCCGGTGCGGCCAACCAGGGGCAGCGACATGCCGCGCTACCAGCGGGCACGGGTCACGCTGTCCTGGCCGATCGCCAACCTCGGGCCGTCCCTGCCCAACCTGCTGTCCACCCTCGCCGGCAACCTGTTCGAGTTGAAGGAGTTCTCGGCCCTCAAGCTGCTCGACCTGACGCTGCCGGACAGCTTCGCCGCGGCCTATCCCGGGCCGCAGTTCGGCATCGCCGGCACGCGCGAGCTCACCGGCATCGAGCGGCGCCCGCTGATCGGCACCATCATCAAGCCCAGCGTGGGCCTGACCCCGGCGCAGACCGCCGAGGTCGTGGAACAGCTCGTCGCGGGCGGCATCGACTTCATCAAGGACGACGAGTTGCAGGCCAACGGCCCGCACAATCCCCTCAAGGCGCGGGTCGATGCGGTCATGCCGATCATCAATGCCCACGCCGAACGCACCGGACGCAAGGTGATGTACGCCTTCAACATCACCGGGGACATCGACGAGATGCGCGATCACCACGACTACGTGGCCGCCGCCGGCGGCAGCTGCGTCATGGTCGCCGTCAATAGCGTGGGCCTGGCCGGCGTGGCGCACCTGCGCAAGCATTGCCGATTGGCGCTGCACGGCCACCGAGCCGGCTGGGGCATGTTCAGCCGCTCGCCGCACCTGGGCATGAGCTTCGTCGCCTACCAGAAGCTATGGCGCCTGGCCGGGGTCGATCATATCCACGTCAACGGCCTGGCCAACAAGTTCAGCGAGGCCGATGCCAGCGTGATCGCCAGTGCCCGCGCCTGTTTATCGCCGATGTTCGCGCCGCCCGCCCCGGGCTGCGAGGTCATGCCGGTATTCTCGTCCGGCCAGACGGCACGCCAGGCGGTGGAGACCTACCAGGCGCTGGGCAGCACCGATCTGATCTTCTGTGCCGGTGGCGGCATCATGGCTCACCCCGGCGGCATCGCCAGCGGCGTCAGGAGCCTGCGCCAGGCCTGGGATGCGGCCGTGCAGGGCGAGTCGCTGGAAGTCCATGCCGCCGAGCACCGCGAACTCGCCGAGGCCCTGGAGACCTTCCGATGAGCGTGAACGAGCCTCTGATCAGCTATTACGGGGACGACCTCACCGGATCCACCGACGTGCTCGAAGCCCTGAGCAGTCAGGGCGTGCCGACGGTGCTGTTCACGACCGTTCCCGACGACGCACAACTGGCCCGCTTCGCGGCGTGCCGTGCCATCGGCCTGGCCGGCACCAGCCGCAGCGAGTCCCCAGAGTGGATGCGGCAGCATCTGGCCCCGGCGCTGACCTGGCTGGGCGAACGCCGTGCCGGACTGTGCCACTACAAGACCTGCTCGACGTTCGACAGCGCCCCCGACACCGGCAGCATCGGCTGTGCGCTGGAGATCGGGCGCGAGGTGTTCGGCCAATCCTGCGTGCCCATCGTGGTCGGCGTGCCGCAGATGAAGCGCTACACCGCCTTCGGCCACCTGTTCGCCGCGTTCCGGGGCGAGGTGTACCGCATCGACCGGCATCCGGTGATGGCGCGCCATCCGGTGACGCCGATGCGCGAAGCCGACCTGCGCCGCCATCTCGCCGCCCAGACCACGCTCGACATCGGCCTGGCGGACCTGGCCTCGCTGACCGCAGCCGACATCGATCAGCGCATCGACGACTGGCAACAGCGGCATCAGGCATTGCTCTACGACGTCGTCGACGAAACCACCCAGGCCAGCGTCGGCCATCAGCTATGGCGCACGCGCCAGGCCGACGGCGGCTATGTCGTGGGTTCCTCCGGGGTCGAGTACGCGCTGATTTCCGAATGGCGCCGCCAAGGGCTGATCGGCCCGCCACCGCGCTTTGCCGACCCCGGCGGCGTGGAGCGGATCGCCGTGGTCTCGGGAAGCTGCTCGGAAACCACCGCGCGTCAGATTCGCTGGGCGAGCGACCACGGTTTCCAGGCCATCGCCGTGGATGCCGTCCGGCTGGCCGATCCGGCCGGCAGCGAGGCGGAACGCGACGCGGCGATCCGGCACGGCCTGGCGGCCCTGCGCTCCGGCGCCAGCGTCATCCTGCATACCGCACTGGGCCCCGAGGGCGCCGACCCGGCGCTTAATGGCGAGCAGGCCCGTCACGGCATCGGCCGGCGCCTGGGCGAGATCCTGCGCGAACTGCTCGTCGCCGAGCGCCTGACTCGCGTGGTGGTCGCCGGTGGCGACACCTCGAGTCATGCCCTGCAGCAGTTGGGAATCCATGCCCTGACCATGCGCCTGCCGTTGCCCGAGACGCCCGGCTCGCCGCTGTGCACGGCCTACAGCAGCGATGCGCGCTTCGATGGCCTGGAGATCGCCTTCAAGGGCGGCCAGATCGGCAGCGACGGTTACCTTGCCACCATCCGCGATGGTGGCGTCCGGTCCCGATAGGGTTTTCGACACCGAGACGTCAAGCCGACGTCTCGGCGAGACCCTCCTACATTTCCTCCAGGATACGAATCAACTCCGGCGCCAGCCGATCGCCATGGCCTTGCTCGTTGACTTCGCGGTACAGCGACTCGATGGCCCCGGCGACGCGGTGCGGCGCCTTCACGTCCTCGGCCATGGCGTTGTAATAGCCGACGTCCTTGAGGGTGTTGGCGAGACTGAAGCGGAACCCCGACGGGTCGTCGGCGACGATGAACGGGCGCAGCCGCTCGAGTACGACGCCGGCGCCCCCGCCGTTGCCCAGCACCTCGAGAAACACGTCGTCGGCGATCCCGGCATGGCGCGCCGTCGACGCGGCTTCGGCGAGCACCGCGGTGAACCCCAGCGACACGTAGTTGTGCAGCAGCTTGAGCTTGTGGCCCGAGCCCACCGGGCCGCCATGGGTGATGTTCTCGGCGAAGTCCTGCAACAGCGGAAGCACCTCACGGAACAGTTCGTCCGGCGCCCCGACGATCAGGTTCAACCGGCCCTCGGCGGCTTCCTTGGGGGTGCGCGTCATGGCGGCGTCCAGGAACTGACCGCCGGCCGCGGCGACCCGCTCGGCGATCTTCAGCGTGGAACTGGGAATCGCCGTGGAGCAGTCGATGACCACGGTTTCCGCGCCCAGCCCCTCGATCACCCCACCCGGCTCGAACAGCACGCTTTCCACCTGCGGCGTGCCGGTCACGCACAGGATCACCACCTCGGATGCCTCGGCGACCTCGCGGGCGCTGCGCTTGAGCGCCGCGCCCTTGCCGAGCAGGTCGTCGACCGGCTGGTTGCCGGGATGATCGAGAAAGCACAACTCATGCTGGTGTCGCAGCAGGCTGGTGGCGATGCCGTGGCCCATAAGGCCGATGCCCACCATGCCGACGCGATAGGGTTTGCTCATGCCCGTTCCTCCTCGATGGCCGGCTGGGGTTGCGCGTCGCCCGCCGTCAACGCCTCGGCGATGGCGCGGCCCAGCGTCTCGGTCGTGCCGTTGCCCTTGAGGTCGGGGGTGATCACGCTCGGGTCGCTGCGCTGCATGACCGCCTCGATGGCGCTGACGATGGCCTTGCCGGCCTCGACCTCGCCGAGATGCTCGAGCATCATCGCCCCGCACCAGATCTGGCCGATGGGATTGGCGATGCCCTTGCCGGCGATGTCCGGCGCGCTGCCGTGGACCGGCTCGAACAGGCTGGGGTATTCGCGGGTCGGATTGATGTTGCCGGACGGCGCGATGCCGATGGTGCCGGTGCACGCCGGGCCCAGGTCGGAGAGGATGTCGCCGAACAGGTTGCTGGCCACCACCACGTCGAACCAGTCGGGATGCAGCACGAAGTTGGCGGTGAGGATATCGATGTGGAACTGATCGACGTTGACGTCCGGGTAGTTCGCCTGCATCGCCTTGACCCGCTCGTTCCAGTACGGCATCGAGATCGACAGACCGTTGGACTTGGTCGCCGAGGTCAGCTTTTTACGGGGGCGGGTGGCTGCCAGCTCGAAGGCGTACTTGAGCACCCGATCGACCCCGGTGCGGGTCATGATGGTTTCCTGCAGCACCACCTCGCGGTCGGTGCCCTCGAACACGCGTCCGCCCAGGCGCGAGTATTCGCCCTCGGTGTTCTCGCGCACCACCATGAAATCGATGTCGCCCGGCCCGCGGCCCTTGAGCGGGCTCTCGATGCCCGGCATCAATCGGCACGGGCGCAGGTTGACGTACTGGTCGAAGGCGCGCCGGAACTTGAGCAGCGAGCCCCACGCCGAGACGTGATCGGGCACGGTATCGGGCCAGCCCACCGCACCGAAGAAGATGGCGTCGAAGCGCATCAGCGTCTCGTACCAGTCGTCCGGCAGCATGTCGCCATGCGCCATGTAATAGGCGCAGCTGGCGAAATCGAATGCCTCGAATTCCAGCGACAGGTCGAAGCGCTTGGCCGCCGCCTTCAGCACGCGCAGCCCCTCCGGCACGACCTCGAGGCCGATCCCGTCACCCGGCAACACCACAATCTTGTAGGTCATTGTCGTTATCCTCAGCCGTGCTTGATGGCGACGGTTTTCAGTTGCGTATAACTCTTCAACCCCTCGAAGCCCTTCTCGCGGCCATGGCCGGAGCGCCCCACCCCGCCGAACGGCAACTCGATCCCGCCGGCGGCGCCGTAGTTGTTGACGAACACCTGACCGCTGCGGATGCGCTTGGCCAGGCGCAGTTGGCGTCCGCCGTCGCGGGTCCAGATGCCGGCGCACAGACCGAAGTCGGTGGCATTGGCCAGACGCACGGCATCGTCCTCGTCGTCGAAGCGCTGCACCGCCAGCACCGGACCGAACAGCTCCTCGCGCACCACGTCGTGATTCTCGGGAATGTCGACGAGCATCTGCGGCACCACGAAGTGACCGCCGCCGGGCGCGCCCTCGGCCACTTGACCGGCGGCCGCGACACGAATGCCATCGTCCTTCGCCGCGGCGAGCCGCGCCTCGAGTTTCTCGCGCTGGCGGGCATTGATCAGCGGGCCACAATCCGGGTCCCTCTCGCCGGCACCGCAGCGCAGTGCCGAGAAATGCTCGGCAAGACGGGCAATCACTGCGTCGTAGCAGCTCGCTTCGACCAGCAGGCGGCTGCCCGCCGAGCAGGTCTGGCCGGCGTTCTGGATGATCCCGCGCACCACCGCCGCCAGCGCGGCATCGAGATCGGCATCGGCGAACACCACCTGCGGCGACTTG
This sequence comes from Halomonas sp. HP20-15, assembly GCF_033446685.1. NCBI lineage: Bacteria > Pseudomonadati > Pseudomonadota > Gammaproteobacteria > Oceanospirillales > Halomonadaceae > Halomonas > Halomonas sp. HP20-15. The sequence goes on along the minus strand of NZ_JAWQLY010000003.1, from coordinate 276,692 downwards.
CCGCCCAGCTCCATGGTCACGGGCACGTGGTTGGCCGCCGCCGCCTGGGTGACCAGCGTGCCGGTGACCGGCGAGCCGGTGAACGACAGATGATTGATGAGCGCATGCGCCGATAGCCCCGCGCCCGCCTCGCTGCCCAGGCCGGGAATCACGTTGAGCACACCGGGCGGCAGGCCGCAGCGCATGGCGATCTGGGCCAGGCGCAGCACGCTCAGGCAGGCGTCCTCGGCGGGCTTGAGCACCACGGTATTGCCGGCGGCCAGCGCGGCGGCCACGCAGCGTCCGAAGATCTGCGCCGGGTAGTTCCAGGGAATGATCTGGGCACAGACGCCGAACGGCTCGCGCAGGGTCAGCACCGTAAAGTCGTTCTCGAACGGGATCGTCTCGCCATGAAGCTTGTCGGCGGCACCGGCATAGAAGCGGAAGTAGCGTGCGCAGACGGCGATGTCGCCCTTGGCCTGGCTCATCGGCTTGCCGGTATCGGCGCATTCCAGCGCGGCCAGCGCCTCGGCGTCGTCATCGATGGCCGCCGCGAAGGCGTATAGCCACTCGCCGCGCTGACGGGCCGACCAATGGCTCCATTCGCCCAGCTCCCCATCGAAGGCGCGCCGCGCGGCCCTGACGGCCTCCTCGACATGCTCCGCCTCGCAGCGGGCGATCTCGGTGAGCGTCTCGCCGGTGGCCGGCGCCTCCACACGGAGCGTGTGGGGCGTTGTCACCCATTCGCCGGCAATCAGCGCCGCACGAGGCGGCATGTCAGGCATGTCGTGCATCGTTGTTTCCTCGCTCAGTAAAGAAGGTCGACCAGGCCCAGCGAAATCCAGGGCAGGTAGGTGATCGCCATCAGGCAGGCCAGCACCACCAGTACGAAGCGCAGCAACCAGGGGATCAGCTGGTCGATGGACAGCTTGGCCACCGCACAGGCGGCGAACAGGTTGACGCCCAGCGGTGGCGTGAACATGCCCAGCGCCAGGTTGACGACCACGATCAGGCCGAAGTGCACCGGGTCGATACCGTATTGCACGGCGATGGGCGTGAAGATCGGCGCCAGCACCAGAATGGCGGCGGAGGTCTCGACGAACATGCCCACCACCAGCAGCATCACATTGACCGCCAGCAGGAACGAGATCGGACTATCGAAGACCCGGGTCACCCAGGCCGCCACGTCCGAGGGCAGGCCCGAACGACTGATCAGGAAACTGAACAGCGTCGCCGCGGCGATGATCAGCATGATCGTGGTGGTCGAGATCACGCTCTGCTTGAAGATCGGCCACAGGTCGTCGAAGCCCAGTTCGCGATAGACCAGCCCGCCGACGATCAGCGCATACACCACCGCCACCGCCGACGCCTCGGTGGGCGTGAATACCCCGCCATAAATGCCGCCGATCACCACCACCGGCATCAGCATGGCCGCCCAGGCCCGCCGGAAGGCCGTGGTGAAGTCCTCGCGTTCCTCGCGGTCGCGCAGGCCGTAGCCGCGTACCTTGCAGAACAGGTACAGGAACAGCAGCAGCGAGCAGCCGATCAGCAGGCCCGGCCCGATGCCAGCGATGAACAGCCGCCCGATCGAGGTGTCGGTGCTGACGCCATACAGGATCAGCGGTATCGACGGCGGAATCAGCACGCCCAGTTCGGCGGACGAGGCCTGGATCGACGCCGCCAGCGGGCGCGGGTAGTCATGCTTGACCATCGCCGGGATCAGGATCGAGCCGATGGCGAACGTCGTCGCCACGCTCGACCCAGAGACGGCGGCGAACATCATGCAGGTCAGTACGCAGGTCATCGCCAGCCCGCCCTGCAGGCCACCGACGATCGACTTGGCGAGATCCACCAGGCGCTGCGAGATGCCGCCGGCCGCCATCAGGTTGCCGGCCAGGATGAAGAACGGGATCGCCATCAGCGGGAAGTTGTCGATGCCGACGAACATCTGCTGCGGCACCATCAGCAGCGGTAGCCGCGAGAAGAACTCGATGCCGATGATCGAAGCCAGCAGGATGGAAATGGCGATGGGCACACCCAGGCCGAACAGGATGATCAACGAGAGTCCGATGGCCAGGTTCATGAGCGCGCCCTCCCGGTAAGGCTGGCCGGCGCCGCCGCTGGCCTGGCGGCGTCCTGCAGCGTGTCGCTACGCGTCGCCTGGCTGGCGGGGACGATAGAGGGTTCCGACTTCGCCTCGGGTGGCGTCTCGGCCTCTACGGGGCCGATCGGTTCGCGCCGGGTCACCTGAGCGGCGATGCGTGCCAGTACCGCGAGCACCGAGAAGGCCGCCCCCACGGGGATGGCGGCATACGCCCAGGCGATCGAGATGCCCATGCCCGACAAGGTCTGCGAGCTCACCCGGATCGTCATCAGCGTGCCGAAGTAGACGAGAATCGTCAGGACGATGAGGCAACATAGGGCAACGAGAAGCTCGAGCCACACCAGCGCCCGGACCGGCACCAGCTTGTAGATGACTTCCACCGCCATCATGTAGCCACCGCGGAAGCTGGCGGCCGCCCCCAGGAAGACGCACCAGATCATCGCCGAGCGCGACATGACCTCGGACCAGGTCGACGGGGCATCGAACACGAAGCGCGTCAGCACCTGGTAAAAGCCCAGCGCCACCGAAACGACCAGCATCAGCACGGCAACGATCAGCGCGACACGCGACGTAAAGCGCTCGAAACGTAGAAAGAGTTCCAGCATGGCAGTCACCTTGCGTCGGCCACCCCCTAACCGGGGGGTGGCGAGGTTGCTAAAGTGCCGTGATTAACTGCTGGCCAGGCATTCGCTATTGCGAACCCGGTCGAGCATTTCGCTGCCGTACTGGTCGGTGTAGACCGAGTAGGACGGCTCGACGGCCTCCTGGAACTGCGACTTGTCGATGTTCTCGACCACCGTCATGCCCTTTTCCTTGAGCGCCTTGACTCCCTCTGTCTCGAGGCGCGAGACCTCGGCGCGGGTCGCCTCGGCACCGGCCTTGGCGGCCTGCTTGAACCAGCCCTTCTCCTCCTCGCTGAGGCCGTCCCACAGGACCGGGGAGGCGAGCATGACGGCCGGCGAATAGACGTGGCCGGTCAGTGACAGGTGATCCTGGACTTCCCACAGGTTGCTGGTGAGGATCACCGAGATGGGGTTCTCCTGGCCGTCGACCGTGCCCTGCTGGAGCGCGGTGAACAACTCGGGGAAGGCCATCGGCGTGGGATGCACGTCCATTTCCTCGAACGCGGCCATGTGCATCTTGTTCTCCATGGTGCGGATCTTCAGGCCCGCCGCATCCTCGGGCGTCTTAACGTCACGCAGGCTGTTGGTCAGGTGACGAAAGCCGTTCTCGGTCCAGGCCAGGCCGACCAGGTTGTTCTGGCCGATCTTGTCGAGCAGGTCCTGGCCGATCGGGCCGTCCAGTACACAGCGCGCCTGGTCGTAGTTGGCAAACAGGAACGGCAGGTCGAGCACGTAGGTCTCGGGGACGAAGTTGCCCAGCGGCCCGGTGGAGGTGATGACGGTATCGATGGTGCCGATCTGCAGCCCCTCGATCATCGCGCGCTCGCCGCCCAGCGCGCCGGAGGGGTGCTCCTCGACGACGAACTCGCCGCCGCTAAGTTCTTCCAGGGTCTTCTTGAAGGCATCGACGCCCACCGAGTAGTGGGAGTTGTCCGACGTGGTGTGGCCGACCGTGACGGTCTGGGCCGCCAGGGCGCTCAAGCTGGTAGTGGCCAGTGCCGCTGCGGCAAGACCGATGGTGGCGTTCAGCGCGGTGCGTGCAAAGCGTGCTGTCATTGTTGTTTCCTCTTCCGAGTTACGCTTTCGTGGGTGTGGCGGCCGAGCCGCCGGTTGAGCCGTCATGAGTGTCGAATCGTTATCGGGCGGCCTGCCGTTCGGCGACGAAGGTGCGCACGATCTCGTGGAAGTCGCGATCGGCGACGAAGCCGAGCCGTTCAGCGCGGCGCGTCTCGAAGCGCGCCGGCCAACTGGCGACGATGGCCTCGATGCGTGGCTCGGGCGCGTGCTGCACGCGGGCCAGGGCCTCCTCCCCGCCTATGTCGCGCAACACCTCGAGCATCGCGGCGACGCTGACGGTCAGTCCCGGCAGCATGATGCTGCGATACGGCACCAGCGCGTCGCTCGGCAGCGTCGCGGCATGCAGCAGCGCGTCGACGACGCGCCCCGGCGACATCACGAACAGCTCGAGATCGGTGGGCACCGGGCAGAGCGCCGTCTCGCCGCCCAGCGGCTCGCGCAGGATGCTGGACGCGAAGCTGGACGCGGCGGCATTGGGCCGCCCGGGGCGCACCACGATGGTCGGCAGGCGCAGCACGCAGCCATCGATCAGGCCGCGGCGGCTGTAGTCATTGATGAGCAGTTCGCACATCGCCTTCTGGGTGCCGTAGGAGCTCTGCGGCGTCAGCGCCGTCATGTCGTCGAGCGTGTCCGGCAACTCGCCGCCATAGACGGCCACCGAGCTGGCCATGATCAGGCGCGTCTCGGCCAGCCCGGCCGCGCGGCAGCCTTCCAGCAGGGCACGGGTGGCCTCGAAGTTGACCGTCATGCCCAGGTCGAGCTCCGCCTCGGCCGCCGCGCTGACCACGGCGGCAAGGTGATAGATGACCTCGGGACGCTCCCCGAGCAGGCTGTCCAGCGCACCGGGGCGGGTGATGTCCATGGCCCGGCAATCGAGCCGGATCGTGTCATGGGGCGGCGCTACCGGCTCGATCTGGTCGACGAGCGTCAGGCGCGTCAGCGCCTTGCCGTCGACCTGGCCGCGCTCGAGTAGCGCCCCGGTCAGGCGTTGGCCAAGAAAGCCGGCGGCGCCGGTGATCAGTACGTGCATCGTCCTTCCTTATCGTTGTTCGTCGCGTCACTACATTTGTCGAATCAGGCTTGTCGGGTCAGGCCTGCAGCCCGTAGGCCGCACCCCACCCCAGTCCGGCGGTGGTAGCCGCCGCCGGCTTGTATTCGCAGCCCACCCAGCCGTCGTAGCCCAGTGTCGCCAGGCGCTCGAGCACCGCCGGATAATTCACCTCGCCGACATCCGGCTCGTGACGTCCCGGCACGCCGGCGATCTGCACATGCCCCAGGTAGGGCAACTGCGCCTCGAGATTGGCGAACAGGTTCCCCTCGGTCATCTGGCAGTGATAGACGTCGAACTGGATGCGCAGGTTGTCGGCGCCGACCCGGGCCAGCACCTCGCGGGCCTGGGCTTGGCGGTTGAGGAAGAAGCCCGGCATGTCATGGAGGTTGATGGGCTCGATGAGCAGCGTCCGCCCGGCCCTGGCCAGTTCCCCCGCGGCGTAGCGCAGGTTGTCGATGTAGGTCGCCAGGTGCGCCTCACGGCTCGCCGCGTCGGCCTCCGCCGGCAGCAAGCCGGCCATGGCATGCAGCCGCGGGCAGTCGAGCGCCTCGGCATAGCGCAGCGCCTCGTGGACGCTGTCGCGGAACTCGGCCTCGCGTCCCGGCAGGCTGGCCAGGCCGCGTTCGCCCGCCTCCCAGCCGCCCGGTGGCAGGTTGAACAGCACCTGCTGCAGGCCGTTGTCGTCCAGAGCGGCGCGCAGCTCGTGCGGTGCATAGGCATAGGGGAACAGGTACTCGACGCCGCGGAACCCGGCCTTCGCCGCCACCGCGAAACGCTCGAGAAAGTCATGCTCGGTGAACAGCATGCTGAGGTTGGCGGCCAGCTTGATCATGACGTCGTCTTGCCTCTTGTCGTTGTCGGTTCAGTCGCGCGGGAAGCGCGCCTCGAGCTCGGCGACCTGTTCCGGCGTCAGGCAGCGCGGGTTCTGGCCGCGCAGCAGCAGGAACAGCTTGGCGGTTTCCTCGAGCTCCTCGGTGGCGTAGACCGCCGCCTCCAGCGACTTGCCCGCCACCACGGGGCCGTGATTGGCCAGCAGCACCGCACTGTGGCGACCGGCCAGGCCCTTCACCGCCTCGCCCAGGGCGGTATCGCCGGGCAGGTGATACGGCACCAGCGGCAGGCGGCCGACGCGCATCACGTAGTAGGCGGTGAGCGGCGGAATGCAGTCGTGGGTGTCGATATCCGGCAGGCACGATACCGCCACCGAATGGGTCGAATGCAGGTGCACGATGGCCTGTGACTGCGGTCGCTCGGCGTACATCGCCATGTGCAGGAAGCTTTCCTTGGTGGCCTTGTCGCCGTCGAGCAGCCGGCCCTCGCGGTCGAGCCGCGAGATGCGCGCCGGGTCGAGCCGTCCCAGGCAGGCGTTGGTGGGTGTCATCAGCCAGCCGCCGTCATCGAGACGCACGCTGATGTTGCCGCTCGAGCCCATGGTCAGGCCGCGGTCGAACAGCGACTTGGCGTAGGTGACGATCTGCTCGCGCAGGCGGTTGTCGTCGTGGCGGCTCATGACGTCGCTCCTCGGCCGAGGGCCTCGAAGGCACGGGTGAAGAAATCGACGCCCCCGAAGTTGCCGGACTTGAGCGCCAACGACAGTGGCGCCGCGCGCCCGGCCACCCGCGTCTGCGTCCAGGGCACGCCGGGGTCGATCTGCTCGCCGATACGCAATTCCGTCACGCCCAGTGCCGAGACCACCGCGCCGGAGGTCTCGCCACCGGCGACCACCAGCCGTCCGACGCCGTTGCCGACCAGTTCGCGGGCCAGCCGGGCCATGGCCCGCTCGACCAGCTCGCCGGCCCGGGCCGCGCCGAGGCGCTGCTGCGTCCGCTCGACCCGCTCGGGCGACGCCGAGGCGTAGATCAGCACCGGCGTCGCCTCGCCCAGGCGCTCGCGGGCGAAAGCCAGCGCTTCCTCGATCTGGGCATCGCTGTCGGCCAGCGCCAGCGGGTCCAGCGCATAGCCCTCATGCGAACGCAGGAAGTGCTCGGCCTGGCCCAGCGTGGCCCGCGAGCAGCTGCCCGACAGCACCAGGGCCGCGCCGCTCGGCGCCGCCAGCCGGGCGGCATTGCCGACCGGTGCCAGCCAGCCGCGCCGGCGGTAGGTTTCCGGCAGGGTCTGGCCCAGCCCCGAGCCGCCGGTGACCAGTGCCAGATCGGCCACCGTCTCGGCGAGAACGTCCAGATCGTGTTCATCCACGGTGTCGCAGATCACGTGCCGAATGCCTTCGCCTTGCAGCGCGGCCAGGCGCGCCTTGGCGGCCCCGGCTCCTTTAGCCAGCGTGGCGTGCGCCAGCAATCCGACCGGATGCGGCGTCTGCTGCGCCAGTACGCGCACCAGGTCGGCGTCACTCATCGGGTTGAGCGGGTGGTGCTGCATGCCGCTGTCGTTGAGCAGCCGGTCACCGACGAACAGGTGGCCCTGGTAGACGGTGCGCCCATTGACCGGAAAGGCCGGCACCATCACCGTCTGGCGGCCCTGCAAGCGCTCTTGCTGGGTCGCCCAAAGACGCTCCAGCAACGCATCGGCGACCGGCCCGATGTTGCCCCGTGGCGTGGAATCGAACGTCGAGCAGTACTTGAAGAAGAGCTGGCGTGCGCCCTGCGCCTGTAGCCAGTCGAGCGCCGCCAGGGAATCGCCCACGGCCTGCTCCACCGCACAGGAGCGCGACTTGAGCGCCACCACCACCGCGTCGACATCGTCGGCATCGAGCGGTGTGTCGGGTACGCCGATGGTCTGGAGACAGCGCATGCCGGCGCGCACCAGGTTGTTGGCCAGGTCCGTCGCGCCGGTGAAATCGTCGGCGATGGCACCGAGAACGAGGCTCATGCGCCGCCCTCCGCATCGTTGGCGGCCGGCAGCGCAATTCCCGACAGGCGCTGGTAGACCTTGACCACCGCCGCATCGTCCTCGCCTCCGAACCCGGCGCCGCTGGCGGCGGTGAACTGCTGCAGCGCGCTGGCCGCGACCGGCGTCGGGAAGGTCAGCTCGCGCCCGGTCTGGTGCACGAGGTTGAGGTCCTTGACGAAGATATCCACGGCGGAAAGCGGCGTGTAGTCGCCCTTGAGGATATGCGGCACACGATTCTCGAACATCCAGGAGTTGCCGGCGGAGTGGGTGATCACCTCGAAGAGCGTATCGGGATCGATGCCCATGCGAATGCCCAGCGCCATGGCCTCGGCGGCGGCGGCGATATGTACGCCGGCCAGCAGTTGATTGACCAGCTTGACGCTGGAGCCTGGCCCCGGAGCATCGCCCAGGCGATGGACCGTCTCGGCCATGGCGTCGAGGGCCGGCATGGCCTTGGCATAGGCCGCCTCGCTACCCGAGGCCATGACCGACAACCGCCCCTGGCGTGCCTTGGCCGCACCACCGCTGATCGGCGCATCGAGCATCAGCAGCCCGGCGGCCTCGAGCCGCTCGCCGAGGGCCTTGGCATAGCTCGGCGCCACGGTGGCGCACTGCATCACCAGACTGCCCGGCGCCAGCCGATCCGCCAGCCCCGTCTTGCCGAAGAGCACCGACTCGACCTGATCGGCGTTGACCACCACCACCAGCACGACACCACACTGCCCGGCCAACTCGGCCGGCGTCGCCACACTGGTGCCACCGCAAGATTCGAAGGCCCGACGGGCCGAGTCGTTGATGTCGCAACCGATCACCGCCAGCCCGGCCTCGAGCAGGGCCGTCGCCGTCCCCAGCCCCATGGCTCCCAGGCCTATCACTCCTACCGTCTCGACATGCGACGCGCGCTCGACCATCCGGCGGTCTCCCTTGCTGTCATGGTTTTGAGGGATCAAATGTTAGCGCTAACATCTGGTTTAGATTACCCTCTCAGAACGCGCAAGCGTTGGGAATGGGAGCACGACCAATGTCTAATTCAGAATCACCGGAGCGGCGCAAGCGCCGCGGGGCCGACAACCCCACCCTGGCCGATGTCGCCCGTGAATCGGGGGTATCCACCATCACCGTGTCGCGCGTGCTCAACTCGCCGGACAGCGTGCGCCAGGCCACCCGCGAACGCGTCGAGGCGGCCATCGAGCGCGTCGGCTATGTGCGCAACATGCTTGCCGGCAGCCTGGCTTCCGCCAATTCACGCTTCATCGCGGTGATCGTGCCGTCGCTCTCCAACGTGGTGTTCATCGAGGTCATCCATGGCCTGCAGACCACCTTCGAGAAGCATGGCTACCAGATACTGCTCGGCAATACCGAGTACGACATGCGCCGCGAGCACGAACTGGTACAGACCTTTCTCGGCTGGTCCTCGTCCGCCCTGGTGATTACCGGGCTACGCCACGACGAAGCCTGCACCGCCATGCTCAGGCGCTGGCAGAAGCCGGTCATGGAGATCATGGAACTCGGCCAGGGCATCGATCTCAACGTCGGCCTGTCGCACTACGATGCCGGGCGCTGCATGGCCCGGCACCTGCTCGATCGGGGCTATCGACGGATCGTTTATGCCGGTTCCCAGATGGATGGCAACTACCGGGCCCGGCTGCGTTACGAGGGGCACCGCGACCTGTTGCAGGAACACGGTCTGGAAGCGCCAATCGAGGAATGGCCGGATGCCAGTGCGCTAGAGATCGGTGCCAAGGCGTTGCGCCATGTGATGGTCCAGCGGCCGGGGACCGAGGCCATTCACTTCGCCGACGACACCCTGGCCACCGGCGCCATCCTGGATGCCAACCGGGCGGGTATCCGCGTACCCGACGACGTTGCCATTGCCGGTTTCACCGGCCTGCCCTTCGGCCAGCACATCACGCCCCGATTGACGACGATCGTGTCGCCGCGAGAAGCCATCGGCCGCATTGCCGCCGAGCAGGTCATTGCACGTATCGAGGGAAAGGCCGTAAAACCATCGGTTTACGATATCGGTTTTGAACTTTGCGTGGGAGAAAGCGCATAACACAGCGCCGTCGCTTCCGCGCAAACGACCATGGGATGTCACTCAGGCCTTCGCCGCGAAGGCGCTAACCCGATGCAGCAGCCCGATGCTTCTTCGTCGGCGATCGAAAAAATTCTTCAACGCCGCGAAACCCACAACCATGCGGCCTGGCGAAAGCATCGTTGACCCCGCCGCAAAGAGTCACAAGTTACCCACAAGTTATTCACTTGCTGCTGACCAAAAGCCACATTATCTTGTGCTCGTGCACGACATAACCACAATATGCTGTGACATCTAGCAATTCAGAAAAACCCTGTCAATGGTCCTTAACGCGCTGAAACGGCCGCCTTTTTGGCTTCTAGAGCACCATGGACAGCGTTTTCATTTCATCATCTCACTAACGGAACCCGGCATCATGGAAACCACACTCGATCCCGGCAAGACGGCTCTGAACACGACCGCACCGAAACAACTGCGCGTCATCAAGCGAGGCGGTGACGTCGCCGCGTTCGACGCCAGCAAGATTTCCGTGGCCATGACCAAGGCCTTCATCGCGGTCGAGGGTGACAATGCCGGGGCTTCGTCGCGGGTCCGCGATTTCGTCGCCGAAGCCACCGCCCAGATCGCCGAGGCCTTCCAGCGCCGCATGCCCGACGGCGGCACGCTGCATATCGAGGATATCCAGGACCAGGTGGAACTGGCGCTGATGCGCGCCGGCGAGCAGAAGGTCGCGCGCGCCTACGTGCTCTACCGCGAGGAACATGCCCGCGCCCGCCAGGCCAGCGGCGGCGACATCGAAAAGCCGCACCCGACGCTCAACGTCACGCTCGCCGATGGCAGCGTCCGCCCGCTCGACCTGGGCCGCGTCGAGACGCTGGTGCATGACGCCTGCGCCGAACTCGACAACGTCGACGCCAAGAAGATCGTCGACGATTCGCTGAAGAATCTCTACGACGGCGTGTCGCTGGACGGCGTGGCCACCGCGCTGATGATGACCGCGCGCACGCTGGTCGAGAAGGAGCCCAACTACACCTACGTCACCGCGCGGCTGCTGCAGGACAACCTGCGCCGCGAGGCGCTCTCCTTCCTGGGCATCGCCGAGGAGGCGACCTACCAGGAGATGGCCGAGTTCTACAAGCCGGCCTTCAAGGCGTACATCGCCAAGGGCATCGAGTTCGAGCAGCTCGACCCGCAGCTTGCCGAATTCGACCTCGAGCGTCTCGGCGACGCGCTGGATCACAGCCGCGACAACCAGTTCACCTACCTCGGCCTGCAGACCCTCTACGACCGCTACTTCATCCATCGCGACGACGTGCGCTACGAACTGCCGCAGGTGATGTTCATGCGCGTCGCCATGGGCCTGTCGCTCAACGAGGACGACCGCGAAGCGCGCGCCGTCGAATTCTACGAGCTGCTGTCGAGCTTCGATTACATGGCCTCGACGCCGACGCTGTTCAACGCCGGCACCGTGCGCAGCCAGCTTTCCAGCTGCTATCTGACCACCGTGCCCGACCAGCTCGACGGCATCTACAGCGCGATCCGCGACAACGCCCTGCTCTCCAAGTGGGCCGGTGGCCTAGGCAACGACTGGACCCCGGTGCGCGCGCTGGGCTCCTACATCAAGGGCACCAACGGCAAGAGCCAGGGGGTGGTGCCGTTCCTCAAGGTGGTCAACGACACCGCGGTGGCGGTCAACCAGGGCGGCAAGCGCAAGGGCGCGGTCTGCGCCTACCTCGAGACCTGGCACCTGGACATCGAGGAGTTCATCGAGCTGCGCAAGAACACCGGCGACGATCGCCGCCGCACCCATGACATGAACACCGCCAACTGGGTGCCGGATCTGTTCATGAAGCGGGTATTCGACGACAAGGAGTGGACGCTGTTCTCGCCGTCCACCTGCCCGGACCTGCACGATCTGTACGGCGCCGCCTTCGAGCAGCGCTACGCAGAGTACGAAGCGATGACCTATACCGGTCAGCTCAAGCTCTTCAAGCGCGTCAAGGCCAAGGACCTGTGGCGCAAGATGCTGTCGATGCTGTTCGAGACCGGCCACCCGTGGGTCACCTTCAAGGACCCCTGCAACCTGCGCAGCCCGCAGCAGCACGCCGGCGTGGTGCACTCCTCGAACCTGTGCACCGAGATCACCCTGAATACCAGCGCCGACGAGATCGCGGTCTGCAACCTGGGCTCGATCAACCTCTCACAGCACGTGATCGACGGCGTGTTCGACGGCGACAAGCTCAAAAAGACCGTGCGCACCGCCGTACGGATGCTCGACAACGTCATCGACATCAACTACTACGCGGTGCCGCAGGCCAAGAACTCCAACTTCAAGCACCGCCCGGTGGGGCTCGGCATCATGGGCTTCCAGGACGCACTCTACAAGCAGGGCATCGCCTACGCCTCCGACGGCGCGGTGAGCTTCGCCGACACCTCCATGGAGCTGGTCAGCTATCACGCCATCGAGGCCTCCTCGGATCTTGCCGCCGAGCGCGGCAAGTACCAGAGCTATGACGGCTCGCTGTGGAGCCAGGGCATCCTGCCGATCGACTCGATCGAGAAACTGAAGCAGGAGCGCGGCGCCGACTACATCGAGGTCGACACCTCGACCACCCAGGACTGGGATCGCATCCGCGACAAGCTCGCCAGCCAGGGCATGCGCAACTCCAACGTGATGGCGATCGCGCCCACCGCGACGATCTCCAACATCTGCGGCGTCTCGCAGTCGATCGAGCCGACCTACCAGAACCTGTTCGTCAAATCGAACCTGTCCGGCGAGTTCACCGTGGTCAACGCCCACATGGTCAACGACCTCAAGGAGCGCGGCCTGTGGGACGAGGTGATGATCAACGACCTCAAGTACTACGACGGCTCGCTGCAGCCCATCGACCGCGTGCCGGACGATCTCAAGGCGCGCTACGCCACCGCCTTCGAGGTCGAGCCCAAGTGGCTGGTCGATGCCGCCTCGCGGCGCCAGAAGTGGATCGACCAGGCCCAGTCGCTGAACCTGTACATCGCCGGGGTCTCGGGCAAGAAGCTCGACGTCACCTATCGCATGGCCTGGTATCGCGGTCTCAAGACCACCTATTACCTGCGCGCGCTGAGCGCCTCCTCGGTCGAGAAGTCCACCGTCGATCGCGGCCGGCTCAACGCCGTGGGTAACGGCGGCGGCGCACCGGCGCCCGAGCCGAGCGCCGCGCAACCGGCGCCTGCCGCATCCGCCGCGCCTGCGCCCAGCGCCGGCACCCAGGAGCCGCGCGGTATCGACGACTTCCTCACCGGCAAGGGCGGCAGCGGCTCGCGCGCCCCCTCCGCCGGGGAGATCGACGAGCTGGGCTGCGAGGCCTGCCAGTAACACGAGACGCTACGCGCCAGCGACGGGCTTCGAGCCGCTCGAAGCTCGAAGCTCGAAGCGCACAAAGCCTAGTCACCGGCGTCACGGCGTGACGCCGCAAGCGAGAGAACAGGACAGACGACATGCTGAACTGGGACGAATTTCACGAAGACGACGCGCCAACCGCCGAGCAGGCCAAGCCGCAGCCGGCCGCACCGAAGCCGGCCGCACCGAAGCCGGCCGCACCGCAAGCCGAGCAGGACGCCGTCGAGGAAAGCGCCAGCCGCTATCAGGTCGGTGACAACGACCGCCTGGCACGCGCCAGGAAATCGCTGGAAGAGCTCGACGTCGCCGCCGGCCTGGAAGAGCTCGAGATGGGCGCGGCGCGCATCGAAGTCGACGACAAGACGATGATCAACGCCCGCGCCGATCTTAACCAGTTGGTGCCCTTCAAGTACGACTGGGCCTGGCAGAAGTATCTCGACGGCTCCGCCAATCACTGGATGCCGCAAGAGATCAACATGAATGCGGACATCGCGCTGTGGAAGAGCAACGACGGTCTGACCGCCGACGAGCGGCGCATCGTCGAGCGCAGCCTGGGCTACTTCTCCACCGCCGATTCGCTGGTCGCCAACAATCTGGTACTGGCGGTCTATCGCCTGATCACCAACCCCGAATGCCGCCAGTACCTGCTGCGCCAGGCCTTCGAGGAGGCGATCCACACCCACGCCTACCAGTACTGCGTGGAATCGCTGGGCATGGACGAAGGCGAAGTCTTCAACATGTACCGCGAGGTGCCCTCGGTCGCCGCCAAGGCCGCCTGGAGCCTCAAGCACACCCAGTCGCTGTCGCGCCCGAACTTCCAGACCGGCACCCCGGAGACCGACCAGGAACTGCTGCGTAACCTGATCGCCTTCTATTGCGTCACCGAGGGCATCTTCTTCTATTGCGGCTTCAGCCAGATTTTGTCGATGGGCCGGCGCAACAAGATGACCGGCGTCGCCGAACAGTTCCAGTACATCCTGCGCGACGAGTCGATGCACCTGAACTTCGGCGTCGACATGATCAACCAGATCAAGATCGAGAACCCCAACCTTTGGACGCCCGAGTTCCAGGACGAGGTCACCCAGATGATCCTCGAGGGCACCGAGCTGGAGGTCGCCTACGCCCGCGATACCATGCCGCGCGGCGTGCTCGGCATGAACGCGGCGATCATGGAGGAGTACCTGCACTTCATCTGCAACCGCCGCCTGGCGCAGATCGGCCTGAAAGAGCAGTTCCCGGGCGCCAGCAATCCCTTCCCGTGGATGAGCGAGATCATCGACCTGCGCAAGGAGAAGAACTTCTTCGAGACGCGCGTCACCGAATACCAGGTCGGCGGTGCGCTGAACTGGGATTGATCGCCGCGCGGTAGGTTGCGGTGGGTAAATAGCCACGCTGTCCTGCCCAGAGATGATCCGCAGCGATGACGAGGGCCATGTCACATGACATGGCCCGCTTTGCGTCGTGGCCAGGCTGACGGTAGGCTTGCCGCCGTCCCGGCCTTCCCACCGACGGTGTCCCATGTGATAGCGAACACCGCCGGCTAACGTTAGCCTCAATTCCATACCTATCGTGAAAAGGACTACAGCATGCAACTCGGTATGATCGGACTCGGTCGCATGGGCGGCAATATTGCACGTCGTCTGATGAACAGGGGGCATGAGATCGTCGCTTACGATCGGAGTTCGGAAACCGTGGCCGCGCTGACTCAAGAGGGCGCAACCGGGGTCGATACCCTCGAAGGGCTGGTCGCGAGCCTGCAGGCCCCGCGCGCCGTGTGGGTGATGCTGCCGGCCGGCGAGGCGACCGAGTCGACGATCGACACCCTCGCCAAGCTGCTCGATGCCGACGATGTGATCATCGACGGTGGCAACACCTTCTACAAGGACGATATCCGCCGGGCCCAGGCGCTCAAGCCCCAGGGCATCCATTATGCCGATGTCGGCACTTCCGGCGGCGTCTGGGGGCTCGAGCGCGGCTATTGCATGATGGTCGGCGCCGAGCGCGCGATCTTCGAGCGCCTCGATCCGCTGTTCGACGACCTGGCGCCCGGCTACGGCGACCTGGAGCGCACCCGCGGCCGCAACGCCCCCGACGATCGCGCCGAGCGTGGCTACATCCATGCCGGACCGGTGGGTGCCGGTCATTACGTTAAGATGGTCCATAACGGCATCGAATACGGCCTGATGCAGGCGTATGCCGAAGGCTTCGAGCTGATGCAGAGCAAATCGTCTTCGGCACTGCCGGAAGATCAGCGCTTCGAGCTCAACCTGGCGGATGTCGCCGAAGTCTGGCGGCGCGGCAGCGTGGTCTCTTCCTGGCTGCTCGACCTGACCGCCCAGGCCCTGGCCGGCGACTCTCGGCTCGACCACTACACCGGCGCGGTCGCCGACAGCGGCGAGGGGCGCTGGACGATCGACGCCGCGGTCGAACAGGGCGTGGCCGCGCCGGTGCTGGCCAACGCGCTGTTCGCGCGCTTCAGCTCCCGCAAGGAAAACACCTACGCCAACCGGCTCCTTTCGGCGATGCGCTTCGGCTTCGGCGGCCATGTCGAACCGCCGAAGTAACCGGGCGACACTGCGCCCTCCCCGCTCCTGTTACCGGGAGCGGGACATCATTGCCCCAGCGAGCGCCGCCAGCGCGCCTCCAGGGTATCGGGGCCGGTAGGGCCGTACAGCGCCCGGGGCGCGTCGCGATACCATGCCCACATCTGATCGCCGTAGCTGTAGTGCCACCATTCGCTGGGCAGGTTGGCGAAACCGGCATCGCGCATGGCGTGATAGAGGATTCGGCGACGATCGCGATAGGTCCGGGACAGGGCATCGTCACCATAATGCTCGAAGTGGACGGTATTGGAGGCCGGGCGCGCCTCGTCGAAGGCCGAGCCCATGTCCAGCAGCAGCCCGTCGGCGTCGCACAGCGCCACATCCACTGCGCCGCCGGTGAGATGGGGGCTGGGGCATTCCATACTGGTACTGGGCGGTGAGACGAAGGCCCGGGTCATCGCCCGAAGGTCCGACTCATCGAGATCGGCGTAGCGGGCTTCGACCATGCCCAGCAGCGTGTCGTAGAGGTGGCGTTGCACGACGTAGGGACGCCAGGCGTCGAGCACCACCAGGCCCAGCCCCTCGGGTAGCCCACGAGCCACCTCGAGCAGCCGCCGATAGACCGCCTCGCGGACCAGGCACTCGGGAACCGCTCCGGGGACGCCGAGCACGTAATAGATGGGATGGGTGCGCAGCGCCGCTCCCGCGAGGCTGAGTGGATGCAGCGGTGCGCCCTCGTCGGCGATGGGAATGGCCGCGATCGCCTCCCATTGCGGATCGGCAATGGGCGCGATGGGCCGGGTGTCGAGTCGGTTCACGGTCAAGCGGTTCGTATCCAAGATGAAGTCAGCCAATGGTGTTCGGGAGCCAGGTAATCAGCCCCGGGAAGAGGATCAGCACCAGCAGCACCGCTATCGCGACCAGAATGAACGGCCAGATGGTGCGAAACAGTACGGTGATGTCGAGCCGACTGACCGCCGCGGCGATGAACAGGCAAGCGCCCATCGGCGGCGTGATCAAGGCGATGGTGATGTTCAGGGTGATGATGATGCCCAGCACCACCGGATCGATGCCGGCCGCCAGCGCCACCGGCGTGAATACCGGAGAGAGCAGCATCAGCGCCGAGACTTCCTCCATGAACATGCCGGTGACGAAGGTGATCGCGCTGAGCAGCAACAGCACGATGACCGGCGAGTCGATGAATGGCTCCAGCAGCCCGGTGAAACGATCAGGCGCCTGGGCGTAGGCCAGCTCCCAGCTGATCACCGAAGAGATGCCGATGATCAGGAAGATCGCCGAGGCCAGCCGGGTGGTCTCGACCGCTGCCCGCCAGAAGGCCCGTGGGCGCAACTCGCCCATCGCCAGGCCACACAGGGCGACGTAGAACACGGTCAGCGCCCCCGACTCGGTCGGCGTGACGAAGCCCAGCACGATCCCGGCGACGATGATGAACGGTGCGACCAGCGCCGGCAAGGCGCCACTTACCGCCTCGAAGACCTCGCGCCGCTCAGGCAGCGTGGTACGCCGCTCGAGGCCGGCACGACGGGCGTGCACGGCATTCATGGCCATGAACGCCAGCGCCAGCAGCAGCCCGGGAACCACGCCGCCGAGAAACAGCTGGCCGACCGAGGTGTTGGTCTGGGAACTGTAGAGAATCATGAAGATGCTCGGCGGGATGATCGGCCCGATCAGCGAGCTGCCGGCGGTCAGCCCGGCGGCAAAGGCGGTGGAATAGCCTTCGCGGGTCATCGCCGGCACCAGCAGCGCGCCCAGCGCCGAGGCGTCGGCGGCCGCCGAACCGTTGACCCCGGACATGAACACGCTGCCCACCACGTTGACGTGGCCGATGCCGCCACGCAGGTGGCCGACCAGCAGGCGAGCGACACGCATCAGCCGCTCGGTCATGCCGCAGGCGTTCATCAGGTTGCCGGCGAGGATGAACAGTGGGATCGCCATCAGCGAGAAGCTGTTGAGGCCGCCGAAGAACTGTTGCGGGGTCATTCGCGCGATCAACCCCGGGTCGATGAAAACGAAGCCCACCAGCGCGGTGACGATCAGCGTCAGGAACAGCGGTATGCCCAGCAGGGTATTGGCCAGCAGGGTCACGAACATCGCGGCGACCATCATGACGCGGCCCCCTCGCGGGTATCTGCAACGCCATCGCCGGCTTGCGGCAACGGCCGCGGTCCGTAGAGCAGCACCTGCAGGGCGAGCAATCCGAAGCCAATGGGCATGGCAAGCATCGGGATGGTGCGGCTGATGCCCAGGCCCTGCGAAGTGAAGTAGCCCACCGACAGCGCGTAGTGCCAGCTCCACCAGGTCATCGCCACGGCGAGGGCCAGGGTCAGCAGCCATTGGTAGCCAAGCAGCACGCGCCGAGCCGTGCCGCCCAGTTTGCGCTCGAGCAACGCCACGCGCATGTGTTCGCCGCGTACCCAGACGTTGCCGGCGATCAGCAGCGCCGAGGCGATCAGGCAATAGCGTGCGAGTTCGTCGCTCCAGATCGGCGCCTGGCCGACCACGTAGCGGGTGACGACGCCGTAGAGGATATCGACCAGGGTAATCAGCAGCGCGATGCCGCCCAGCGCGGTGGTCGCTCGACCCAGCAGCGTCAGCAGGGTATCTCGGAACATGGTGATGTTACGCGACCCGACCGGCCGCTTGCCGGTCGGGTCTTTCGCCTCGTCGGATGGATGGAGTCGCGTCACTTGGCCAGCAGGTCGCTCTGACCGGCGTCCTCGAGAGCCATCTCGATCCACTCGGCGCCGATGCCCTTCTCCTTCAACCAGTCGATGTAGGCCGGCTGGCCCTGCTCGCGGAAGGCCGCCAGCTCCTCCTCGGTAGGCTCGATGACCTGCATGCCGTTATCGCCAAGGAACTGGATGCGTTCGTCGACACGCTTCTCGACATCCGTACGATTGAGTTCGTTGGCCTCTTTCACGGCCGCGTCGATGGCTTGGCGATCCTCCTCGGAGAGCCCTTCGTACCAGCTGCCGTTGGCTACCAGGAACTGGTCGGAGTACTGCACGTTGGCGAGTGTCAGGTACTTCTGAACCTCGTAGAGGCTGCCCATGATGATGTACATCGGCGGGTTCATCTGGCCATCGGCGACGTTGGTCTTGAGTGCCATGTAGGTGTCGGTCCAGGGGATCGGCGTCCCCGAGGCGCCAAAGGCTTCGTAGAGCGCTACCTGGCTGGGGTCCATGGCCCGAAAGCGCAGTCCCTCGAAATCGTCGGGGCTGCTGATGGGGCGCTTGGAGTTGGTGAAGTCGAGGAAGCCGCCCTCCTCGATCACGCCGAGCAGCTCGGCGCCCGTGCGCTCCTTCAGGGTAGCCTCGACCTTGTTCCAGTAATCGCCCTCGTCGAAGAACTCATGGGCAGCCGAGTAATCCTCGAACAGGAACGGGATGGCGCTGACGTAGATCTCCGGCACGATCGGCGACAGGCCGGCAAACGAGGCAATGTTCAGACTCGGCGTATTGATCACCTGCTCCATGCGCTCCTGCTCTTCGCCGAGCATGGAATTGGGGTAGAGCTTGAGCGTGATGTCGCCGTCGGTCTTCTCTTCGACCAACCGCTTGAGGTTGGTGGCGAACAGGTGCACGGCGTTCTTGTCGGTATCGGGCGGGCCGTTGTAGCTCAGGTTGAGGGTGGTGGCCGCATTGGCCAGGCTCGCGCAGGCAAGCATTCCCGAAGCGGTGGCTGTCAGCAGGGCGTTACGCAGGATGGAGGGACTCATCGGTAGGGCTCCTTGTTGTTGTCTGGATTCACCATGGAATCGCGCTGTCGTTCGTTGGTAGGAACGATGCTTCGAAGCTACCCGTTGCGCTGTTGACCTTTCAAGCGAGTCAGTGTTGCTTTTTCGGCAACAGGCGAGCGTCCAGTACGCGTGGCGCATCGGCGCTGAAGAAGCGCATGCTACACCGCAGGTGCTTGATCAACGCCTGCGCGGCGACGGTCAGCGGGCGATCGGCCTGACTGACTATCCGCGCCCGGGCATGACGCAGCACGTCGGCATCGACCTCCCGGCTGACGATACTGCCTTCGTGGATCTCCTCGAGCACGCTGAGTTCCGGCATGAAGGCCACGCCCAGGCCCGAGCGCACGAAGTTCTTGAGTACCGAAACCGAGTTGGTCTTCATGCGCGGACGATACGACAGCTGCGCCCCATGCAGCGCCATGCCGACGAGTTGGCCCATGCCGGTATGCCCATCGATCAGTGCCAGCGGATGAGCGGCAATCTCGGCCAGCGTCGGCGGCCTGGGCGTGCGCGCCAGGGTGTGGCCGGCGGGGACGATCAAGTCGAGCGGCTGACCGCGATCGATGTGCGAAACCAGCTGCGGATCGTTGGGTGGGGCGTATAACAGCGCCAGCTCGACGGCGTCGTCCTTGACCAGTTGCATCGCCTCGGTAAGGCTCGCCATGTGGACTTCCATCTCCAATCCCGGATAGGTGGCGAGAAAGTTCTGCAGTGGCGCGGAGATAAGATCGGCGATGAACCCTTCGCCGACGGCGATGCGTACCTCGCCACGCTCCAGGTTCTGCAGGGCCTGCAGCTGCGATAGCGTCGCCCGCTCGGCAGCGCGCTGATCGCGGTAGTGACGCAGGATCAGTTCACCGGCCTGGGTCAGCGCAACGCGGGGCGCGCGCACCAGCAGGACCGCGTCGAGTTCTTCCTCGAGCGCACGCAACTGGCGGCTGAGCGCCGACGGGTTGACCCCGACATGGGCAGCGGCGCGGCGCAGCGAGCCGTGACGAACGATGGCCTCCAGGTATTCCAGAGCACGGGACTTGAACGGTGTCATGAGGAGCTCGGACGTCGAAAGGTTATCAAGGTCACCGGCCGTGACCGCTACGAGGCTCCATCATACGCCGTCACGGGCGCCGGTACCGAGTGAGCCCCGTACAGCGATGCTAGAGTCTCAGCATGCCCTGCGATCCATCTATCAAACTGCGACCCGCTCGGGTCGACGACCTGGACACCGTACTCGGCTGGGTCCCCGACGCCGAGGTCTGCCGGCGCTGGGCGGGGCCGAACGTGGCGTTTCCCGGCACGCCCAACGGCGTCTGGCTGGAGATGGCCGCCTCGCCCGACAATGCCTTCGCGCTGATCGATGGCGCGGCGCTCGTCGGCTTCGGCCAGCTACTCGCAAGGGACTATCGGGTAGTGCACATGGCCCGGCTGATCGTCGCTCCCCGGCGCCGCGGTCAAGGGCTCGGCCGCCGGCTCTGCGAGGCGCTGATCGAGACGGCGCGCGACGACTTCGCCGCGCGTCGATTGACGCTCAACGTCTATGCCGACAACCACGTCGCGCATGCACTCTACAGCTCGCTGGGCTTTCGCGAACTGCTGCGCGACGACGCGCGCGAAGTGATCCTGATGAGCCGAACCAACGCCTAATCCCAGCACTAACCTCAACCTCCCGACCATTCCGCGTGCAGCCTCGCCGCGGTTACAGTCACTGACAACTTCTTGTATTGAGTTGTCACGTAGGCTTCTACGCTCAAGAGTGCCTATTCGTTAACCCGAGCACCCGTGCATGGCGCTAGATATCCGTCATGCCGCGCTTGCAACGTAGAAGAGGACCATCGGCGATAGCCGGGGCCATTGAGATTGATTCCCGACAAGGCAAGGCGTAGCGTAAGCGTTGTCGATACAATACCCGACCAGGACACTCGGATTATGACCCAGCGAAGAAGCGTCATCACCCGCGTCTACGTGCCCACCCATGTGCGCGATCTGCCCAACGGCGAGCGCGTGACGATTCCCGGCCATTACCGCCAGCCGCGCGACGATCATGGCAAACACGCCCACGACGACTCGCGCGACTGAACCCGGCATCAGGCTGGCGGCTAGCGGCTCAGATCCACCTCGCGGGTCTGACCCGCGCCAACCTTGACCTGCTTGAGGATCAGCGGGCTGCGCAACTGGCCGTCGGGCAGGAGCACGCTGCCGGCGACGTAGAACACCCCCGCGGGGATGCCGTGGGCCACGAAGTAGCCCTTGTCGTCGGTGCGCGCGTAGTGGGTGTATTCCCGAGCGCGCGGATCGGCCGGCTCGATACGCTTGCCGGCCAGCGCCACATCGGCGGCTTCGGCGGAGTATTGGGTTGCCGGGGCGATCGAGACCTTTTCGTTGGCGCCGACGAGGGTTCGCCCCTGGCGCGTGGTGTAACGCAGGCGGCCCTTGATCGTGGCATTGCCGCTCTTTTCCAGCTTGGCGTAGGTGTCGGCCGGAAATGCCACCTTGCGTTCGATCACCGCCGACCCGGGGGCCTGGCCGGTTCGGTCGATGACTTCCGGCGGCCGGCCGTCGCCGCCGGGCATCATTCCCTGACAACCCGCCAGCAAACTGCCCAGTAACACGATTCCCATCCATTGGCGCATGACGTTCTCCCTTGTGTGAGCGGTTCGCCGTGTCCCGCTCATGATTCGTTGGTGGATTGCGGTGGGCTCAGGATCATCCGCGAGCCCTGTATGCGGATATCGAAGCGGTTCAGAAAACTCATTCCCAGCAGCGCCGTGTCGCCGCCGATGCCGGGATTGATCGAGCCGCGCACGTCGCTGGCGCGCAGGCCCCCCAGGGCGATCTCGTCGAGCGTGGTCAGATAGCCGCGGGCCTGGCCGTTGGCGGTCTCGAAGCTCACGCCGTCGCCCCGCTCGAGTCCCAACCGCTCGGCCAGCGAGGCCGGCACCGAAACCAGGCTGGCCCCGGTATCGAGCAGAAACTCGACCGGTTCGCCGTTGATGCGCCCGGTGGCGACGAAATGCCCGCCGGCGTTGCGTTCGAGCGTCACCGGCTGCGCGTCGACCGAGGCCGTTGCCAGCGCGGCGTTCGGATTGCGCCGCTCGTCGAGCCGGCCCTGGAACCACCACCCCGCCAGGCCCAGCACGATCACCCAGAACAGTAGCATCATGCCCAGGCCGGTGCGGCGTAGTGCCTTGTCGTCGTCGCTCATGTCACCTCGGCTAGCCGCTGGGGCATTCGACGCGGATCGCATCGCTTGACTATGCTTTTGCCGCTCACGCGTTGCGTAGGTCCCGGCACGCGCTGCCTGGATCAGGCTTCATGATCATCATATGCCAGGGAGGGCCTATGAAGGATATCAACCTGACGCTGGCCGCAGTAGGCGGTCTGATATTGATCGTCGGTCTGCTGTCGCGACCGATCGATCGTTCCTGGCTATCGTCGCCGCTGCTGGCCTTCCTGCTGGGAGTGATGCTCAGCCCCTACGGCTTCGCGCTGCTCGATCCCGCGCAATGGGGCGATCCGCTTCACCTGCTAGAAGAGACCGCGCGACTGACCCTGGGCATCAGCCTGATGGGCATCGCGCTACGCCTGCCGGCCCGCTACCCCCTGCAGCACTGGCGGCCGCTGGCGGTATTGCTGGTCATCGGCATGCCGGCGATGTGCCTGATCAGCAGCCTGTTCAGCGCCTGGACGCTGGGCTTGCCGCTGGTCATGGCGCTGCTGGTCGGCGCCAGCATCTGCCCCACAGACCCGGTCATCGCCTCGTCGATCGTTACCGGCGGCGTCGCCAAGGACAACCTGCCGGCCGGTTTCCGCCACTTGCTGTCCGCCGAATCGGGCGCCAATGACGGCCTCGCCTACCCGCTGGTGCTGCTGCCGGTCCTGCTGATGGCGCATCCGCCGGCCACCGCCTGGCTGGAGTGGATCGTCAAGACCTGGCTCTGGGAAGTGCTGGGCAGCGTGCTGATCGGTGCGCTGATCGGCTGGATCAGCGGCCGCGCGCTGGAGTGGGCGGATCGCAAGGGCTGGCTCGATCAGCCCTCGTTCCTCGCCCTGTCGCTGGCGTTGACGATCCTGGTACTGGGCGTCGGCAAGCTGCTCGGCACCGACAGCGTGCTCGCCGTGTTCGCCGCCGGCATCGCCTTCGACCAGGAAGTCGGCGGTCAGGAGCGCGGCGAGGCCGACAACGTCCAAGAGGCCGTCAACCTGTTCTTTACCCTGCCGGTGTTCGTGCTGTTCGGGCTGATCGCCCCTTGGGAAAAGTGGCAGGCGCTCGGCTGGGGTGGAGTGCTGCTGGCCTTGCTGATCCTGCTGCTGCGCCGCCTGCCGGTGGTGCTCGCCCTGCGTCGCTGGCTGCCGCCGGTTAGCAGCCGCGGCCTTTCCTGGATGATGGGCTGGTTCGGACCGATCGGGGTATCGGCGCTGTTCTACGCGACGCTGGCTTCCGGGCGCACCGGCAGCGACACGCCGTGGGCGGTGGTCAGCCTGGTGGTCCTCGCCTCGATCATCGCCCACGGCGTCACCGCGGCGCCCTTTGCCAAGCGGTACGGGGCCAAGCGCGACGGGGCCCGCCACAGCCGCGAGTAAAGCCCGGCCAGCCCCGCACGCCGCCAACGCAAAACGCCAGCTCCGAGGAGCCGGCGTTTTGCATGGCTACATGACGGCTCCAGCCGTCGTGCGTGGGCTCAGTTCTTGACGATGTCCTCGAGTGCCTTGTTGAAGGTGGCGCTGGGACGCATCGCCTCACGGGTCAGCTGGTAATCGGGGTGGAAGTAGCCCTGGATGTCGACCGGCTTGCCCTGGACCTGGTTGAGCTCGTCGACGATGGTCTGCTCCTTGGCCTTCAGCACCTCGGTCAGTTTGCTGAACAGGCCCTTGAGTTCGGCATCGTCGTCCTGCTCGGCCAGCGCCTCGGCCCAGTACAGCGCCAGGTAGAAATGGCTGCCGCGGTTGTCGAGTTCGCCGGCCTTGCGCTTGGGCGACTTGTCGCTGTCGAGGAACTGGCCGTTGGCCTTGTCGAGGCTCTTCGCCAGCACCGTGGCGCGGGCGTTGTCGAAGGTCTTGCCGAGGTGCTCGAGCGACGCCGCCAGGGCCAGGAACTCGCCCAGCGAATCCCAGCGCAGGTGGTTTTCCTCGAGGAACTGCTGGACGTGCTTGGGCGCACTGCCGCCGGCGCCGGTCTCGAACAGTCCGCCGCCGTTCATCAGCGGCACGATCGACAGCATCTTGGCGCTGGTGCCCAGTTCCATGATCGGGAACAGGTCGGTCAGGTAGTCGCGCAGCACGTTGCCGGTGACCGAGATGGTGTCCTCGCCCTTGCGGATGCGCTCGAGCGAGAAGCGCATGGCGTCTTCCGGCGCCATGATGCGGATATCCAGGCCGTCGGTGTCGTGCTCCTTCAGGTAGCGCTCGACCTTGCCGATCAACTGGGCGTCGTGGGCGCGCTGCGAATCGAGCCAGAACACCGCCGGCGCGCCGCTGTCGCGGGCACGGGTCACGGCCAGCTTGACCCAATCCTGGATCGGCGCGTCCTTGGTCTGGCACATCCGCCAGATGTCCTCGCGCTCGACCTCATGCTCGAACAGCACCTTGCCGCTCTCGTCGCTGACGCGCACGGTGCCGTCGGCCGGGATCTGGAAGGTCTTGTCGTGGGAGCCGTACTCCTCGGCCTTCTGCGCCATCAGGCCGACGTTGGGCACGCTGCCCATGGTGGTCGGGTCGAAGGCGCCGTGCTTCCTGCAGTCCTCGATCACGATCTGGTAGATGCCGGCGTAGCAACGGTCGGGAATCACCGCCTTGGTATCGTGCAGCGCGTCGTCGGCGCCCCACATCTTGCCCGAATCGCGGATCATCGCCGGCATCGAGGCGTCGATGATCACGTCGCTAGGCACGTGCAGGTTGGTGATGCCCTTGTGCGAGTTGACCATCGCCAGCGGCGGGCGCTGCTTGTAGAGCGACTCGATGTCGGACTTGATCGCGTCCTGCTGCTCGCCGGGCAGTGACTGGATGGCCGAGTACAGATCGCCGATGCCGTTGTTGCGGTCGAAGCCGGCCTTGTCCAGCAGCTCGGCGTGCTTCTCCAGCACCTCGCCGTAGAATTCGCTGACCACGATGCCGAACATGATCGGGTCGGAGACCTTCATCATGGTCGCCTTGAGGTGCAGCGAGAACAGCACGTCGCGCTTCTTGGCGTCCTCGATCTCGCCGGCGATGAATTGACGCAGGCGGCGGCTGCTCATCGCGGCACCGTCGACCACCTCGCCGTCGAGTACCGGGGTCTTCTCTTTGAGTACGGTGGTGCTGCCGTCCTTGCCCACCAGTTCGATCTTGAGCTCGCCGGCCTTGGCGATCACCGCGGACTTCTCGCTGCCGTAGAAGTCGCCCTCGCTCATGTGCGCGACGTGCGACTGCGAGTCGCTCGACCACTCGCCCATGCGGTGCGGATACTTGCGCGCGTAGCCCTTGACCGACTGCGGTGCGCGGCGATCCGAGTTACCCTCGCGCAATACCGGGTTGACGGCGCTGCCCTTGACCTTGTCGTAGCGCGCCTTGACGGTCTTCTCGTCGTCGCTCTTGGGCTCTTCCGGGTAGTCCGGCAGCTTGTAGCCCTGCTGCTGAAGTTCCTTGATCGCCGCCTTGAGCTGCGGGGTCGAGGCGCTGATGTTGGGCAGCTTGATGATGTTGGCTTCCGGCGTCTTGGCCAGTTCGCCGAGCTCGGCAAGATGGTCGCCGATGCGCTGATCTTCGCTCAGGTAGTCGGGAAACAGCGCAATGATCCGGCCTGCCAGCGAGATGTCGCGGGTCTCAACCTCGATGCCGGCGGGGTCGGTGAAGGCATCGATGATCGGCAGCAGCGAATGGGTCGCCAGCGCGGGGGCTTCGTCAGTAAGCGTGTAGATGATCTTCGGCGTCTTGGGCATCTTGGCGTAAACCTCTCTGGTCACTGCGATTGCGAAAATCTGAAACGGTGGAGACTGGCCGAGGAGGCCGGCAAACCGGCACGCCTCGATGACGCAAGGCCCGACGCTGCACGCCGACCCGAAAACGCATCCACCGCGCAGGGATGAATTCGGTTGCTGACTCCGATGCCCGTGTCGATCCTCATGTGCCGATCGACAGTCAATGGCGCGGCACCGGCGCCCCAGCGGTCGCGTCGCAGTATACCAGCGGAGCGCCGGCTACGCATAAGCGAAGTGCCCGGAACGTCCGCGCGCGACGCCTCGCTCGCAATAGTCGCGTCAGCAGCAAGCGGCGCGGCTGAAACCGCGGGAGCGGCCTGCTAGGCTGACGGCTCGTCTACCGGGGGGCCCGCATGCCGACACTCGCCATCTACTTCGCCGCCGCGCTGGCCGAAATCGCCGGCTGCTTCACCTTCTGGGCCTGGTGGCGACTCGACAAATCACTGGCCTGGCTGCTGCCGGGACTGGTCAGCCTGGCGCTGTTCGCCTGGCTGCTCAGCCTGGTCGACAGCGATTACGCCGGGCGCGCCTACGCCGCGTACGGCGGCATCTACATCGTCAGCTCGCTGCTCTGGCTATGGCTGGTCGAGCAGCGCGCCCCCGACCGCTGGGACCTGATCGGCGCGGGCTTCTGCCTGATCGGCGCCGCGGTGATCCTGTTCGGCCCGCGCGGCGGTTGAGGGCCGACGCCCGTCAAGCCGCTGCCGGCGTGCGCGCGCGCCGCATCAGTAGGGCGTCCAGCATCGCCATGACCACCAACGAGGCGCCGACCAGCGGGAAGATCACCCCGCCGATGGCGAGCAGCGCCAGCACCCCGCGCAGCCGCCGCGTGTCCCGCGGCAGCGGCGGCACGCCCAGGCGCCCGGCCGGGCGACGCTTCCACCACATCACCGCCGCGGCCACGCACAGCAGCACGATGCCGGCGCAGGCCAGCGCCAGGATCAGCTGATTGGCAAGCCCGTACTGCTGGCCCAGGTGAACGTTGATTCCCCATTCGAGGCCGCGACCCAGCGGCCCGTAGTCGGCGTAGCTCATGTCGAGCAGCGCCTGGCCGCTGTACTGATCGAGATGCACCACACGCTGTTGGCTCAGATCGTCGGGGTAGACCGAACCGGTATAGACGCCCTCGGGCCCGCCGGGCAGATCGACCGCGTAGCCCGACGCCAGGCCCAGCGCGTCGAACTCGGCGACCGCGCGATCAAGGCCGATGCCACGCCCTGATGTAACGGTCGAGAGCGGCAATTGGGCCTGCTCCAGCGACCAGTTGGTCGATTCGCGCTCGGCGAGCCGCGCTTTGGAGACCGGCACGTTGACCCGCACCCCGTCGGGATAGCCGTAGTTATGGCCGTTGGCGAGCTCGTTGACCTGGCTGCCCCAGAACGTCGACCACGGCATGCCGGTGATCGCCAGAAACAGGATGAAGCCGCCGACGCCGACCCCGGTGACGGCGTGCAGGTCGCGCCAGAACACGCGCTGCGCCGGGCGCCCGCGGACCTTCAGGGCCTCGGACCCTCGCCCACGCGGCCACCACAGGTAGAGCCCGGTCAGCACCAGCAGGATCGTCCAGCCGGCGGCGATCTCGATGATCAGGCTGGCCGCGGTGCCGAAGTAGCTCAGGCTGTGCAGGGTGCGGATCGTCCACATCACGCTGCCGCGATAGGCCATGCTGCCGGTCACCTCGGCGCTGTAGGGGTCGACGAACACGGCATGCCTGCTACCGTCCGGGGCCTGAATGTCCACCTCGCTGGCGCGATCATCGGCCGGCGCCGGCACATAGCGAAACGCCTCGCCGGGCTGCGCCACCAGCGCCGCGTCGAGCTGGCGCTGGGCCGACTGGGTAGCCACGGCACGACTTTCGACGCGCATCAGGTCGCCGTGCAGCCACTGGTCGATCTCGTCCTTGAACAGGTAAAGGCCCCCGGTCAGCGCCAGGGAGATCAGAAACGGCAGCACCATCAGGCCGGCGTAGAAATGCCAGCGCCAGACGGCGCGATACAGGTCGCTCGCGGCCCGCGTTGCGCGCGGCCGCACGCCGGCGGCTGGCGATAAGCTCGGTTGGGTCATGGCGTGTTCTCGAATCGGGAAGGGTTTCAGCACGCTCCCGCGCCGACCACGGCGCGTGACGACACGAGGACGGGCCTGAACGTTCAGGGGCGATTCAAAGAACGGCGATGGGTGGCGCGCGGGTCAAAGCATGGGGAAACAGACCGGGATCGCCATGGGCGGCGCGTAGCGCAGCGACAGGCATGGAACCCATGCCCTGGTGGGTATGCCCGAGCTCGACAACGACGCCGTCGAGTATCGGGACGTGCAGCAGCAGCGAGCAGTAGCCGCACTGGATATGCCAGCTCTGGGCCGGCGAAGGATGCTCCGCGGCGACGGACGCCTCCATGCCCATGGCATGGTCGCCCGTGCGGGCCGGTTCGCCGTAGGCGCAAAGCTGCCCGACGAGTTGCCCTATCAGCACCAGTACCATCGCCAGCAGCGCCAGATAAGTGGCGCGCGGACGGTCGGTGTGGGTGATGCGAAGAGGCGACATGGGCGTGCATCGGGGCGGATTCGATTTAGTGGCGATGTTAACCCACATCGGCCCGTGCCGACCCGCTGCGGCGCGCGACCGCTTGTCGCAGCGGCGGCCTTGTTAGCGGCGTTTTTACCGACACGCCTTCATCGATACCTCTTGAGCGACACCGCCCTGGCAGGCAATGGCTATATGAGCCGATATAAATACGAGAATACGAATGATTCTTATAATTATTGAAATTAAGATAAAGCTTACCCACAATATTGGCTCAAACGCGCCCAAGACAGCGCGACGACAAACAGCCGTACGCCACCAGGGAACATAATGAACAAGGCATCAGGTCATTCGAGGGGTAAGTCCGCCAATAAGCCCGGCCCGCTGTGGATCGCCCTTCTCTCCGGTTCCGCACTCGTTTCCCCCGCCCCGGTACTGGCGCAATCCGCGGATTCGGACGACCCGGCCCTGGTGCTGGATACGCTCACGGTCGAAGCCCGGGCCGCCAGCGCCATCGGGCCCGACGACACGATCGTTGCGGCCAGGACCGCGACGGGCAGCAAGACCGATACCGCCCTCCTGGATCTTGCCGCCGCGGTCTCCGTGGTGACCGAGGCCGAGATGGAACGGCGCGGCGTCGAGGATCTGCAGCAGGCGCTGTCCTACACCTCGAGCGTTTCCGTCGACGAGTACGGCTCCGACGACCGCTTCGACTACTACCGCATCCGTGGGTTCTACCAGACCACCCTGGGCAGTTATCGGGACGGGCTGTCGATGCGCATCCCGGGATTCACGGCCAGCCGGCTCGAAACCTATGGCTTGCAACGGGTGGAGGTACTCAAGGGCTCCACCTCGACGCTGTTCGGCTTGAACGGGCCGGGCGGCCTGGTCAACGCGATCACCAAGCGGCCGCAGGATTATCCGTTCGGCGAGGTCTACACCACGCTGGGCGACGAGCACGTCGAGACCGGCACGGACCTCGGCGGCCCGATCGATGACGCTGGCGAGTGGAGCTACCGGCTCATCGCGAAATGGCAGGACGGCGATAACGGCGCGGAGCATACCCAGGACGACCGTACCTACATCGCCCCCGCGCTGACCTGGCAACCCAGCGAGGCGACATCGCTGACGCTGCTGGCCGACTACAACGAGCGCGAGGGCAACACCTCCCACGCCATCCCCTACGGCTCCGGCATCGACCCCGAGACCTACCTGGGCGAGCCGGATTTCGACAGCATGGACACCACCGAGTACAACCTCGGCTACGTGTTCGAGCACGACTTCGGCAACGGCCTGAGCTTCCAGCAGCATGCCCGCCACACCGATCTCGAGCTCACCTACGAGTCCGTCTACGGCGCGACCCCCGACCCCGCTGCCCGGCGTTTTGCCTACGCGGTCTACGGCGATACCCAGCGTTTGGCCATCGACAACCGGCTGCAGTACGAGACGTCGCTGTCAGAAGACCTCGACAGCCGCACGCTGGTGGGCGTCGACTACGGCCGGGACGAAGCCGACGAAACGCGCTACTTCGGCGGTTCCGCCGCGGGCATCGATATCGACGACCCCAACTACTGCGGCAGGGACTGCGTGACCCTGGGCGCCGGCAGCGACTGGACGCAGGAACAGACCTCGAACGGCTTCTATCTGCAGGAGGAGCTGACCTTCGACGAGGACTGGATCGTCACGCTGGGCGGTCGCTACGACGAGGTCAACACCGTCAGCGAGACCGACGCCGCCCGCTACGACGTCACCGACTATGCCTTTACCAGGCGGCTCGGGCTAACCTACAAGGCCACCGAGAACCTTTCGCTCTACACCAACTATTCCGAGTCGTTCCAGCCGCTGTCCGCCAACCGCACCCTGATCGAGGGCAGCCCCGAGCCCCAGGAGGGCGAGCAGTACGAAGTCGGCATGAAGTACCGCCCGGCGATGACCAATGCGCTGTTCACCCTGGCGCTGTTCGATCTTACCCAGAGCAACGTCGCCGAGACGGTCTCGCCGACCACCCAGCGCCAGGTCGGCGAGATCAACGTGCGCGGCGTCGAGCTCGAAGCCAAGCTGGCGATGAGCGAGCGGCTCAACCTGACCGCCGCCTACTCCTACTGGGACTCCGAGATCGTCAACGATGGCGGCAACGGCAACGAGGGCAACCGGCCTCAGCTGGTGCCGGAGCACCTGGCCTCGCTGTGGGCGGACTACACCATTCCCGGCAATGGCGAACGCGGCGACCTGACGCTGGGTCTCGGCACGCGCTTCGTCGGTTCCTCCTACTCCGACAACGCCAACACGGCCGAGGTCAGCTCGCACACCGTGTTCGACGCCATGGCCAACTACCGGCTCACGCGCAACGTCGAGCTCGCCGTCAACGCGACCAACCTGTTCGACCGGGAATACATCGCCGACATCGACACCTTCACCAACAGCGCCTACTACGGCGACGGCCGGACGCTCAGAACGACGCTCAAGTACCGCTGGTAGCGCCGCGGGAGCGCTCCAGTTGCGCCTTCACCAGACGGCCGATCTCGGCGATGGCCGCGTTGCGCTCCTCGAAGGAGGCCTCGCTGTCGGTGAGGTAGACGCTGACGATGAGCGGCCCGCTGCCCGGAGGCCAGATGACCGCGACATCGTTGTTCGTGCCATGGCCGCCCCCGCCGGTCTTGTCGCCGATGCGCCAGCCTTCGGGCAGACCCGCACGCAACTTGGCGTCGCCCGTCTGGTTGGCCACCAGCCAGGCAATCAGCCGCTCGCGGGAGGCGGGCGACAAGCGCCCGGCAAACAGCAGCGTGTGCAGGCTGTCGGTCATCGCCCGGGGCGTCGTGGTATCGCGAGGATCGCCGGGCGTCGCTTCGTTGAGCGCGGTCTCCCAGCGGTCGAGGCGCGTCACGTCGTCGCCGAGCGAGCGCATGAACTCGGTCAGCCCGGCCGGACCGCCCAGCGTCTTCAGAATGAGATTGCCCGCCGTGTTGTCGCTGGTGGTGATGGTCGCCTCGCAGAGCTCGGCGAGCGTCATGCCGCGACCGCCCGTCCGCTTCTCGGTGACCGGCGAGTAGGTCACGAGATCGCTGGCCTCGAAACGGATGCGCCGGTCGAGCGTCTCCTCGCCGGCATCGACCCGGGACAGCATCGCTCCACAGGCCATGGCCTTGAAGGTGCTGCTCATGGGAAAGCGCTCATCGGCGCGATATTCCCAGCGCCGGCCGGTCTGCGTGTCGAGCACGGCGACACCGATCCGCGCGTCGAGCCGGGACTCAATCTCGGCGATCCTTTCCCCAAGGTCGTTGCCGGGCGCCTGCGGCGCCGCCATGAGCGCAGCCGCCATCGTCCACCCAGCCAGTAACGTACCAATCCAGACGCCCGCTCGGCGCCGTGTCACTCGTCTTTTCACCTTGAACCTCATCCAGATCCGTTGGAAGTTTTCGCGCAGGAACGCCTTTAAGCCCTAGCGAAATTCATTTGCCCGATCGCGGCTCTTCGGCCAACCCCGCGCCTGGCGGACAATAGAGTGGCGAGAGGCGGGCAACAAACGATGTTATTTTTAGGCAGACCCAAACTGAGTTAGGCCACCATGGTCCGTCCCTACCTTCCGCTCAACGCGTTGCGCGCCTTCGAAGCGGCCGCCCGGCACCTGAGCTTTACCCAGGCGGCGATCGAGCTGAACGTCACCCAGGCGGCCGTCAGCCATCAGGTGAAACGACTCGAGCAGCGCCTCAACGTCACGTTGTTCAAGCGCCTGCCGCGCGGCTTGGGGATCACCGCCGAGGGCGAGGCCTTGCTGCCGGTGCTGCGGGACTCCTTCGACCGCGTGGCGGACATCATGGAGCGTCTGGAAGCAGGCCGGGTCCGCGACGTGCTGATGCTCGGTTCGGTGGGCACCTTCGCCGTCGGCTGGCTACTGCCGCGGCTGGCCGACTTCCAGGCGCGCCACCCCTTCGTCGACGTACGCCTGTCGACCCACAACAACCGTGTCGACATGGCCGCCGAGGGCCTGGACTACGCCATCCGCTTCGGCGATGGCGCCTGGCACGGCATCGAGGCGACCCAGCTCTTCGAGGCGCCGCTCTCGGCGCTGTGCACGCCAGGCATCGCCGACGAGCTGCGCGAACCCGGCGATCTGTGCCGGCATCCCTTGCTGCGCTCCTACCGGGAAGACGAATGGCCCAGCTGGTTTGCCGCGGCCGGCGTCGCCACCCCCGGGCCGCTGCTGAAGGGCGCCGTGTTCGACTCCTCGCTGGCCATGATAGAAGCCGCGCTGCAGGGCGCCGGCGTCGCCCTCTGCCCGCCCGCAATGTTTTCCCGCCATCTGGCGGCCGGCGTGATCAAGCAACCCTTCGCCATCACCACCTCGAAAGGCAGCTACTGGCTGACCCGCCTGAAGTCGCGGGCACCCTCCCCGGCCATGCAGGCGTTCCATGAGTGGCTGGTAGAGGAGGCGGCGTCGGTGGCGATCTAATCGACGCCGAGCCCGGGCCGGGCGGGACGGCGCTGTCGTCGAATTGTCGCATTCGCGGCGTACCCTGACGCGACACGTTCCGCCCGGGAGGCGCCTTGCACGTCGCCGACATCACCATGTTCCACGCCCCGTCCAGCGGCGGCGTGCGCACCTATCTCGATGCCAAGCACCAACTGCTGGCGCAGCGACCCGGGGTTCGCGCCAGCCTGCTGATACCCGGCGCCACCACCGAGCGCCACGGGACTCGTCAGGTGCTGGCCGCGCCGCGCCTGCCGTTCGGTGAAGGCTATCGTTTCCCCCTGCAGCGCGACGCCTGGCGGCGCGCCTTGATCGAGCTTTCCCCGGATCTCATCGAGGCCGGCGACCCCTACGTGACCGCCTGGGCGGCGCTCGACGCGGGGCGCGAACTGGGTGTGCCGGTGATCGGCTTCTATCACTCCGACCTGCCGCGGCTGGCCGGTCAGCGCCTGGGGAATTGGGCACGGCGGCGACTGAACGACTACGTTCACGATCTCTACCGGCGCTGCCAGCGCGTGCTGGCACCGAGCCGGGTGATGGCCGAGCGACTCGCCGCGCTGGGGCTCGACAACGTCGCGGTGCAGCCGCTCGGCGTCGATCTGGTGCGCTTTCATCCCGGGCGGCGAAGCGCCGAGCCGCGCGAACGGCTGGGCCTTGACGACACGACCCGGCTGCTGATCTTCGTCGGGCGCGCCTCACGGGAAAAGAACCTGCCGGTACTGCTGGAAACGGCCCGTCGGCTCGATGCCGGTTACCATTTGCTGCTGATCGGCCCCGGGATGCCCCGCCGAGTGCCCGACAACGTCACCGTCATCGATCGCTACACGCCCGCCGAGACGATCGCCGACTGGCTGGCCAGCAGCGATGCCCTGCTGCACGCCGGCACCGAGGAAACCTTCGGCCTGGTCGCCCTGGAAGCCATGGCGAGCGGCATTCCGGTCGTCGCCGCCCGCGCCGGCGCGCTGATCGAGAACGTACCGCTGGGCTGCGGCCAGCTGTGCGACCCCTACTCGGCGCCGGACATGGCCCGAGCGGTGAACGAGCTATTCGCCAACGACGCGCCCCTGCAGGGACGCCGGGCGCGCCGCCACGTCGAGCGTCACCACGCCTGGAGCGCCACCATCAACGGCCTGCTCGGCCACTATCGTTCGCTCACCGGGGCGTGCCCCGCCACGCCCAGGCAACGGCATGGCTGAGCGCCGGCTGGCCGTGGTGCTGCACGACGTCGCGCCGGCGACCTGGCCCGACTATGCCCCGTTCGTCGACGCTATCGACGCCCTGGCCGTGGATCTCGGCCCGATCCCGCTGACCTGGCTGGTGGTCCCCGATTTCCACCATCAAGGGCTCTGCAGCGCCGACCCGGCGTTCATCGAGCGCATGAACGCACGCCTGGCCCGCGGCGACGAACTCGCCCTGCACGGCTACCACCACTGCGACGACTCCCCGCCACCACGCACTCCCTACGAGCTGCTGATGCGCCGCGTCTATACCCGCGAAGGCGAATTCCAGGCCCTCGACGAGGCCCAGGCGGGGCAGCGCCTGGATCGCGGCGCGGCGCTCTTCGATCGCCAAAGCTGGCCCGTCCCGGGATTCGTCGCCCCGGCGTGGCTGATGGGCTCGGGCGCCCGGCGCGCCCTGGTGCAACGCAGCTTCGTCTACACCAGCGACCGCCGGCGACTGTACAGCCTGCCCGACCTGCTGCCGCTCGAGGCCCCCGGGCTAGTCTGGAGCGCGCGCAGCGCCTGGCGACGCGGCGCCTCGCGGGTCGTCTGCGCGCTGCAGCATCACCAGGCGCGCAATGCCGATCTGCTGCGCCTGGGCATTCACCCGGTGGATATGCGCCACCCTTGGGTGCGTGATTACTGGCTGAACACGATTGCGGCATTGATCCAGGAGGGACGCCGGCCGATCACCAAGCGCGCCTGGGTGGCGAGCCAGACACCGGGGGCTCACGCCCCATGAAACGTCAATTGTTGCTCGGCGCCGCACTGATCAGCGCGTTGGCCATTCCCCTGGCACTCGGCGGCCGGGCATCGTTCGGTGCCCTGCTACAATTCCCGGCCGGGCAACTGGTGCTGATGCTGGCCCTGGTATTCATCTGCTCGAATCTCAACGCCCTGCGCCTGCGCTTGCTGTTGGCCGGTCGCGCCGGCCGGCTTGCCCAGAGCGATGCGCTGGGCGTTGTGCTGGCCACCGAGTTCGCGATATGCGCCACTCCGGGCGGAAGCGGCGGCCCGCTGGTCCTGCTGGGTCTGCTGGCGCGACGCGGCGTGCGGCCCGCCCAGGGCAGCGCCATCTTCGCCGTCGACCAACTCGCCGACCTGCTGTTCTTCCTGCTCGCCCTGCTGGCGGTGACGCTCTACCTGCTGGGGGGCGCCCCCGGCATCAACATCACCTGGCTGATCGGTCTGGCCGGCGGCCTGGCGATTCTCTTCCTGCTGCTGGGCGGCCTGCTGCGTCATTTCCAGCCGACTCTGCGGCTCACCGGCACCTGGTTGGCCCGGCTCGGGCTGTCACGCAAGCGACGCCTCGGCGTAGCGCGCCGGCTGCTGCACTTCCGCCGAGCCCTGATCGAGACGCTGCGCTTGCCGCGCCGGACTCTGCTGGCGGTATTTACGCTGTGCGCCCTGCACTGGCTGCTGCGCTACAGCGTGCTCTACCTGGCCGTACGCGGGCTGCAGGGGCAGATCGACTGGGCCTGGACGTTCCTGATCCAGATGCTCGCCATGGCCGCCGGCCACATAAGCGTCTTGCCGGGCGGAGCGGGCAGCACCGAACTCACCGTCGCGGCCCTGCTGACGCCATTGGTCGGCAGCCACCGCACCGCCGCCGCGATTATCGTCTGGCGCTTCGCCACCTACCATTTCCACTTGCTGATCGGCGCACCGGCCTTCTGGCTGCTGTGGCGCAAGAAGACGCGGCGGCAAGCCGTGCGCGCGTCGTGACCAAGTGAAGCGAACGACTGTAAGCGCCTCATTCCACCTTGCGGTGACCACTGGTGAGGATGTGATGCAGACCGTCGCACTCCACCATGGGGTCATCGCAGTTGACGACGACATCCGAGCGTGCCAGCACGTGCCCCTTGCCGGTGATGGTGTTTTCCACCACCTGATGCCCGTCCTGCTGGCGGACGCCAGTGACTTCGCCGATGAAACCCGAGTCACGCAAAGAGACGGTTTCCAGCTTATCGCCCGGTCGGATGGTGCCCTCGTAATGCATCAGGGCCAGGCGTGCCGAGGTGCCGGTGCCGGTGGTGCTGCGGCAGATCACGTGTTCATGCACGTAGGTGGCCGAGCGTGAGCGATAGAAGCCATCGGCCACGTGCTCGACGGGTCCCATGAAGTGCAAGAATGGCAGTGGTCCCACGTCACCCAGCGTGTAGTGGGAGAACCCGCTATTGGCCTGAATGGCCTCCACGATGGCGTGGGCGCACTGTGCCAGGCGCCGCTCTTCCTCCCGGGACAGCACAAAGCCCAGATCGGCGGCATCCACCAAGGCATAGAAGCCGCCGCTATAGGCGACGCTGTAGGTCACATCGCCAATCGATGGGACATGGATACTCGCTCGATAGGTATCGATATAGGTGGGCAGGCCTTCGCAGGTGATGGCCTCCACCACGCCGTTTTCCACGTGCGATTCGATGTGCACCAAGCCCGCCGGCGACTCGAGGATGAAGCGCTGGCGGCCCTCCTGCTTCTCGATCATGCCGCTTTCCAGTAGCGCCGTGGCGGTGCAGATCGTATTGGAGCCGGAATAGATCGGGTAGCCCATCACCTCCATGATGATGTAGCCCATCTGCGCCTCGGGGTCGGTGGCGGGAGCGAGCAGGTTCACCGACATCTCGGGCGTACCGTACGGTTCGTGCAGCAGCAGCTTGCGCAGGCCATCGGCATCGTCACGCAGGTATTCCATTTGCTGTCTGATGGTGACACCGGGCAGCGGGTCGATACCGCCGACCACGATCCGGCTGACATCGCCACCGGCATGGGTGTCGATCAATTGTACGCTGAGTTCTTGCCTTACCGGGTCTCTCTCGATAACGGTCATTTCTTCCTCAAGGCGAAGCGCGCGCCATGTGTCTGCCACTGCGCGTCGGGCACGATCACGATCTTGCCCAAATAGTTGCTGCTGCGATCGACGAAGTAGTTCTCGGCTTCGTGGAGCTCGGAGAGCTTGAACGCCGCGTGCAGTACCGGCTGCAAATCACCGCCACGTATCCAGGCCACCAGTTGTTCGGCCTCCTCGCGGGTGCCGTGGGAAACGCCGAAGATCTGCACCTGATACAAGTAGATGCGCGTCCACAGCACTTCGCTGACGTTGCCGCCACTGGCACCGGCAATGGAGAGCCGCGGGTAGCTCTCGCGGCGCGACATATCGAAGGTCATGGCCTCGATGAAGCGGTGGGTCATCTCGCCCCCGACCAGGTCCATCACCGCGTCGATGGGCTGGTCGTCGGTCACGGCGCGCACCCGGTCGGTGAAGTCCTGCATGGTCGAGCGATCCAGCACCGCCTCGGCGCCGAGTTCACGCAGGGCCGGCGCCTTGTCCTGCTGGCTCAACGCATAGGGTATCGCCCCCATGACGCGACACAATTGAATCAGCGCCGTGCCCACGCCGCCGCTGGCGCCGGTGACCAGCACGCGCTCGCCGGCTTTGACGCCGGCGGCGTTGAGCATGTGCAGCGCGGTCTGGTAGGAACACATGCCCATAGCCGCCAGCTCGGCATCGGCCAGCTCGGGGTTGTCCACCGTGTGAAACTGATCCGCCGGCACGGCGATGTATTCGGCGAAGCCTCCATCGGCGCCATGGCCGTAGTAATCGGGGACCAGGTTGATGTCGCGACGAGTGTCGGCATAGAGATTGAAGTCCAACAAGCCGCGCTGGCCGACGCGTTCCGACTTCACGCCGTCGCCCACCGCGACCACGCGCCCGACAACATCGGCGCCCTGGATGCGCGGGAAACTCAGCGTGGGCGAGCCGCCGATCTGGAACGAGGTCACGTCGCCTTCTTCCCGGGTCGGATAAAGGCCCTCGCGCGCCTTGCGGTCGGTGTTGTTCTTCGCCGTCGCCGTGACCTGCACCAGCACCTCGCCATGCGCGGGCGTGGGGGTGGGCACGTCCCGATGGTAGACCAGCTTATCGATGCCGCCATGCCCGGTCAGCAGCATGGCCGCCATGGTCGGGGGCGTGTTCTCCGAACGAATATCGGCCACCATTAGGCTGCCTCCTCGCGTTGTCCGTTAATCTTGCGAGACGATATCAAAGTTGTAGGGGTCAACCGAGGGGAAGGGCTCATATCGCGCCATGTGTCCCCAAGGCTAATGAAAACATCGAGGAAAGGCAGGATTAATACGGCGGTAAACTACTGATTTAGGAAGGAAAAGGAAATGGTGGGCCCAGCAGGACTCGAACCTGCGACCAAGAGATTATGAGTGCAATTTTGCTAATTTAAGGATCGCGCCTGCAATGCGACCTTCTAAATAAAACAAGGAGTTATTCTCCTCCACTTCTCACACCTGTTACTCTGGGTACGGGCAGTCAGCAACCAATCAGCAACCAGGTACACTATGTATCGATCTCTAAAGCAGATCATTTACGGCCTGATCATGCGCTGCCTGTAAGGCGGCGGGGGCCAAGTCTCAGCCGGCGGTTATGCCTCGATAGCCCCATCAACCTGGTTGACTGCATTCGGCTGTGAACGGACGCCCGTCGAGTCGGGTCAATTCAGTTACTATTTGGCCAGACAGTCGACAGTGGCCCATTCTTGTCGCTTACACTGCTAAGCGTTCGATAAGCCAGCAGAGAGCTTTCCCGGCATAGCTTGTTATAGGCTGCATGTCGGTTCATCGAAACGCGTCACGATGAAAATCGACCAAGCTAGCCACCTCGCTAATGCCTGGCTCCTCGATCTCGGGAGGCTCAGCACCCGATAGGACCTCCAGGACGGTCTGGACTCCGCGTGCCAGTGATTCGAGATGGTAGCCACCCTCCAGCACCATGGCTAAAACGCCCATCACAATGTTTATCTGCTAGTTCCTGTACGATGCCGGTCAGTGCGCCGAAGCCGCTATGGCTCAAATTCATGCACAGATCCAGGCGGTGCATGTCGAAACTCGCAGAGACCAATATCAGGTCTGGCCTGAACCACTCTACTGCTGGGACCAGTATCTCGCGGTAAGCCTTGACCAGCGAAGGGTCGCCGCAACCGGCCGGTAGGGGCACGTTAACGGTCAGTCCCTCACCCAAGCCCACGCCGATTTCCTCCTTGTTACCGGAACCCGGATAGAAGGGCGCTGCACGATGGGTATCGAAGAACAGCACATTTGGCGAGGCCCAGAAGATATCTTGGGTTCCATTGCCATGGTGAACATCCCAGTCAATGATCAATACCCGCTCGCAGCCAAGCTCGGCTTGGGCGTGGGCTGCGGCCACCGCAATGTTATTGAACAGGCAGAAACCTCGCGCACGTACCGAATCCGCATGGTGGCCCGGGGGATGGCAAAGAGCGAAAGCGCTGTTGGCACGACCGCCTCGACCGCAGCAATGGCCGAGCCCGCAGCCACTTCGGCAGCAGCGACACTACCTGGAGAAACCGCAGTGGTATCGACATCCAGCCATGCCTGCTTACCGCGCAGAGCATAAATATTCTCGATGTAAGAGGTGGTGTGTACCCTGCCAAGCTGTTCTTCGGTGGCGGGCCTGGCTGTTTCGTAGCGAACCCCGGGCACGGGTTCGCGCGTCAATAAGTCGGTAATGGCCAGGAGCCTTCCAGGATGTTCGGGATTACTCCACTTGATCACGCCCTTCGAAAAGCCCTACAAGAATCGCCCGTACTCGGCTATCGAGTTTTCCGGGTTGGAAAGGCTCCTCGGCGTTGGGCCGATGTGCCAGCATACGGTCATCGTGGATAACGAGTACATCGCGCTCACCGATCAAGAGCAAACCCTCCATGGAAGCGATTGAGAAGAACTTTGCTTCACCTTCAGGGTAGTCGACGGCTCAGCTACGCGAAGCGAATTGGCCTGGCGTCCGTTACGATGAGATTGAAGAGAGACGAAACATTACGGCTTGAAAGTCCTTTCCGATGGAGAAGATGCATGACCGAGAGCCTTTCTCTTGAGAAAAATCACCTGTTGGCGGCACTACCCAGCGAGGTCAAGCAGCGGTTATCACCGCGTCTGGAGCCGGTACAGCTTTCCTTGGGGCAGGTACTGCACGAGGCGGGTGGCGCGCTGAGTCATGTCTATTTCCCCAGTGACGCTATCGTGTCGCTGCTCTACGTAACAGAGAACGGGGCATCCGCGGAAATCGCGGTGGTGGGTAACGAAGGTCTGGTAGGTATCGCCGTCTTCATGGGCGGCGAAAGCACCACCAACCGGGCGATCGTACAGAGTGCCGGCCAGGCGTTGCGATTACCGGTGAATCAGCTCAAGGCTGAATTCAATCGCCACGGGGAAATGCTGCACCTGTTGTTGCGCTATACCCAGGCGCTGATCACTCAGATGGCACAAACGGCGGTATGCAACCGCCACCATTCGATCGATCAGCAGTTGTGTCGCTGGCTGCTGTTGTCTCTGGACCGACTCCCAGGCAATCAATTGAACATGACCCAGGAACTGATCGCCAACATGTTGGGGGTGCGCCGCGAGGGGGTCACCGAGGCGGCTGGCAAACTACATAGGCTGGGTGTGATCGAATACCGGCGCGGGCATATTACGGTGCTCGACAGGCCCAGGCTCGAGCAGCTTAGCTGCGAATGTTATGCCGTGGTCAAGAAGGAGAGCGATCGTCTGATGCCCTATTACACGATCACTTGATGCCGGAAGCGGCGTTATCCTTGGAAATGGCGGGCCAAGGCCCGCCAGGTCGTTCAGACTTGGCTGGGCTCCATGCTCATGAGTTCATCGTCCCCGCGAGCCGCTTGCAATGGCGCGCCCAAGTTAGCTTGACTGGGCACGTGCAGGTACTTGAGCGTGCCGAAAACGACCGGTTCATGTTCGGGTCGACGCGCAGCGACTAGGCGCAAGGTCCTTGGAGTTCCGGTGCTGCGAGGCAGATCGCTGAAATTTTTCATGGGGTGACCTCAGTGACGCCATCCGCGAAATGCATGACAGCGACGAGACAATGTTGCCCTAAGTTATCGGAGCGTTCAGTGCGCTAGCGCGCTTAAGCGCCTATTTCTCGCCTGCCCTAGAAGGGCAGCAGTGTGCGCTAGCGAACCGACAAATTCGCGGTTATTTCGCATAATTCTGGTTACGAAACATCGCTTACCCCAGTGGGTAATGCGCATCGACCAGGATAGCGCTCGTGGCCTCTCTCTTTAGTATTGTACGCCGGGCTTCCACCTCGCCATCGCCCTGGCATGATACGGCCCCGGTGCGGGAAGAGTTGTTCAGTTTCGAACGGCTCGAACAGCATGCCGGCAGTCTTGCGCTGGCTCAGCGTGTCACCGGCAAACCGCCTAAAGTGTTGCCGCTGGCAAGGCGGCTCGATGACAATGCCAAGCTTCTGCTGAGGGCTTATCGCGCAAGTGCCTTAGAAGTCGCCGAAGGGCGCGATATCGTTCCCGCCGCCGCCTGGCTGCTCGACAATTATCATCTCATCGAAGCCCAAATCCGCGAGATCCGTAGTGATCTGCCTCCCGGTTATTATCGCCAGCTACCGAAATTGGCCGATGGCCCTTTTGCCGGCTACCCACGCGTCTTCGGTATGGCCTGGGCCTTTGTCGCCCACACCGACAGCCACCTCGACCCCGATAATCTGCGCAGCTTCATTGCTGCCTATCAACGTGTGCAACCGTTGACCATCGGCGAACTATGGGCGGTGGCGATCACCCTGCGAATAGTACTCGTAGAGAACCTGCGACGACTCGCCGAGCAGATCGTTAGCGAACAGGCTGCACGCAACGAGGCTGACGCCCTTGCGACTCGATGGTTGTTCCCGGAGGGGCACCGATCCTCGCTGGATGCCAGTGCGTTGCCCCGCAGCACGACGCCATTGGCAGAGCCCTTCGTCGCTCAGTTGGCCAAGCGCTTGCGAGGTCTAGATCCGCGAACCAACCCCATGGTGGGCTGGCTGGAGGGGCAAGTCAGTGCCCAAGACGGCTCCATCGATGACGTGATTCAGCAGGCCCAGCAGCGTCAAGGCGCCGCCAACGTCACCGTTCGCAACATCATTACCAGTATGCGCTTCGTATCGAGCATTGACTGGGCGGAGCTGTTCGAGAGCGTCAGTCTGGTCGATGCACGGCTTGGCCAAAGTGGTCTCTTCACGAGGCTGGATTTCCCTACCCGCAATAGCTATCGCAGTGCCGTGGAGCAATTGGCCCGGGGCTCTGCGCGGGAAGAACTGGCGGTAGTGGACCACGCCCTGGCCGCATCACGTGAGGCGATGGCAAACGCTGACGACCCTGTCGAGACCGCACGCGTGGGCGACCCCGGCTATTTTCTGATCGCCACTGGGCGGCCTTCACTCGAGCAAGCGATCGGCTTTCGACCTTCGCTGCGCCAGCGCTTTCGGCAGGCCTTTCTGACAGGTGGCATGAGCGGCTACGTCGGCCTTATCGCGGTAGCCACCGCTGGGTTGCTGACGATGACATCGGTGACTTTATGGTCGCTGTCCGCGGGAGAATCCCCCCTCGGGTGGCTGTGGTTGCTGGGGCTGCTGGGGCTACTCCCCGCCACCGAAGTGGCGACGCTACTGATCAATCGGCTGATCATTTTTAGCGTCGGTGCCCAGCCTCTGCCGAGCCTGGATCTCTCCGAAGGCGTCCCACCCACCCTGCGCACACTGATCGCCGTGCCGACGTTGCTGACCAATGAGGCTGACCTGCACGAGCAGATCGAGCGGCTGGAGGTTCATCACCTGGCCAGCGGTGGCGGCGCTATCGTATACGCCCTGCTCACCGATGGAGTCGATGCCCAGCACGAGGATATTGCCGAGGACGCCCCATTGTTGGCGATTGCCAGCGCGGCAATCGCCCAACTGAACCGCCGCTATGGCGACAATGACGGTCGTGAGCGCTTTTTTTTGCTGCACCGTCGGCGGGTGTTCAATCACGGTGAGAATTGCTGGATGGGCTGGGAGCGCAA
This sequence comes from Halomonas sp. HP20-15, assembly GCF_033446685.1. Taxonomy (NCBI): domain Bacteria; kingdom Pseudomonadati; phylum Pseudomonadota; class Gammaproteobacteria; order Oceanospirillales; family Halomonadaceae; genus Halomonas; species Halomonas sp. HP20-15. Next base: position 233,267 of record NZ_JAWQLY010000003.1, on the reverse strand, counting down.
ACGCGGCAAGCTGCATGAACTCAACCGCTTGCTCCGCGGCGCCCACGACACCACGTTCCTGGCCCAGTCCGCTGTGCCGAGAGATGTGCGTTATGTCATCACGCTGGATGCGGATACCCGGCTGCCCCGCGGGGCGGCCAGTCGGCTCATCGGCAAGATGGCGCACCCTCTGAATCAACCCAGGTTCGATGAAAGCCGCCAGCGCGTCACGGAGGGCTACGCCATTCTCCAGCCGCGGGTAACGCCCTCGCTACCGCTGGGCCGCCAGGGTTCGATCCATCAACGCCTTTTCTCCGCACCCGGCGGCATCGATCCCTATGCCGCGGCCATATCGGATCTGTACCAGGATCTTCTCGGCGAGGGCTCCTTTGCCGGCAAGGGCATCTACCATATCGATGCATTCGAAGCCTCGCTCAGCGGGCGCGTGCCGGAGAACAGCGTACTCAGCCACGACTTGTTCGAGGGTGTCTTCGCCCGCGCCGGCCTGGCCTCGGATATCGAAGTCATCGAGGAATTTCCGTCCCGCTACGATGTCGCCGCCAAGCGCCAACATCGCTGGACACGGGGCGACTGGCAATTGCTGCCATGGATTTTCGTGCAAGCGATGCCCTGGACCGGGCGCTTGAAACTGATGGACAATTTGCGCCGTTCGCTGCTGGCACCGCTGCTGCTGGCCTGCCTCGCCGTCAGTTGGTTGTTACCTCTGCCCGCGGCTCTGGCAGGCACGCTGTTCGTCATCACGGTCATCGCCGCGCCCTCGCTACTGCCGCTGTTGCTGTCGCTGATTCCGACTCAAGCAGGCGTCAATGTGCGGCACTATTTTCACCAATGGCTTTCCGATCTGAAACTGGCCTCAGCCCAGACCCTGCTATGGGTGGCCTTCCTGCCCGACCAAACCTGGCGGATGCTGGATGCCATCGTCAGGACCCTGGTTCGTGTGTTGGTCACCCGCCGCCACCTGCTCGAGTGGACGACGGCCGCACAGTCGACGGGACGGCCGAGACTGACGCTAACAGGCTTTTATCGCAGCATGGCGCCGGGGACCGTACTGGCGCTAGTAGTGTCACTGGGTGTCGTGAGCCAGGCACCTCAGGCCTGGCCCATAGCGCTGCTCATGTTGCTGCTCTGGTCGGCTGCGCCGGCAATCGCCGCGTGGGTCAGCCGGCCAGGTAGTCTCGCGCCAGAATACCCGCTACCGAAAGCCGAGGCACAGGAACTGCGTCTGATCGCGCGGCGTACCTGGCGCTTCTTCGAAACATTCGTCACCGCTCGAGACAACTGGCTGCCGCCGGATAATTTCCAGGAAGCGCCCCAACCTGTCATAGCTCGACGTACCTCCCCCACCAACATGGGCCTTTATCTCTTGTCGGTGCTGGCCGCGCGCGACTTTGGTTGGCTGGGTGCGCTGAATGGCGCCGAGCGTCTTGAAGCCACGCTGAGGGTCATGCAGACCCTCCCACGTTATCGTGGGCATTTTTTCAACTGGTATGGCACCCAGGATCTTCGTCCCTTGGATCCAAGGTACGTCTCCTCGGTCGATAGCGGCAACCTCGCGGGTCATCTACTGGTTATCGCCAATGCCTGTGAAACCTGGTCGAAAAGCGAACTGTTGCCCGATCCTCGCCCGGGTATCGCAGATAACCTGGACCTGGTGCGCGAGGTCCTCCAAGCGACACCAACGGCTCATGGCGCGGATATCGCACCGATCGAGGCCAGCCTGGACGAGATCGAAGCGCACTTGCAGGGAGACCCCCTGTTCGCGACGTGGTTGCCGGCACTGCAAAAACTCAGTGATCACACCACGGCGATGACCCATAAAGCCCTGCGAAGTGTCGAAGGTGACTGGGTTGAGGAGTTGCTGTTCTGGGTGGGGGCCTTGCGCCAATCGGTCGCCGAACATTGCCGAGACCGAAAACACATCGCCAGAAGCGGGCCTAGAGAGCGACTACTGGTCCGCTTCAGGCAGATCGCCGACACCGCGCGAGGCATGGCGCTGGAAATGGATTTTGCCTTCCTGCTCGTCCCCGAACGCCAGTTACTATCGATCGGTTATTCCTTGGACGACAACACGCTCGACGGAAATTGCTATGACCTGCTCGCCTCCGAAGCGCGCTTGGCCAGCCTGTTGGCGATTGCCAAGGGCGATGTCCCGACGCGTCACTGGTTCCGACTTGGACGTACGGCCACACCGTTGGAGCACGGCTCGGCACTGATCTCTTGGTCGGGCTCGATGTTCGAATATCTAATGCCGTCGCTGGTGATGCGCGCTCCCGCGGGTAGTCTTCTCGAGCAGAGCAATCGCCTGGTGGTCAAGCGCCAGGTAGCGTATGCGGCTTCGTTGGGGGTTCCTTGGGGCATCTCAGAATCCGCCTACAACGCCCGCGATAGAGAATTCACCTATCAGTATTCCAACTTCGGCGTACCCGGCCTGGGGTTGAAGCGCGGTCTCTCCGCTGACCTGGTGGTGGCCCCCTATGCGACCGGTCTGGCGACGATGATCGATCCCCTCGGTGCGCGTCGCAACTTCACCCGACTCGCCGATTTGGGGGCGCTGGGTCGCTATGGATTCTACGAGGCGCTCGACTTCACCCGCTCGCGAGTCCCTGCGGATGAAGAAGTCATCATCGTACGTAGCTTCATGGCTCACCATCAGGGCATGAATATCGTCGCCATTGCCAATACTCTGCATGACGGACGGATGCGCGAACGTTTCCATCGTGAACCGATCATCCAGGCCAGCGAACTGTTATTGCAAGAACGCATCCCGCGCGACGTAGCCATAGCCCATCCCCGCGCCGAGGAAGTTAAGTCGGCACCAAGCGAGGCGCTCAACGACAGCCATGCGATTCGCCGTATCGCGGCAACGGAGGTAGGGGTACCCGTTACCCATCTGCTGTCGAACGGACGCTACTCGGTCATGTTGACGGCGACCGGGGCGGGGTATAGCCGCTGGCGGCATATAGCCATCAGCCGCTGGCAGGAAGACGCGACCCGGGATCACCTGGGCAGCTTCATCTTCCTGCGCGATAGAGACACGACCGGCGTCTGGTCGGCCAGTGGCCCCATGCCCGGCAAGGGAACGGAGGCTGAGAAAGGCAGCCACGAGGTGCTCTTTGCCGAAGACTATGCCCGCTTCACGCACCGGCATGGCGACCTGACCACCCACCTCGATGTGCTTGTCTCGGGCGAGGATGACGGTGAGGTGCGGCGCGTGTCGTTGACCAACAGCGGGCGGCGGGCGCGTCATATTGACGTGACCTCCTATTCGGAACTGGTGCTGACCACGCCGGCTACCGACAATGCCCACCCCGCCTTCGCGAAACTGTTCGTGGTCACCGAGTACCTTGAGGAATTAAACGCACTGATCGCCACCCGTCGTCGGCGTGGGCCGGACGAAGCAGAGACCTGGGCGGCCCACTTTGCCGTGGTAGAAGGCGAAGTCTTGAGTAAGCCGCAATACGAGACCGATCGCGCCCGTTTCATCGGCCGGGGGCGCACGGTGACCACGGCCGCTGCCCTGAGCGGGGAACAGCGGCTGACGAACACCACCGGTACGGTGCTCGATCCGGTCTTTTCGCTGCGCCATCGTCTCGAGGTCGCCCCCGGAAAGATCGCCCGTGTCGCTTTCTGGACCGTCGTGGCGGCATCGCGCGAGGCGCTGCTGGACCTGATCGACAAGCATCACGATCGCAGCGCCTTTGAGCGGGCCAAGACACTGGCCTGGACCCAGGCGCAAGTTCAGCTTCGCCACTTGAGCGTCACACCCGAGGAAGCGGCGGACTTTCAGCGCCTGGCCGCCCCAATCCTGTATGCCGACCCGCGTTTCAGGGCCTCGCGTCAGGCCATTGCGCGCGGTGCGGGTCCGCAATCGGCACTTTGGCCGCACGCCATTTCCGGCGATCTGCCGATCGTGTTGCTGCGCATCGATTCGACCGATGACCTGGCCCAGGTGCGCCAGCTGCTGCGCGCCCATGAATACTGGCGCATGAAGCGTCTCGGCGTCGATCTGGTGATCGTCAACGAGCGCGCCTCCTCCTATGTACAGGACCTCCAGCAGGCCATCGAGACCGCGGTGCACAGCAGCCAGTCGCGGCCACGCATCCACGAGGGGCATGCTCAAGGCTCGGTCATCGTCCTGCGTGGCGATCTGATGGGCCTCGACGCGCGCCTTTTGCTGCAATCCGTGGCTAGGGTGGCGCTGATGGCGCACCGCGGGCCGATTGCAGATCAACTCGCGCTGATACCGCCCGCGCTTCGTTATCCACCCCCTGAATCGATTTCAAAGGAGACCAGGCTGCGCGGGGCGGTGACACAAGCACGAGGCATTGAGGTCCCGCCGGCGCTCGAGTTCTTCAATGGCCTGGGGGGCTTCGACAAGCAAGGGAAAGAATACGTGACGATACTTGAGGCCGGTCGCTCCACCCCGGCCCCGTGGCTCAACGTGATCGCCAACACCGGGTTCGGTTTCCAGATCTCGGCGGAGGGCTCCGGCTACCTATGGGCCGACAACAGCCGCGAAAACCCGCTCACTCCCTGGTCGAACGACCCCGTGATGGACCCCTGCGGCGACGCGATCTACGTGCGCGACGAAGAGAGCCTGGCGGTGTGGACGGCGACGGCATTACCGGTTCGTGACGAGGAGCGCTACGTGGCCCGGCACGGTTTCGGCTATAGCCGCTTCGAGCACGAAGCTCACGGCATCGCCCTCGAGCTGGTGCATTTCGTGCCGCTCGACGATCCCATCCGAATCTCGCGTCTGATCCTCGAGAATCGCTCGGACCGGCCGCGTCGGCTGTCCGTCACCGCCTATGTGGAGTGGTCACTGGGTCTGTCACGAAGCGCATCCGGCCCATTCATCATCTCGCACATGGATGAAACCTGTGGGGCGATGCTGGTAAGCAACCCTTGGAACATGGCCTTTCCCGGACGCGTCGCGTTCATCGACCTGGGCGGCCTGCAAACGGCCTGGACGGCAGATCGCAGTGAATTCCTCGGCCATGGCGGTAGTCATGCTTCCCCCGCGGGGCTTGCCGGTCGCACGCCCCTTTCCGGAGCCACAGGCGCCGGATGGGATCCTTGCACGGCCCTGCAGTGTACCGTCGAGCTGGCACCGGGGGAGACGATCGAGATCGTCTCATTCATCGGTCAATGCCATTCCAACGATGAGGCTAGAGCGCTCATCGCCCTCTATCGCCAGGCCGATCTCGACGCCGAGCTCGCCGCGGTCACGGCCTACTGGCAGAAGCAACTGGGTGCAGTGCAGGTCACTACCCCAGACCGCGCAATGGACATCATGCTCAACGGTTGGCTGCTCTACCAGACCCTGGCCTGCCGGATCACTGCGCGTTCCGCCTTCTACCAGGCCAGCGGCGCCTATGGTTTCCGCGATCAGCTACAGGATGGCATGGCTCTGACCTTCGCCAACCCCGAGATGACCCGACACCACCTGCTGCGTGCCGCTTCGCGTCAGTTCGCCGAAGGTGATGTGCAGCACTGGTGGCTGCCCCATTCCGGCCAGGGCGTGCGCACCCGCATTTCCGACGACCGGGTCTGGCTGGCCTATGCCAGCGCCCTCTACATTGCGACCTCGGGCGACGCCGCCGTGCTGGACGAGTCGGTGAAATTTCTGGAAGGCGCGTTGCTCGGCAACGATGAGCACGATGCCTTTTTCCAGCCCATGATCGCTGACGAGGCCGCCTCGCTATACGAGCATTGCGCGCGCGGCCTCGACCAATGCCTGACGTTGACGGGCGAGCACGGCCTGCCATTGATCGGCGGTGGCGACTGGAACGATGGCATGAACCGGGTCGGCGAAGCAGGCAAGGGGGAAAGCGTGTGGCTGGGCTGGCTGCTGGTACGCACCCTCGACCTGTTCCTGCCCTTCGCCGAACAACGCAGCGGCGAAGATGCCCGCGCCAACCGCTGGCGGGCCCACGCGGTCTCGCTGCGTGAGTCGCTTGAACAACACGCCTGGGACGGCCAGTGGTATCGGCGGGCGACTTATGACGACGGTAGCTGGCTCGGTACCCAGGAAAGCGATGAGTGTCGTATCGACTCGATTGCCCAATCCTGGGCGGTACTCTCCGGTGCGGCAAATCCACAGCGGGCCGCAACCGCCATGCGCTCGCTGGAGCGTGAATTGATCCGCAAGGCCCCAGGGCTGGCCCTGCTGTTCTGGCCCCCCTTCGACCAGCCCGCGCGTGACCCCGGCTATATCTGCGGCTACCCTCCCGGGCTGCGGGAAAACGGCGGCCAGTACAGTCATGCTTCGATGTGGGCCATCCTGGCCTATGCGCAGCTGGGCGATGGCGACAAAGCCGCCGAGCTGTTCTCGCTACTCAACCCCATCAACCACGCCCGCACTCTGGAAGAGGCAGAACGTTATAAAGTCGAGCCCTATGTCGTGGCTGCCGATGTGTACTCCGTTGTCCCACATGCCGGGCGAGGCGGCTGGACCTGGTACACGGGGTCCGCTGGCTGGATGTATCGGGCGGGGCTCGAAGGCATTCTTGGCATCCGTCGCGAGGGCGCCTTCCTGATCATCGCCCCGTGCCTACCCGCCGCCTGGCCGGGCTTCGAAGCGACCATTTCAGTGGCCTCGTCCCATTACACCATCCAGGTTGCCCACTCTTTCAAGCGGCACCTCGTCACTTCGCAAGCCCACCTGGACGGAGAAGCAATAGCCTGCGATGCGGGCAAAATCCGTGTGCCGCTCGATGGCGCTCGACACCATCTGGTTCTTGCGATGTCCACCAACCAATCTTCGGTGATAAAGCAGTCGAGTCCGTAAGTGCCTCGTTTCACATCAAACAAACAGCGTGGTCAGCAATGCTCCATTACATGCAGATTGCGGCTATAAATCTGCCCAGCTGAATGCACAGCCCCGCTCACGAGCACTAACCTTAGAGGCCTATTGTTTATACATAACTTTGTAATAAAGGTGCAGCCTGATGGTGAAGCAAGAAAAAAATGAGCTGGGGTTGTCACCACTACCCAAGGGGTATATAGACCGAATTGCAAAGCCTTTCTCGAGCTTTTTGAAGATCGAGTCGGCTGGGGGCGGGCTTTTACTTTTATTCACCATAGTAGCTCTTGCTTTATCAAACTCGCCGTGGGCCCTTCATTTTGAAAGAATATGGGAAATATCGATTGGACTTCACATTGGACCGCTAGAGTCCTCCCGTTCAATACGGGAGTGGATCAATGATGCCTTGATGACGCTGTTTTTCTTTCTGGTAGCATTGGAACTCAAACGAGAATTGATTCTTGGTGAATTAAGAAAACCGCGTGTGGCTGCTTTACCCATAATCGCCGCGTTGGGCGGCATGGCCATCCCTCCTTTAATCTATTTGGCATTGCAAGCGGGGCAACCCGGCCAACACGGTTGGGGCACGGTCATGGCGACAGATACCGCTTTTGTGATCGGTTGTCTGGCCCTATTGGGGACACGTATCCCACAAAGCTTACGCTTATTCATGCTATCTCTAGCGATTATCGATGATATCGGCGCGATTATGGTGGTTGCCATCGGATACAGTAACAATATTAGTTGGGATTCACTGTCTCTTGCTTTGCTTGGATTACTGACAATACGGGCTATGACAATGCTCGGCCTACGAGGATTTCCTCTCTACTTTCTTGTTGGGACAACGATATGGCTGGCTATTGATGCCTCAGGAATCCATCCCACTATCACTGGAGTCATACTCGGTTTGATGACACCTGCACGCCGGTGGGTCAACGATAAACGACTCTATGCCATCTTGGGCCAGGTCGTTTCTCATCCAACCAGTAGAGAGAGCAGCAGGGATACTCAGGACAGGATTACATTACAGGTAGCTGCGATTGCTGCACGCGAATCATTGTCCCCCGTAGAGCGTCTTGAGATTGCGCTACACCCTTGGGTCGGCTTTTTCATCATGCCACTTTTTGCGTTTGCCAATGCCGGATTTCCATTCGCATTTGGCGACTTTAGCAACTCGGTAACTGTGGCGGTATTTTCAGGATTCGTTCTCGGAAAGCCCATCGGGATTCTATTTTTAAGCTGGCTAGCTGTGCGCTTGCACATCGCAACTCGCCCACCTGAGCTTACCTGGGGTTTGATCGCAGGCGGCAGCCTGCTTGCTGGGATCGGATTTACAATGGCATTATTTATTACAAGCCTGGCTTTCGATGAGAGTCTCGCAAGTAGCGCTAAGCTAGGGATTTTTATTGCATCTGCTTTTTCCGCCATGGCGGGAGTCTTACTGCTCACCTGGTTGCATGCGAGAAAGAAGCCGCCTGGCGCGAGTGATTAAATGCTCCGGCTCGCCTCTAGACCAGACAATCAAAAAACTTTTTCTAGCACTGACATGACAAGATCTGAAAACTTGGATTAGGCGAGCAATACAAAATAATTAGCAATATATAATCACCCGCAGTGCACATGAAATATATATAGCTCAACCATATCTATAGCCATGAATGCATGTGACAATAGCTATACCGCAGAGCACAGGACGCTTTGTGTAGGAAGACCGAGCACGGATAGCTTGAGGATGCCAAGGATGCACGAGCAGGACGCTCGTGGAAGCAAGTAAGGATACGCAGTAGTAGAGCCCGGCCCAGGCCTTTCTGGTGTTCGGGCTTTTCTATGCACTTCCTTCGTTTTGCCTCGGAATTGATAATAGGTTTGGCGCTCGCTTTAACGGGGAGAGTCGCTATTATTACTTATAATCCTTTTGGCCCCTGTCACGGAAATCTTTATCATGCGCGTTTTTTCCAATCCCGTCGGTTCGGGCTCACTATGGTTCGACAATCTTGCCACAGCCGATGGCACCCCCATAGCTTACGACCCGCAGGCGCGCGCCTTCCTGCCCATGCCACCTTTTTGCGCCAATCGTGAGGTGATCGGCTGTAACTGGATCGCCCCGGAACAGGGCGCCTTTTGCCAGGCCTGTGCCATGACCGCGCTAGCCCCGGACCCCCAAATCCCTAATGCCATTCCCAACTGGGCGCAGACCGAGGCTGCCAAGCGCTGGGTGCTCGATAACCTGGGCCGTTGGAACTGGTTCCGGCCGGAAGACCCGGGCGTGCGTCCTCTTTTTCACATGCTCGCCGAAGGGCCGACTCCGGTACCCATGGGCCATGTCGAGGGCGTAGTGACTATCAGCGTGGCCGAGGCGGACCCGGTCCTGCGAACTACCCGTCGTCAGGCGTTGGATGAGCCCTACCGAACCATGATCGGCCATATGCGTCATGAAATAGCCCACATGATTTGGTGGCGGCTCAGTTTGCGCGCTGATTTTCTCGATGCTTTTCGTGCCATGTTCGGCGACGAGCGCGCGGATTACCCGACCGCACTCCAGCATCACTATCATGACGGCCCGCCTCCCGATTGGGAGCAACACTTCCTGACCACTTACGCTTCTGCCCATCCTCACGAGGACTGGGCCGAGACCACGGCGCATCTACTGCACCTGACCGATATCGCCGATAGCTTCGTTGCGGCGGAACTGTCATCGCCCCAATTGCCGAGCCCAAGCTGGGACCCGTATTCGGAACCCGATGCCGATCGCCTGATCTATGTCGCTGCCTCACTGGCCGTGGGGATCAATAACGTCAACCGCTCCATGGGGCTATCGGATCTCTACCCCTTTGTGCTGTCGGACATCTCGCGTCGCAAGCTCGCCTTTGTGCATGGCTGGTTGCGCCGGGGTGCTCAGGGGCGCTGAGTTTCAGGGCCGCTCGAACCGTCCAGATGAGAAGAGCGGCGTGGGGCATCGAGCTATGATGGCGTCTGGCTAAGCCCCAGCGAGCTTCGCCCAACTGCAAGCGCACCGGCTATGGCTTAGGCGATTTAGACGCTCTGGAATTGGTGGAAAACGTTCAAGAGTTCGACGCGACGACCAAGTCTTCAAAGAGTGCTCGACTGGCGAAATTTCTGACAAGCTATTGATTTTAATGGTGGGCCCAGCAGGACTCGAACCTGCGACCAAGAGATTAAGAGTGCAATTTTGCTAATTTAAGGATCGCGCCTGCAGTGCGGTTATCCTTAAAATTCAATCAGCTAGGAGATTCCAACATTTACACCAGCCACACTCTTTTCCAGCAATCAGCAACCAACCCGCAACCAGAATTGCTTTTGCACGACTAGTGGCGCAGCTACGCGAGCTTAGGGCTTAGGCTGGTAGCAAGCTAAATGACCGGGCTGGTTCTGTTAGGCTACCCGAGTCTAGTCATGGTGAGCCGTTATCTGGATATTCGGTATAGCCTTGGAAGGTAACGAGGTCACATCACAGGCAAGCCAGCCGCTTTCCACTCCGAATAACCATCCTCGAAGCGTCTGATCCGATAGCCGAGTTACCGCAGGCACTGAACCGCCTCATGCGACATGCCGGGAGCGAGCCAACACCTAACGATAGGATACCAGTCCCTTGAAATCATTTCCGGTGTCGAGTTTCTGGATACTGGTTGGCCTCACCTACGCACTATCAGTACCACTCCTGGTCCTGGCTATACTGCTCACCCGCCTGTTGTGGCGGTGCATCATCCCCTATCAGCACAGGTTTACCGTCCTGCCAGATCACGGCGTACTGGCCGAGGCGCCGCTTGCGCTCCAAGATGTCGGCCACTGCGGTGCGGAGGCTGTCGAGCATCTCCTGGGTATCGGGTGCCAGTTGTGTCATGGCCTGACTCCTTGACGAGTAGCTTGTAGTGGCAGTCATCGTGAATGTGGCTCTGAGGCCCCACCTGCTCAAAAACCGGCTCGGGGGTGCCGCCAGCGTTCATGAAGCAGCGCGCCCGGGTGACGCTGGGAGAGCGAGGGCGCCACCTGGACCGTAGTATACGAGGTCCTGCGCGAGAGGCAGACACTGCTGCTGCAAAAGCTCTATGCAGAGGGAGGCAACTGTTGGCTGAAGAAAGTCGACGGTGCGTGCTCGACGCGCTGAACCAGCGGCTACAGCGCAGCCAGAACCTGAACGATCCATTGCGCGAGCTCGGCGAGTACTTCTTCGAGTCCACCAAGCAGCGCTTCGTCGACAAGCAAACGCCTGACGGCAGCGAGTGGCCCGATAATTCATCGGTCACCCAGGCGCTCAAGGGTGGCAGCGTCCCACTGATCGGCGAGACCCGCCGGCTAACCAGCGAGATCCACTATGCCGTGATCGGTGATGAGCTCGAATGGGGCAGCTCGATGGAGTACGCCCCTGTAAGCCGTTCTGAGTGTTTCCGGCCACTAAGGCCCCCTTGCCGTGTTTGAACGCGCTTGGTGGCTTTTAAACGGAGCTTAATCGGGTATAGACAAGACGTTGAGGAGGTGTGCGCGCACTGAGACCGAAAGTTCAATTGATCTGCTGAGTGACGATACTTACAGTTACCTCCTGCAAGGTTAAGTAAAAATGCCATTACCGCGTAGGGGGCTCAGTGGCAAATAACTATGAGATCGTCATCCGATCCGAGCAGGAGGCTTATGACATACTTCATATGGCTTCCACCGGGGCACTGCCCGAGAATGTTGAAATCCACTTCGACGGGTGGCCGCAGTTAGAGATCATCGTCCGAGGCGATCGATATCAGGGCACGATAACCCCAAGCATCATGAAGGGGTTCATAGAGTTCCAGACGGCCATTTACCGCACCTTTGCGCTGGCACGCTATAACTCGGTCAATATCAACAAGCTGACCAGGGAAGAGAAGGAAGCCCTGGAGCTTTACATCAAGGTTGAAGAAGGCTGTTCTCGTTTCACGATCGACGTCCAGGCGCTCATGGAACGCCTCGTTGACAGGATAGGTGACAAAGTGACTCCAAAAAGTCTCGTAACCATCGCTCTGATCGTGGCTGTCGGCTACTTCGGCGCCAGCATGACCAGGTCTTATCTTGAGGAAAGGCGCCAAGTCCGCATAGCAGAGCTGCAATCGGAGGAGCGCATCGCTGAGTTGAAAGCACAACAGTACTCTGACGAACTCGACGTGCGGCGCATGCAAATCCTGGCTGACGCCACGCTTGACGAGCCTAGAGCTGCCAATATTCGAGAATTTGCAAGTGACGCTCAGAACAGTTTGGTCAGATCGGTGCGCAAAGCCGACGAAGCATCTATTGGCGGCCTCACGATCGAGGGTGAAACCGCTCAGGAACTGACCAAGAATGCCCGTCGCGAAGCGAAGGAGTTAAGGCTTGATGGCGCTTATCGCGTCAAGGCGGTAGATGCTTCCCAGATCGATGTCTTCAAGATCCGTGTGCGGAGTGAAGCTGACGGCGACGAGTTCATAGCGACCGTGCAGGATGAAACGCTCAACAACCGCTATAAAGCCGCCATCCGCGAAGCCGAGTGGGCTAAGAAGCCAGTACACTTGTCGATCAATGCCAGGGTTGTGGGTGACGATATCCGTAAGGCGATCGTGATCGGTGCAGAACCCCTTGCCATAGAATCTGACGACCAAAACCAGCTGCCGCCTCCCGAAAATTCCTAAAACTCTTTAAATCCCGTCTTACCCTCGTGCGCCCCAGCTGGGCTCATGACTACGACAACTTCGCTCCATCCCATCGCCGCCTGCAGTGCGGAAGCCAATCAGCCTCTGGTAGCGGTCTGCGCACTCGCGGTGCGCACCGACGCCGCCAAGTTGCGTCTGATCCCCGCCGGCACCTTCGATGCGCAGCGCGGCTCCATGGAGGATGAGGGGCCCTGGCATCTCGATGCCACCAGCGCTCAGCTATTCAGTCCAGGTCTGCGTGTTCTCATGACTGGGCCGGGTGTCTCAACGATCTCAGGTCTTGGAGAAGCGTCTCGCAAAATCGGCGCATCACGGCTGGCTGCCATGGATTGTAGCTTTCCCCTTCCCTCTCACCGGCCGATATCCCTGCGCTTTGTGAAATCAAACTGAGCACTTCCTCGAGAGACTGGTCTGCCTGTTCGGCCCAGATCGAGTCGGGTAGAGGCTGGCCACTACTGGTCTGGTCTATAAGCGCATTGATATGCCGTGCATGGTCCCCAGCAGTCTTGACCCATCGCTCCATTCGGTAGTAGTGCGATGAGTATCCTTTCGCCTTTGATCCTGGCTGGCTCGTTTGTCGTAGCCGTTCGGCCAGAATCTTCTGGAGGTCGTTCCGTACATCGGCATCAGCAAGGTCCTGATCCTTACTGGCCGCTGCGAGAAACGTATCCAGGACAGCGACCTTCAGGCAATCGGGATGGATCGAAAAGACCCATTCATAGGGGTAGGGTCTCGCCAGGCATTGCCATTGCCCAGTGATCCAGTCGAAGTCCGAACCTGCGAGTCGTGGGTAACTGGCAGAAAGCTCCTTGACCGGGTGCCAACGTTGCGGCGCTGCGACACCGAGCGCCTCCCGCGAGATCTGGATTTTCCGCTGGTGCTTCTCGATGTCCTCGAGCAGCTTTCTGCCCGCGTCCAAGTGCGCCGCCAGGCGTTGCAGCTCACGGTACAACTTCCTGTCTCGTTGCTCCGCGTGACGGCTCATTTCTATTGTGCGCCTTTCGGCCTGGGCCTGCTCGTGCTCACGCCACATGGCAGCTCGTTCGGCTTCATCGCGAGCCTGTTGCTCAGCCCTTTCACGGACATTCTTCTCGTCCGTGGCCTTTTGTGCTTTCAGCGCTTCGCGCTGCTGAGCCTGGTTAAAAGCTATTTGGTGCCGGCGTATCGATTCCGGATACTTGTACCAACGATCATGCCTTGCCCTTGGCCCAGCCAAGAACGCATCCAGCTCGTCATCCTGCCAGTGCGTGCGCGAGCCGCCCTTCAATAGCGCAGATATATCCAGTACGCAGAATGCGCCGGCTATCCTGTACAGTTCCCGAAGGTGGTAGGGCTCCGGCTTAGAGGGATTATGACAGTCCCAGGCGATAGCGAACCGATCGGTTTCACCCACGGGAAGCATTTTGCTGGCGTAGACCATCCACTCCTTATCGTAGGCGGAGACAGTGAGCCCCTGTCCATAGTCGCCGGGCAGGCCTTCTGGCAACCATTGCTTCATGACGGGTGGCAGATTGATTGGGGCGTCGGCACTGAGGCGCCCTTCAAGGGCCTGGTACACGGCGCTAAGGCGTTGCTTGAATCGATCCTTGCCCTGTTCACGCCTGGCCCGTTGCTGCATTTCGGCTTCACGGGCGGCTTGTAGTTGCTCCTGGTAGATCCGCTCATTTTCCTCCACCCGCTGCGCCATCTGGGCTCGCAGGCTTTGTTCATGCCGATGGTAGATCCACTGAGCGTTGGCCGTGATCGATAGTGCCTCTTCGATATCAACAGGCGAGGCCATGCGATCCAGCCCTGAAAGGTCGATTTCGATGGTCGAGACATTGAGCTGTTCGATCCGCTCTCGCTTGCGTTCGTCGACCTCGTGCGTGACCCGTATTTCGATGAAAAGCTCAGTCTCTGAAAGCGTCCCGATAACGTCGGGTGTAATGCCGCTTCGATACTGTTCGACGAGGACATTATCGAATTCAATGACAGTCCCGCTTTTTACCAGATCCCTCCTCTCGCACCGCCCGTCCTTAAAGGCGCTGTCGGAGAACTCCTTGCCGACAGTCACGGTGAGGCCCGGCAACTTGACCCAGCCATGCGAGGCTATCAACTCCTTGGCCTTGAGGTGAATGCCGGTCTCCGCGGCGGTCGTGCAATGACTTTCCTGGACGTGAGCAAAGTGGTGCGCGTATACGGGGCCCATCCTGGCTTGTAATTTCCCATTGCATCCAGGGCAGAGACAGCTGCATTTGTTCCCTCGTTCGGCGATTGTCAATTCACTGATGTGCACGACCACACCATCACGAAGGCCATATGGGATCTTGCCGGTCTCCGATGGTGGCGGGGCTAGCAATGGATCTGACGTGCTCAGCGGCTCAAAAATTGGCGTATCGTTGTGATTTGCGTCTGCGGTGTCCATCCAAGAAGCTTGCCCTTATCCAAAGTTGAATGCTTCTATCGGCTTGTCGATATTGCCGCACTGATAAGCGCCTCATTCCCAAAGAGCTAGGGCGCCCCCCGCTTGTCAGTTTGCGCTTGGGCAGACACGCTCATGCTCCGTAGAGCATTCGCATACCAAGGCCGACCACCCCAGAAGTGATCAACGCGATATCTCAAACTGTTAATTGGTTAGTATTACGTCCTAGGCCTGAACACGTTCCGACGTGGTTCTAGCAAACGTTAGGGGGTGACGAACCACTAATGCCTCTCCTCTCAGGCGCCGCATAACAATCCACTACTGCGGATATTGGTCATCCGTCCTTTACCGATTCCCCGAATGCGTGTGAGCTCTTCCACGCTCTGCCAGGATCGACCATCGATAATTTCTTGAGCACGGGCCGGACCGACGTTGGGGAGCCGATCCAACTCGCTCGCCGGCGTCGTATTAGAATCAATGCAGTGTCTGTCGTCCCTGTCAGATAAGTTGATTACGGTCACTGGATCGTTCGTTTTGCCAAACGCGGGGGTCGCATCGCCCGTGGTCAAATAAAGTGGCGCATGCTCCGAGACGAAGTCTCTTGCGGTGGAGATTTTCACCTCGTCATCCAGCGGCTCCCTGGGGTGAGCGAGCGAGATTGGCATTGCACGCTCAGCAGGATAGAGGCCTTCGTTCGGGCGACTATAATCCGCCTTTCTGACGGCAGCGCCGGGCTAAGCTGGGGATCGATTCGATTTTCAATTTACATCTATCCAGACCAAAAGGTTTGTAGAATAGCCTTTGTCAGGGCTAGCAATTCCACGATGCTTTAATTCTCGTTGCAATGTGGGCTCGATATGCTCATACAGCAGAGCAGCTCGTTCATTAGGTTGAAATTGGGGCCTACCGGGCGGGGCCTTAAAACAATCACGATACTGTTTCTCTACGTTTGGTGCTCGTTTACCATCTCGACCAACAGCGATGGGAATCATGTGGGAGCCAATATCTTGTTTGGCACCGAAGGAATGTACCAACCAGATACTAAGCGCAACCGGTTGATCGACACCCAAAGAAGCCGAGGCACCTAGAAAGGACGGTTCCGCTGAACGCCATCGATTTATAAGTCGATCAACAAGCGGGTGGTCTATACCGATCAGTTCAAGCTTCTCATGCTGCTGCGCGAGGTCGCGATCCAGCGTGTAAACAATCGGCGCTGATCCCGAATCCAGTGCCATCTCAAAGCGAAGCCCATCGACTGGTCGAACACTTCCCCCGTTGTACTCTACGGCAGCCCTCACGAACTCCATAATGCGTGACTTACTTTCATCAATATTCGCAAGCGGCTTGTAATCATCAAGACTGAAACGATCCAGGTCCTGAAACAGCTCGAAGACTACCTTGCGCGCCTCCCTGGCATTGTTCATTGCCGCTTCCAGTTCCTGGTGCGTTCGCTTCAATTCAGGATCGGACAGCGCTTCCCGGTAAAGCTGGTCGTAGCTCAGGCGATCGGTAAGCTGCCCGAGAATCTGGCCTCGCAAATCCTCGGCTACATTCCCCTGGGCATCTACCTTGCCCAGGGTACGTGCGATTTCCTGGAGCTTGTCGGTCAGCATCAGGAATATGCGCCCCTCAATCGTGTCGGAGAGCACCAGGTTGTAAACCTGAGCGGTATCCTTTTGTCCATAACGATGGATGCGTCCGATTCGTTGCTCGACGTCCATCGGATTCCAAGGCAGATCAAAATTGAACAGCACCCGGCTGAATTGCAGGTTGATCCCCTCCCGGCCCGCCGCGGTGCAGATCAAAACGCGCGGGCCATCGGCTTTACGAAAGCGCCTTTCTGCCGCCAATTTCGAGCCATGGTCACCACCGCGAAGCACCACTACGCCCTGTCCTGGGTAAGAGGCTTCAATCTCCCTAGCTAGCAAATCAACCGTCGCTAAGTAGGTCGCAAAAATGACGATTTTCTCGTACGTATTTTGCTCCCACAAGGCACCCAGACCTCGTAACAATTTATCGGCCTTAGTTTCCCTCTCTTGTGGGAACACCTTGAGCAAATCCGAGATGCGCAACCTTTCTTCCGGCAACGACAGCTCAACCGCCGTTGTCACCACATCCTCCCCTTCCGCGGTCACTTCCTCGGCAGAGTCAGACGAAGCCACAGCCGACAGGCGTTCTTCATCGAGCTTGCGAATCAAGCGGAGCTTGAGGTCTGCGAGGATACGATCCACCTCGCCCCGGCTCACGGCGTCATCGGCCAGGCTGTTTTGCTGGTGGATCAACTGGCGAGCCTCTTCCATTAGGGCATGGTGCCCGTCAATGTCCAGCGACTCATCTTTAAGAATGGCTTCATGAATGGTCAGGGCCAACTGGCGACGAAGCAAGGTGCTGCGAACCGCCGCAAAGCTGGAGGCGGCAATCTTCTGAAAGATGGTCATCACGAACCCTAGGGCTCGGCCCTGGTTGCCCTGCTGCTTGGCAAGGTCAAAACCGTCGATCAGGTACTCCCGCAGCTTGGCGTAAAACGCCTTTTCCGCCGGGCTCATGGTGAAGGATTCCGTATGCACCCAGCGTCGCGCGAATAGCGAAGAACCGTCCGCAGTGCAGGCATCGGCTTTGGTGCGCCGATAGACCAATTCATTGAGGCGGTGACGCGCGTCCACCATCTCCTCGGGGCTCTTGAACAGCGTCGGGTTGAGCAACTGGATCAGCATCCAAAAGCGAAAGTGATCCCCCTGGTGTGGTGTGGCCGAGAGCAGAATCAAATCGCGGGCATGGTCGCGCAGGACTTCAGCAAGCTTGTAATTCTCGGTCTTGCGCACCTTCTTGCCGTTCCTGTAGGCCGAGAGGTGATGCGCCTCATCGAACACCACCAGGTCCCAGGGCGGCGCTTCCTTCAAACGGTTGATTCGTGCTCGCCGCTTCAAGGTGTCGACGCTGGCAATCAAACGGTTGTGCTTGTCAAAGGCGTTGCTTCGACGGTCAGTCACATCGCCTTCCGAGCCGAACACCTCAAAATCCAGGTTGAAAACCTCGTTAAGCTCCCGATGCCAGTTGTTGACCAGCCCAGCCGGCACCACCATCAAAGCACGCTCCAGTTCACCACGGCTTGCCAGCTCACGCAGAATCAAGGCAGTTTCGATGGTTTTTCCTAATCCCACCTCATCGGCTACCAGAAAACGTCGGGGCAAGGCGGTTGCAACCTGGTGCGTCAGCACCACCTGGTGGGGCAACAGGTCAATGCGTGCGGACGTCAGCGCCGCCGCGTTCTCCATCAGCGGCAGCGCATGCGCCTCGACATGCAGCCAAGCCGTACGCAGGCGAACCGCATCACCAGCCACTTGGGCAATAATCTGTTCGGCACGGCTCGTGACCAGCTGCAGTGACTCACCGAAAACCTGCCGCTCACCACTCGGAAAAAAGGCACGCACATAGCCATTGGCAGTGAGCTGTACCACCACACCTTCGCCGAACTCGGCATGTAATACACGCTGGCCCGGTTGGAAGCTGGGCTCGGCCATGGATCGTATCTCCCTAGCTAATCCGCGGGTGGTGCAATCCCGCCCAGTGTTTGCCGTCATAGTCAGCGTGCGGGTCATCCGTATTTAGTAGGCGCTCCACCTCATTTTCAGCACCAGAAAACAGCAGACGCCCAATAGGCAATCCCTCCTGCCCGGAAGGCCTGTGCCGCCAGTAGTAGGATTCGCTAGCTCCCTTCATGCTGATGCGGTTCCGACCACTAGGCATCCAGAAGATCAAGCCGGCCTGCCCCTGGTAGAAGTCCTGGAAGGACAGCAAGGCCTCTTTCAGATCGATTTCCAACCAACACCTGGCATCCTCTCCATCCAGGACATCCAAGCATCCTTCCAGCCCCGCTACCACCAGGGCATCGCCATCCGCGGCGGGCAAATCATCCGGCCAGTCGTCGGCCATGGCAAAGAAGTGATGCAGCGACACCACCTCGTCCGGTGTATTCAGGCCGGACAGAATCCCGGCATCCCAAAGCAACGCAATGCCGCGCCGAGGCCAGCCTTGATTGAAGCGTGTTCTGACCATCAATCCTCCTCTTCACCCATACGCTCAAATAAGTTGAGCTGCTTCACCTGGGCCTGGTTGCGTGTCTCCCAGGATTGGTAGAGCGACGCGGCGGTCGAAGCCGCGTTCCGGGTCGGCGAATCCGCACCACGGGTCTTGAACCAGGTCAGAATCGCACCCAAAGCCGGATGGGGTTTGAAGTTTTCGTTATTCAGGGTTTCGCTGGCATTGATGCCACTGCCTTCAAAGCAGGCGCCGATAAGGAACATCGCCTGCTCGTAATCGCTCTGCATACCGCGCCGATGCCGACCGATCCAGCCTTGGGCCAGGTCCAACGGTGAGGTGAGATGAAAGATTTTCTTCTTTTCGTACACCCAACCCCGGCTTGCAAAGTCCGAGGGACCAATGCCCGTCCCGCGCAGGAATTTCTGTAGTTGGTCTCGGGGCAACTGATTGATGCCATCGAACAGACGCAGCAACATACGCGTGAAGGGCTCTGCATTATGCGGTGGCGGCTCCTTAATGCCACCGGACTCCTCATCAAGCAACTGGTTGATGCCCAGCAAGGCCTCTAATACCGTCATCGACGTGTCCTGGTCCTTGTAGACCTGACCATAGTGGCGGGAGAAATACTCCAGCGCCTTGCCGCGCCGAATCACCTGCACATCGGCCTCCGGCAGGCCTTCTTCCTGGTGATGTTCCAGCAAGTTTTGCAGGTCCCGCACATCACGCAGCACCTGGCGCCGCAATTTTGCCCAAGAAATCGGCTTAGGATCCTCGATGCGCTTGCGACAGACATGAATGATGTCGTATTCGATCTTGCGGGAGCCAAACTCGCCCGAGCCCTTGGTTTCATCGCTGCGGATGGGGTAGGTGGCCTCCAGGTAGAAACCGGCATCGAACAGCGATTCGAGCACAGACACCCAAGGCGCATCCTCACTGTGATGGAAGGTAAAACTCAGCAGCCCGCCCGGCTTGAGAACCCGGCCCGCTTCGCGCCAACATTCGGTGAGCAGGCGCTGGTAAAACCGATCGGCGTTCTCTAAACCGGTTTCTTCATCCCGTCCCGGGTGCCGTGCTCGGTTCGCCACCGCCTCTAGCGTCTTGGGAGTGTACTCCGGTCCGAAATAGTCTGGGTAGCGACCCTTCAATGCCAATCGCAACCAGACATAGAAAAAGTCGGAGAGCTCGGAATAATGCAGCAGGCCCCCGAAGGGCGGATCAGTTACAACCAGGTCATAACTGCCTGTTTCCAGCATGGTGAGATCAGTTGACGAGGCGCAGTGTACCTCTGCTTCCCGTACCGGGTCCCCACACTCAATCTTGGTACTTTTTCCATTGATATGAGTTGAAACAACACCCGTTTCTTCTTTCAATCGCTCGTTATGTGTCAGCTCCCATGGAGCCTTAATCCAATCCACGGCTGACGCGAGGCTTCCGTACTGGCTCTGCCAGTTGCCTCGGCCCAACTCAGAAAAAACGCTGTTTTCTACGACATTGTTCTTGGGATGAAAATTAGCGTTACTCATATGGGGAGCTAAGCAGTCTCTACTTACATCCCAAAAGCAGAACATATTCTGGTTTCTCAGATACTGCTGAAATGCCCCAAGCATGAAGTCTCGAACTGCATCTGAATGCTTTCCACCAGTATTGATCGCTTTCAGAAGCAGAGATAGAACAAGCAGTTGGCGTGGGTTGAACATCTTCCACCAATGCGAATAGCCGTGTTGTGGTAAAGGTTGACGCTGGTGGGTCATGTGCCCAAAGGGCAATCCACTACGTGGCCAGAATTCTGCGAGTTCTCCTTCCTTAAGATGCTCCCACTCTTCAGTAGCTTTTCCTATAGACTTTGAGTCTGACAATGCCTTAAAGAATCTACCACCATACGCTTCACCTTGCCTGCAACACTCCGGACAGTGACCGTGAATTGCATAGCTTGCCACAGGTGCTAGTTTCCCAGTTTCTTCGACCGCTTTAACGATTCTCTGGCTAGTTCCACATTCTCCGCAGACAAAAAAACCAGGCTTTGGAGTAGTTCCCCCTTGTGTTCCAGTGTGTATTACAGCTTCAGTATCTGGACAGGCAATGGTTTCTGGCAGTTTGCCACGCACCTCGATCAGCTTGCAGGTCTGCGCCCTGATCTGGTTCCAGCGCACAGTATCCTCCACCGGATCTTCGACACTGCCGTCGAAGGGACGCCCCTGCTCATCCTTGGACGTCTCGCCAGCCAACCATTCTGGGTGAACCAGTAGCGAAAGCTCTACTTTTTTGCGTTTGCCTTTGCCCAGCTTGCCGAATGACTCGATCTGTCCGCAGCAGGGACATTCGGCGCTGTCAGGCTCACCGCTGTGCTCGTTTAGCCGGGCAACGGCGAAGGGCCTTTCCGTGTCGGCAACTACCAACGAAACGCCGGGTGCCATGCGGGCATCGCGCTCTTCTAGATCGTAGTGTTCACCACAATGCTTGCAAGTGCGTGCCCAAGCCTTTACGGAGAGGGCTTTCACGGCCATCACCGGGTTGTTCATGATCGGCGTACGATGGCCGCATCCAGTGACCTGACAGGGGCCGTGCTTGGCCCAGAAAGAGTAAATGATCTCCGGGCCGTGATAGTGATAATCCGTGCGCTCATGCGGCGGCAGCGTCAAGGGGTCGAAATCATCCCCCATGACCTTGCCAGTGCTGACCTGCGTCCACTGTCCGCTGTGGCCCCGCGGACAATCGCAGGCGTAGAAGGGCATGATCTGCGGCTTGACCTCGGCCTCGATCTCCGCCAGAAGAGCCTCAACCTCAGCCTTGTTCACAGGGGCCAGCTCGTTCTTCACCACAAACCAGGCTACTGGGTTGAGCTCGTTACCGACCATCTGCATGCCGAGGCGCGAACCTTCCACGACGGTGGTGCCGCCACCCATGAAGATGTCCGCCACCTTCAAATGCTTGAAAGCACCCTTTTTCTGATGGTTTCCGTAGTAGGCATCCCAGACTAATTTTGCGGCTTCTGCCGGATCATCCGGGGCCTTAATGGCGGACGCCAGCAACAGCGACCGAAACACACTGCTGCGCCGGCGCGCCCACCATTTAGACATCTGGTATATGGGCTTGCCGGCATTACCTTCGATGGCTGCAATCTGATTAATCGGAATAATCGGGAAATCGACCTCGACACAAGTCGGTGGCCGGTTGGGGTCGGAGAAATCGACGGTCTCACACTCCCAGGCATTGCCTGCGCCGACCGCGTTGGCGACCTCCTCGGCCAACCAGTCCGCCTTGTTCATTCCACTGGCTTTCCAGGGCTGATCATTTGCCATGCTTATTTCTGCCTGCTCAGTTCGATAAAGGGTACGGTCACCTCAAGAACACTCAGCCCACCGTGGGCGAGTGTGGGGTAACCGCCCTGGCTCTTCCATTTACGGCGGCCGTTGACGTATAGGTGGCGTCCGTGTTCGCTATCGATGGCCATATCAATCGGCGGCACCCAATCACCGGCCGGAGCATCACCGGGAATGCTCCGGCCGCTCTTGTAGTGCCCCTTGAGGTAGTCCGATTGCTCGCCATTGCTGTCGATGAACTGCCCACTGGCGGCATAACCGTGATCTGCCGTGATGATGAGACGGCGACCGGTCGCCAGCCGTCCAACCAGTGACCAAAAGGCATCTCCGGCAAGGTGTTTTGCCACCTCCTTGGTCAGTGTTTGCAGTCCCTTGCCAGGGTCGTCATGATCGTGCAGACGGTGATCCGGCCAGTGGTGCCAGAAAATCCAGTCGGGCTCCGAACCGATCAGTGCTGCACAATCCGACCACGCGATGTCCACCGATTCTGTACGGGCACCTGGAAAACGAGCGCTGCGCGCTCCGTTGTTTCCGAGCGCAGAACGCTGGCCAAAACCCAGGGCTTTAGCGAAGGGCGTGGTATCGGGGGGTAGCTCAGATCCAGTGGAACGGGCCTGATGCACGGAAAAGCCCCGCGCCTCCGCCTGGTGCAGAATCCATGGCACCTCACGCATTGAGAAGGCATCTAAAATCAGGATGGCTCTACCGGGCGAATGACTGGCCCACCAGGCCGCCAGCTCCTGCGAGGTACGGGGAGCAGCCTGTTCAAAGTGAGACCACAGGTCCCACCCCGCAGTCGCAAGATAGTGATCCAGATCCGCCAAGCTACGATCGCGACTCAAGACTTCCGCCACAGCTGGCCCCTGGTCGAGGCTCTGCGAGCAAATCTCCCAGGAGTAATCAAAAATGGCTGCCCAGGCCTCTTTCGGCTCAGCATTTTGCAGCGTCTGTACCAGTTGGAGCGGCAGAGTCATTGTCCCCCCTCTTTCTCTAGGTCCAGCGCGTAGGTCATGCCATCTGGCAATTTGCGGATCAACTCTTGTAGTTGCGCGCCTGTCAATTGATCCACCCGAAGCGTCAGCCCGTGAAGTTGTGTTCCGGTGCCGATTCCCCATTGCTCGACTTTGCCAAGCAGGTTCAGCGACGACGTTGCCGGAGCGGATAGCGACGTAAAGCTGCCACTGCCACCAAAAATGCCACCGGGAGCAGGTGGCTCTGGGGTGCCCGACTCCCCCGGTGTACCAGGCTGCGGTGACCCTTTGACGCCTCCTGGCCCGTCAGTCGGTTGGCCCGGGGGCACTGTGCCACCAGGAGCAGGCGACACAGGTTGTTCGCTGCCCGGCTGGGTCACACCGCCCGTGGCCGGTACATTCTGTGGAAGCAGTACATGGGTTTCTTCCAAATGTTTGCCAGTACCGAGTTTGCCACGCATGCGTTTGAACGCAGCCTCCTCCTCCTCACCATCGTGGGCTTGGAGGTACTCCATGCCCCGCAAATTAAGCGCGATATCGCCGCGAGCGCATAAACGAACAATTCGCTCTTTTACTAACGTTTCGCCAAGCCAGGGAATGCAGTCTTCACCGCCTGGGCGGGGCTCCCTCAGCTCCCTTAGCAGTTTACTGATGGGCTCGTTGTTTGGCGCGGCCGCCAGGATGAAGGCATCAAAATCCTCCGGGATGAAGAGGTTCTCGCGGATGCTCTTGTCAATGGCATCGGGAATCCGGGCACCTTCAGCCTTATGGCTTTCGATGAAAAAGCGACAATTCTTGGGTTTCTGGTAGTTCCAGTTTGCAATAATGGCAAAGCGATCAAAGCGCGACTTGAGGATGTCGCGGATTTCCTTCTGGTATTTGGTTTGCAGACGGCCATATTCCGGGTTCTCTTTCTTCCAGCGCTCTGCAAGATAAACACAGCGGGCCAGCACCAGAAGATCGCGGTCCAGGAAAAGATTACTTGATCCATCTCTGGGGAGCAGAAAGCGAACAACATTTCGGGCGCTTTGCATGTTGTCCCGCAGCCATTCACCTAGTGTTGCCTCGATATTGGCTGGTGACTCTGGTAGTACAACGATGGGAAGGCGGTTTCCCCAGTTGGTGGGTCCCTCACTTTCGTCCAGCTTCTCCCACGGGCTACTCTTCCACGCCTGGGGCAGGACGATGACCCGGTAGGGTAGCTCTACGTCCCCGCCGCCTTCGAGGACATAGCGTGTTTCCTTAGCGAGGTGCCAACGGTCCTCATCGTCTTGGAATAGCTTATCGTTGCGTGCACTGGCAATGAGCTTGGCCTGGGGGTTTTCCTCTTCCCTGAAGATGAACCGGTTACCGTCTTCGTGGATGTTGAAGCTGTTTTCGACAATGGTAGTCAGTTCCACCTGAAAGGAATTATCATCAACCGGTTTGTCTCGGGTCACATCGACATGAAGGGTGTCTCGGTCCGCACCCGCTTGGTTGACCTCGGCCAGAGAGCGCAGCCATAGGGCTCCGATAATCTCTTCAAGGTGAGGAAGGTTGTGGCCGCTTCCGGCGATGGCGTCGCTGACCGCTTCGAGATTGCGAAGCGCTTTCTCGCGCAGTTTCGCATGGTGCTGATTCGCCACCGAGTCCAGCAGTGCCGTGATGCCGCTGTGTTCATCGTCAAGACGGAAATCCGCTGCGGTCAAAATCGGCTGTTTCTCACCGTTTCGCTTGAATAGGTCTGCCAGAATACGGATCAGGTCACGCGTGCCTTGCGCGCTGGTAGCAATCAGTACCTGATCTTCCAGCAGGTCCATCAGGTGAGGCGCATACGGCCAGGCCTCAATAAACTCCTCACGCATCCTTTCCTGCTCCGCAGGAGGGATATTTTTCAGGCGAAAGTACTCACTGACGTGTGTTTCAACCAGATCCTGAATGGCCGAAGCATCCACCTGAATGCGATTCTCGAACAATCGATGCAGCAACAGACGCAAGCGATCTGTTTTTGCCGACGGTCCCTTAAAATCGACGATGACCGGGTTTACCCGTTGAATCTGCTGGAAGGCATCGGTATTACCGTTTCGCACGGAAACCACCAGTACCAGGTACTCCGGGTACTCCATGGCGATCTCGGAAAGCACCTGTATGAAATTGAAGGCCCAAGTTCGCCATGGATACTGTTTCGTATTGGTCAGGCCGTCGTACCAGGTCTGGAACTCGTCCAAAACCAGTGCCGTCGGTGTGTGCTTGAACAATTCCAGCAATATCTCATCGCTTGGCACATCCGGCTTTTTCTCGTCGAGCGCCTCCCACTTTCCGCGGCAGTAGTTGCCATTGGGGTGGTTATCGAATACCAGATCCCACAGAAACTTGTAGCGCTGCCTGTGCAGGCTTTCGCTGATGACATGCATGCCGCCACGCAATGGCAGCTGCCCCATCTTGGCGTCACCCAGGGTGTGCGACCAGCTATTCAGCCAGTCTTGCGTTGCTGAATGATCGGTAAACGTATGGTACAGCACCGCCATTAAATGTGACTTACCTAGCCCACGTTCGCCTTTCAAGGTGATAGGACGCCCTTGATCGGGGCCAACAGCCTCAATTGCCTTCAACAGATCACGGGATGGGTAGGTGATGCGCAGAAAATCGGACGCTGAAACCTGCGTTGCGCCTGTATTATTTTTATTTGTAAGCTCAATGGCCGTTCCCTTTAATCTACGCCCTTTGAACTCATCGCGAAGGGTTAATCCAAGCATAATTTTCTCCAAAATTCCCCTGCTATCCCCTCAATCATTCTTACTTGCCATCCGTGCGTTCGGTGTTTGCATCCGAACCTGGGACTGCTACACCGTTTTTTTTGCAATAGTCACGAATGAGCACCTCTATCATGTTGGCAATAGAACGGTGCTCACGAGCGGCGGCGGTGCGTAGTGCTTCCTTCACACCGGGATCTATGCGGAACGTCACGGTTGCTGTCTTAGTGGTGGCCATGGCCTTCCCCCCATGGGATGACTGCAGATGTACTGCAATTTACTGCATCCCCTTTCCTCACCCAAGAAAATTTTTCTCTGTCTTTGGTATGTAGGCTTGGATGGGACGGTCCGCCCTACGCCTTCATCTACGTGTGCAAAAAAAAATTCATAGGTCGCCTGTACCGCCATATGGGCGGCACAAGCGTCGTTCACACGCGCTCATAGATGCCCCAGCTCCGCAAAGGACGAACACTCTCACTGCCCACTACGACGTGGTCGATGACTCTGACCTCCACCAGTCCCAGCGCTTCCTTGAGTCGATGGGTAATGCGTCGGTCGGAATCGCTGGGGTCCGGATTGCCCGAGGGGTGGTTGTGCACCAGGATCACCACAGCGGCGTTGCAGGCCAAGGCCCGCATGACCACTTCACGGGGGTAGACACTTGCGAGTCGATGGTGCTGAGGAACAGCTCCTCGAAGCAGATCACCGATGCTGGTTGGCTGATCTTGCGCCCCCTGGCCAGTCGTCGACGAGCGAATGCATTGGTGATGCTCAATAGCTCCGCTTCGGTGACCGGAGCGGTAATGTGGTAGGTACCGGCCACTTCGCCGGCACTCAGCTTGCGATGGTTCATGGGTATCTCCTCAAGCGGCCATGACCATGGCCATGCGCTGCTCCAGTTCCTCGTAAAACGCCTCGACCCGCTCGGCGATGGTGCGTATCAGTGTCTCGTCCCGGTAGGCGCGTTTAACGAACAACGGCATCCCCGGCCAGTAGCTGACGAAGTCGATCCACTCCCGTTCGCTGACCCACAGGCCACCCTGGCACTGAGCGATATGCTCCTGGGGCAGTTCGCCTGCCAGCAGCAGCTCGATCTGGTACTTGGGCAGCTTGGTCTTGACTTCGATAAGCCCATCGCTGTCTACCAGGCTATCCGGCGAGTACCCCGCACCGTGGTTGAGGATGATCCCGACCTGCTTTAGCTGGGTGTTTCCTGTCGCTTCGCTGTAGAGCTCGCGAGCCACCGGCTCCAGTTCGTGGCCCCGCTGGGTATGGGCGTTGCCCTGGAAGGCATCAGAGGGCTCACCGGTGATGCGCTCGCCGATCAGCTGGTTCATGTAGCTCAGAGCACCGGTACCGAAACTGCCGGACCCCTTGCCCTTGACCAGCAAGGTCTTGAGCTCGGACATAGTGACGATGCCTAGCCGTGCGGCATGCCATTCGGGGGTGCCTTGCTCCAGTGTCAAAATCTGCATGGCGGTCTCCTCATGAGTGGGAATACGGCATAGACGGCGAGGGAGCTTCCCCCGCCGCCGGCTCAGTGACGTTGCTGATTGGGCTGCGCCCGCTTCTGGAGCGAGGCCCGCAGCTTGTCGAAGTCGCTGCGGGGGACCTGCTCGGCGCTGGCGTACTTGCCGATGAACCATTCCTGGGTGGCCGGTGGGCAGGCCGCAATCAGCTGCTTGACTTGTCCGGCCTGGAAGGGCGTGACGAGCTTGACTAGGGCAGCCGCCTGGCCGTTGTCGTCCTGGCCCCGGGTGGTGATGTTGAGCAAGGCACAGAGCACGTAGCGCTTGCCGTAGCTGGTCGAGGAACCGAAGGCCTGCACGGCGTTCTTGTTGCCGCTGCCATCGGCCGGCAGCAACATGCTGGTCTCCTCGCGATGGCCTTCTCGATGCATCAGCACGCCGGTGATCTGTATGCCGCGTTCCTGGGTCTGAATACGGAAGCTCACCGCGAAACCATGGCACTGCAGGATGGGGCGTACCGTGTCGACGATATCCTCCAGGGTGGCGTAGTGACCGTTGTTGCCCTGGCCGCGCTCGGCGATGCTCGGCAACTCGGTCTGCATCGCCGCCATGGCGGCGCTGTAGGCCATCAGTGCCTGGCGATCGAGGACTCTTTCTTGAAGCTGTAGCAATCGCTCCATTTTTGTGATGTCGACGTCCGGGTTGAGTGCCGCGCGCTCGATGACCTGAATGATCGCGGTACTCTCGTTGGCCGCAGTGACCACGGTGGCATCGGTACGGGTCTGTGGGGTTTGGCTAGACATGGCAATTTCCTCGCTACTGATACGTGTTGATCACGTCCCGGAGCGCCTCGGCAGGAACCGGGGACAGTTCGACGGTGACGCGGTAGATCTGGCCCTTGGCCAGGACGTGGGTCTGGGCGTGCTGTTGCTCGGCTTCGAGCAATTGCCGAGTTAGCCGGGTCAGCGATTGGCAGAGCCCGATGGACAGTCGGTGTTGCATAAAAGGGATCTCCATAAAAAAGCCCGACCAGATTTGGCCGGGCGTTATGTCGTGAAGGGAGGAGCTGTGGGAAAGGGCATGATCACGCGACGAGCGCGAGGGCCGACTCGAGCGCCTTGTCCTTGAGATTGGCGCCCTGGCCGAACCACGCGGAGTCCATCCGGTAGTCGTTGCTGCGGGCACGCTTCTCGTGGTCGACGTATTCGGTCACGGCGTTGAGCAGTCCCCAGGCCGTGTCCTTGGCGGTACACAGCTCCGCGCCCCGACCTTCGCCCTGATAGAGCTTCTGCACCCGGTTTAGGGCGCGGTAGTTGGGTAGCTTCGAGGGATCGTCCAGCGGCGCCTCGACATTGCAGATCACCGTCTGGAAGTACGCCTTGGCCTCGTCACGGCTGACCTTGCGCTCGGCCAGGGTCTTCAGGCGATGCATGAAGTCGTCCCACTGGGAGACCGAGATCCCCAACTGCTGCTTGACCCGTTGAGCGTCGAACGCCGTGTTGTGCGGGACCTTCACGCCCTGGCTCATGCCGTCGACGGCGATGGTCAGGGTGTTGTTGCAGACCACGCGAACGGTGGTGGGTGTGGCCACGGTCGCCAGCGAGCCATCGCAGGACGTGGCCAGCAGCAAGTAGCCGTTGACGGCATCCTGGCCCTTGAGCGAGGTGCTCAGGCCGCTGCGTGCCAAGGCCCAGAACTTGCGTCCGCCCTTGAGCACCCCGGCCGTCTCCAGTTCGTAGCCGGCGTATTCGGTGAGATCGCGGTAAAACTCCAGCACCTCCTCCGGCTGCACGACCTTGTAACGCTGGGAAACCACTGACAGCGGAGCCTGGGTGTCGGAACGATAGAGTACCTTCTGCTCGGGGAAGGAATGGATGCTGCCCAGGTGAGACGCCGAATCGGCGATGAAGCGCACCGGGGCCTCTTCAATTTGCCAGTCCATGCCGGCCTGGCGTTGCCAGACCTCCAGTGGCTGATGCGGCGCAAGCTGCTGTCCCAGACCATGCCAGGGGGTGTCGCCGACGTAGGCGATGCTTTCGATCTGATGAGCCATGGGATATCTCCTGTTTATTAGCAATGAATACGGCATAAAGAGCCCGCAGCCGGAGAGGCCTCGGGATATTGGAAGAGAAATCGCGGGAAAAGCGGGCTAGCGCGAGAAGCGCTCGGAAGTTACCGAGTGGATCGAAAGGTATGGTGGCAGGCCAGACACTCATGGTTGTCGAGCACCCGGGCGTCGAGCTCGTTACCCAACCGGGCGCCGGTGATCCCGCCCGCCGTGCCGCCTACCAGACCGCCGAAGACGGCACCGGTGAGGCTACCGAGGGCCAGACCGACCGGCCCGGCCCAGGCACTGACCAAGGCCCCAGTCTCGGCCCCGCTCAGGGCCCCAGCAACTCCACCGGCAGAACCCGCTGCCATGCCGATGCCGGCCCCGGTCTTGCGTCCCCGATGCAAGGGACGCGTGCGCAGCGAGCCACAGCTCGGACACGTGATCATCATGCTGACCTCCTGATTGCGGAAATGATGCGTCGAAGAAGCCATTGCTTTCCGACTTCAGGGAGGTAATACGTAGCTGAAAGTTTTTTTAATCGGCCCGTAACGCATGCCAGGGGGACGTAGGGATACGGCGGCTCAACCTACCCGCCGTATTTTCATAGCACTGTGCGGCGCCTGCTCACATCCCACATCCACCGATGTGTATTTCCTTACCGAGTGGCGCCATGGAATGACACGATTCGTTTAACGTGAGAGTTCCTCGTGGTGGCTTGCCCGTTCGGTTTGACTGAGGATTCGATCATCGAAAGACCGGCCCAGCTCCGCACCTATCCGCCAGGGCATTTAGGATATCGTTAATATAGATATATCTAATCATTGATCAGTGACTGCAAGGCTAAGTCACTGACTGAGCACATACCCAAGCCCTCTGAGATTATCCACTGTGGTTTCAGACAGCTCAGATCCTCAAGGAAACTCATGAGAGGCGGCCCCTCTCTGCAGAGTCAGGAGCCGTCTCCCAAGGCGATGGGGGGACCGCTGCCCTATCGCGCACTTCATCATCACGTTCTCGCGTTGTGTCAGCTTCCATTGAGCCGAGTAAGGCTCAGCGAATCCTTCCGCTGTCAGGAGCTGTCCTATGAAACTTCCACCCAAGCGCTCTACTGCCAATAGTAATCACACCCTGCACTGGCAGCCGTTCTTCTCGCCTAAAGCGGGGATCGATCTGCCGGTGCTCACGGCACGGGGGCCGCTGGTCGTCGAGTATCTTCACCGAACCTACGAGGTCTTTGAACGCGCATTGGAGGTCCACTCCAAAGTCATCGTTTGCTGTTTCACCTTGACCCTGCCTCATGGGATTACCTTGCCGGAAGACATCGAGAGCAACGGTCCCATTGTCCGCTTCATTGCTTCGGCTAAGAGCAAAGTAAGGGCCGATCTCAAACGTAAAGGGAGCCCGCACAAGTGCCCGGTGCGCTATGTCATCGCCCGAGAGATGAGTGGCAATGGACGGACTCACTATCACGTCGTGCTGCTGGTCAACGGACATGTCTATCGTACGGTGGGCACCATCGACTACGAAGGTATCAATCTGTTCTGGATGGTTGCTGAGGCTTGGGCCAGTGCTTTACGCATCGAACTTGTGGAGGCCGTAACCCGCGTCAAAACCGGAAATCGCCACTCCAAGCTGAGTTATTACTTTCTGACTCGAGAGAGCGGCCAGGCGAATCTGGACGATGCGTTTCGTCGTGCGAGTTACCTTTGCAAACGGGATACCAAGCAGTTCGGTGATCGCTACCGGGGGCTGTTGACCAGCGAGATCTGAAACAGTGTGGCAGGCGGTGGCCTTGCCACTGTCACCCCGTTAAAGCGCTGGTCAACCAACGTAAGGCCTGGCCGATCACACTCACATTTCCAAGGGGTGATGGCCGTGGCCGTCACCATTGATCGAGCGGGTCCCGCCGATGAACGACGTCAGCACGACATGCCGTAACTTTCGAAAAGGGAACTAAATATCGAAAAAAGGAACCATTTTTAGTAAAATAGCTCTCTCGCAGTCCCCTTTGTCAATCGGCCGGTGGCCGAATCAAACGACCCATCGCCGATTTCCCGGCCGCAGGCTCATGCCCATGTTTCCGTTGACGACCCGATCCCTTCGCAATACGACTGCCGGTGAACGTCTACGCGCCTGGGATCTGGACCTACAGCCGGGCAAACAGCCCAGGCGGTTCGAATCCCACTATCGAGATTGCCAGGCGCTAGAAAACCTATCGCGGCAGATTCAGGCATGGGTCGATCTCGATGAGGCGGACTTCAATGCGATCTGTGGCTCCCCCAATGACGCCGAGGCAGCTATTACCTCCATGCCAGTATCAGCGCCCTCCCTGGCGCCGACCCTCCCCTGCCGAGGCTATGCCGAATCACCCCGCGTCAAACTGATTGAGCAGCTCAAACAGACGCTCGATACGCTAGATAGTTATTCCGATTCGATCCGGCTCACCGGGTATCCCGGTGCGCTCCGTGAGTTCAATCAGCGTCAGGCTCATACGACCCCAGTGGCGTTAATGCATGCCCTTCGGGAGCACTGCCTAAGCGACGCCTTTTTCCAAACACAGGCCAATGCCCAGCGTCGAGAGCGCAAGGCGCACCGCGGCCGTGTCGAGTGGATCAACGGTCTTTTCCAGGAATATGCTTGCCTACAGGTCGTGCACCTAATGCTTGCCAGCATGCCCTTAGAGGACTTCAGTGAGGATGCCTACGACACGCTGCATTCGCAGTGTCAGATGCTGGTAAAACGACTGCGGAAGAAGAAAAATCGGATCTGCATCGGTACCGTAGGCTACCTATGGCGGATTTTTCACCACCCACGGAGCGGATTGCGATTGAGTATGGTGTTATTACTCGACCCCGCATACTGCGACGAGAGCGCCGATCACATAGCCAACGCCGTCGCACAGCATTGGATCGGGCAAATCACCCGTAAACAAGGGGTTGCCCTGACCCAATCGACTGAGCGCGAACGCCTGGCTCAAGTGTCAAGTAGTGTGCCTGCGGCGACATCAGCCTCTCAAGTCGGCGAGGTCCACCGCGACAACACCAGGGAGATGAACCAATTACAACGCCTGCTGGATTACTTGGCGACTCTCGATTACTTTGGCGATTATGCACCCTCGAGGGAAACTAATGAGAAGCGTCACCGACCACGCAGTCAAGGCCGCGGCAGTGGGCCGTGGCGCAAGAAAGTCGTGCCCCGCTCTACTATGGCCGAAGAGAAGAGCGACTCGGCTGAGTCATGAGACCACCTTCTGGAGCATCACGGACCAACTTGGAAATCGGAACCTAGCACATCGCTCATGGTGGTCTTCAAGCGATTAAAGTCTACCGCGTTGACGCCTAGACAAGGCCTTCAGCAATCGAACATGCCCTCTTTAGGGTCTCAACCGAAGCATTTCAGCCGCGCTGCCACTTTCTGAGCTGCGCATCCAGGGCGTCCGCTAACACCGCGTAGCCGTTCACCTTGCCCAACAGCAGCGTCAGGTACTCGTAGGCGAGTTCCTGCTCCAGGTCATGGTGGATAAGTGAGTGCAGGAAGTATCGCAACCACTTCAGATCGGCCTCGACCGGGATGCCTACCCAAGAGATCACATTCTCTTTCAGCCCCGGCATGACATCCCATTCCTTGCAGACAAAGCCACACGCCTCAGCCGTCATCATGAAGTCACGCACTGGCGCTTTCTCCAGCCACCCGGAATCCACATGTAGGAATGCGTGAGGGCTATCCCATAGCGCCTGCATATCACGGCAACGCTTGGCCATGAGTCTTACCTGCGCTTCTCGTAGCGGGGTTTTGTAGCTAACGGGGCTTCCTTGAATTTCCACTCGCGTTACTCTTCTGATGACCAGATTGCTCGCCCGCATCAATGCGGAACCTGTTTGCAGCGGGCAAAATACTATAGCCCCTGGTGATTGGGTAGATGACGGTCTATGTGGCTGCGAACAGACCCTCCTTCAGCTGTAGGGCCCATCCAAGCGGCACGAGCTTGTGAATGGTTGCCACCGCTAGACTCATGGCATTTGACGCTATACATTTGCGAATAACCGTATTTTGAAGGCTAACGTGCATAGGCTGACCCACATGAATGACGACACTTCCATCGGCTCACGGCTACGAAGGCTCATGGAAGAGCAAGAGTTCGGTGAAAACGAACTCGCTCGTCGCACCGGGGTACCCCAGCCGACTATTCACCGCATTCTCAAAGGTGCAAGCCAGTCGCCAAGAATTTCCAATCTAGAAAAGCTGGCCAACGCCCTAGGTACTACTGTTAGCTATCTCGCTCATGGTGATGCACCACCGCGACGCACCGGTATGAACGAGGCTTCGAACCGTGGTTTAGCAGCCTCCGTACCCGGCCCATTAGGCATACCGCTCCTTCCAAATGCGGCAGCTGCAGCGGCCACATCGGTCGCGTACAGAGCGGCAAGAGCAAAGCCAACTCCCCCCACCTACCACTATCCCGTACTTAGCTGGGCACAGGCTGCAGTTATTCGCCAGCCCTACAGCGCTGCGGAATCGGTTGATCTGCGAGTTGAACCCAGTGGCTTCCAGACTAAAGGTACAGGTTTCTGGCTTGAGGTAAGGGGCGATGCCATGGCTGCCCCAACAGGGATGGTACCCAGCCTACCGGAGGGAACCATGATACTTTTCGACTCTGACGCGCCCGTCATACCTGGAAAGCTAGTCCTTGCCACACTTCCAGACAGCCAAGACCCCACGTTCCGTAAACTCATCGAGGAAAGCGGCCAGCGGTACTTGAAACCTCTTAACCCATCTTATCCATTGATTTTATTAGATAAGTCTTCAAGCGTCCTCGCAGTTGCCCTCGAAGCCAGAACCCGGCTTTAAGCCCTGCCCCCTCCTAATCGCTCACTCGCGTGCCTTTACGACCAATCTAATACGTAAACGCATTGACGCGCCAATTCGTTTGGGTATTATTGGCTCGACACTAAGATTTTTCCTTCGGGGTAGAGCTAAAGGGAGGGGCAATTATGGGGGAGAGTCTACTCCGTCCGGAGCAGGTCGCACGCCAGCTGGGTATGAGCCTGAGCTGGGTATATGGACACAAGCACGAAATTGGCTTTATCCAATTCGGCAGTGCGGTGCGTTTTGATAGTGAGGCGGTTGCAGGGTACGCTCAGAAATGCAGGCGCGGTCCTCAACCCAAAGAGGATCGGCTATGGGATACACAGTCTCGAAAAGGAAAGATCGCGACACGTGGGTCGTACGCTGCACCGTCGACGGCCAGCGTACTCAACGAACTTTTCGCACAGAAGGAGAAGCAAGGCAGTATGCCCTGAAGGCGGAGGCGCAGCGGCAAGAAGATGAATTCAACGGTGTCATGGGGCGTAAGCCCAAGTACACCTTCTCTGACGGGCTGCAGCGAATGGTCAGCGAATACGATGTACGCTCTCAGAAGCAGCACATCCTGTTGGTTGCCAGGTGGATGGATGAACATGCACCTGGCGTCATTATCAGTCAGGAGCTGCTGGATGCGGCTCGCCGGATGCAGAAGGCCCTCAAGGAAAAAGGTCTAGCACAGTCAACCATTAACAACCGGATACAGGTCGTCAAACGAGTGCTCTCGTTATCGTACCGTGAGTGGGACTGGCTGGACCTGCCGCTGGACGCCAAGCTGCGCAAGCCATCACCAAAGAATGAGCGGCACGTTTACCTAACTGAGCCCGAGCTTGCTGAGTTGCTGGAGGCAGTTCCCGAGCGCTACGAGGTTGAGCGTCAGGTGATCTTGCTGGCGATGCTCACTGGCATGAGACGAGGGGAGCTGATGGGGCTGGAGCCAGGAAACGTTTACAACGGACGTATAGTACTCAAGCCCAGCCAGACGAAAAATGGCAAGCCGAGGGTGATTCCTTTATCCGAGGAAGCCTTGGCGCTAGTAGAAGCTCTACCTTTCGATACGACTGGTGACAACGTGCGTGGTGCATTCGAGAAAGCCAGGGAGAAGATTGGTCGCCCTGATATTCGCTTTCATGATCTGCGGCACTGCTACGCCTCGCTGCTGGCCAGCAAGGGGGAGGCACTGACGAGCATCAGGGATCTGCTCGGTCATTCGTCGCTCACGGTGACCAGCCGTTATGCGCATGCAGATCCGGCAAGGTGGGAAAGCGTGGTGGCAAAGTTGCCGCGGTTCAGCAACCAAACCGCAACCACACACTGACGGAAATCGAACCTTGGTGCCGTAACCGCCTGATTTAATTGGTGGGCCCAGCAGGACTCGAACCTGCGACCAAGGGATTATGAGTCCCCTGCTCTAACCAACTGAGCTATAGGCCCGGTGTTGCGCGGGCGTATGATAGCGAATGGAAATGGCTGAGACCAGCGCCCGGCTGCTATTCTCGGCACGGCCCAACCATCGGGAGGAAACGACATGGACGTTCGCTACGTTACAGCAGGCCGGCGCTTGCGCCGCCTGGCCAGCCCCCTGCTGATCGCCCCGCTCGCGGCGGGGCTGAGCCTGTCGGCGCACGCCGCCTGGCAGCTCGACCCCGCGCAGTCCCAGGTGACCGCCACCATCGTCGAAGTCACTCCCAGCGGGCCGCTGCCACATACCCATCGGGTCAGCGGCCTGCAGGGCGAGCTGAGCGACACGGGCACCTTGCGCGTGCCGCTGCGCCTCAACCAGACCGACGTCGCCGAGCGCCTGGGGCAGATGCCATCTTGGCTCTCGGGGCTGACCGACGCGCCGCTGGCCACCGTCACCGCCCAGTTCTCCGCGCAGCGCCTCGATGAATTAGCCGTCGGCGAGTCGCTGACCGACACGGTGACATTGGAAGTACAGAGCAACGGCGAGCGCCGTCAGGAGCCGTTGCAGGTGCGCTTCACCCGCGAGTCCAGCGACGTGATTCGACTGCGCAACGCCGAGCGGGTAGCAATGGACGGCAGCGCGCTGATGGCCAACCAGAACGCCCGCGGCATCCTGCTGCTGCTCGGCTACGAGGAGATCGGCGACGAGATCCCGGTCGAGCTGGACGCTACCCTCGTCGACCGCTGAGCCGATGCCCGTCGCGCAATCTACTCCCCTGCCCGCCTGCTGCGGGCCCTGGCTGAGCGCCTGGCCGTGGGCCGAAGCGCTGCCCGGCGCCCGGTGGCTGGCACTGCGTTACGACCGGGCGATATTCACGGCTGAGGAGAGCTGGTCGCAGGCAGCGATCGTACCGCCCGACGCCGTGAGTCGCGCCGCGCCCAAGCGTCAGCTCGAGTTTCTCGCCGGACGGCTGTGTGCCCGCGAAGCGCTCAGCGCGCTGACCGGCGAGCCCCACGTGCCGGCGATCGGCAACGGCAAGGCGCCGCATTGGCCGGCGGGCACGGTGGGCTCGATCACCCATAGCGGCGACCTGGCCGCGGCGCTGGTCGCCCGCGAGGAGCGCTGGCGCGGTATCGGCCAGGATGCCGAGGCACTACTCGGCGAGGCGCGCGCCGAACGCCTGGCACCGCAGATCCTCACCCCTGCCGAGCGCCAATGGTTCGCTGGCTTGCCGGCAGCGCATCGCAGCGAATTCGTCACGCTGGCGTTCTCGCTCAAGGAAAGCCTGTTCAAGGCACTGTTTCCGCTGGTCGGCGTGCGCTTCTATTTTCAGGACGCCGAACTCACCGGCTGGGACGCCGCCCGCCACCAGGCCACGCTAAGGCTGAGAACGACCCTGAGCGACGAATGGCCCGCCGGGCGTGCGCTCACCGGGCACTATGCCCCGCTCGAGCACTACCTGCTCAGCATGATCGCCATCCCCGCCCACCCGGCCTGAAGCCTCGCGCCACGTCTGGCGGCGCCATTTCCCGCCCCTCTTCACAACTGCGTCACTGCTGCGGTCCCTGTGCAGTGACAAGACGCTACATAAGTCGACTTGACTCTCTTTGTTAAATAACAATAATTCGTATTAACATTTGAGACGCAGGATGCCCTCATGTTGTCACACCCATGGCGAATCAGCGCCAGCGCCGCGCTGCTCGGCCTCGGCCAGAATGGCCTGCTCGTCGCCTTGCCGGTACTGGTGGCCCGCTTCGAGCTGACCCTCGCCCAGTGGGCCGGGTTGATCATGGCCGGCTCGATGCTGTTCGTGGTCGGCAGTCCGTTCTGGGGCCGGGTGGCGGATCGTCACGGCAGCCGCCCGGTGGTCATCCAGGCGCTGGCCGGTTACATCGTCAGCTTCATGCTGATCGCTCTCGTCCTGTGGTTTTCCACCGCTCACGACCTGCCCACCCCGGCGCTGCTCGCCGGCCTGCTTATCGCCCGGGTGGTCTACGGCCTGAGCGTGTCCGGCATGGTCCCGGCCTGCCAGCAATGGGCGGTGGCGCTCGATGCCCAGGCCGCGAACGGCCGGGGCCGCGTCGCGGCGCTCGCCACGGTCAGCGCGGGGCTGAGCACCGGGCGCCTGCTGGGCCCGCTGGTCGCCTCCGCCAGCCTGACGTTGTCGGTCTATGCGCCGTTCGTGACGATGCTGCTGGCCGGCGTGCTGGCGTTGCTGTTGGTGCGCGGTATCGCCAACCCGGCCGCAGGGCACGTCGACCCTCAGCCGACCGCCCGGCTACCCGCCCCGCGCAATGGCGTGTTCCTGATCCAGGCGCTGCTGCTGGCGATGTCGGTCTCGCTGATGCAGCTCGGCCTGCCGGCCTCCCTCCAGGCCGCGCTTCCCATCACGCCCGAGCGGGCCAGTCACCTGATGGGGCTGCTGCTATCGCTCGGTGCCGCCGGCGCCTTGCTGGCCCAGCTCGGCGTGATCCGCAGCCGGCGTCTCGCCTGGCCGGCCCTGCTGGGCATCGGCGGGCTGGCGATGACCGCCGGCTACGCGCTACTCGTCCAGGCCAACGACCTCGGCATCTTCGCGATGGGTGTCGTCGTCGCCAGCATCGGCGCGGCGCTCGCCATCCCCGGCTACACCGCCGGCTCGGCCGTTCACCAGGCCCAGGGCGTCAGCGCCGGCTACCTGGCGATGGCCCATACCCTGGGCTACGCCGCCGCCACGCTGTGGGTCGCCAGTCTTGCCAGCGAGCGCCTGCTGCCGCTCGCGCTGGGCGCCGCCATCGCCTGGTTGGCGCTGGTACCGCTGGCCTGGCATCTGGCGGCCCGGGTCGCGTACCGCGCCGAGCCCGCCCGGCCGCGCTGACTCCCGTTCAGGAACGCAACAGGCATAATTCGATTTTCAGCTTAATAGTTAACGATTCCCATTCGCCAATGGTGACCATGTCACTAACCATCAGGAGCCTGCGATGACTCATCCCCGACTCGCGACGGCCACCGGCCATGCCCAGGCGCTCGCCCCGAGCGACATCGCCAGCTGGCGCGTCGATACCCGCAACGACCTGCCGGCCAGCTGTTTCTGCAACGCCCTGCTGCGCGAGACCGGGGGCTGGCAGCGGCTGCAGACCGCCAGCGGGCCGGTCATTCGCTTGCCGGTCACGGCAGGCGTGATCTGGCTGCGCCTGCGCCACATCAGCGCCAGCGGTGAGTGTCGCTTCCTGTGGCCGGCCTACTTCGCCGCCCATGGCCACGACGCCACCGCGCAGCCGCTGGACTTCGCCACGCTGCTCGAGCAGGTGCTGGCCACCGCCGCCCTGGTCGGCCCGCTCGATGCCGAGCAGCGCGAGACGTTTCAACAGCGGGTGCTCGAGAGCCGCGCCAACACCCACCAGAGCCTTGCCGAGCGCGACGACCTCGACCACCTGCAGTACGGCCCGCTCACCTTCGCCGAGGCCGAGCAGGGCCTGCTGGCCGGCCACGCCTTTCATCCTGCGCCCAAGTCGCGGGCACCGTTCGACGCCGAGCAGGCGCGTCGCTACTGCCCCGAGCACCGCGCCCGGGTGGCGCTGGCCTGGTGGGCCGTGGCGCCGCGCGCGCTAGTGTCTTCCTCGAGCCGGCCCCAGTCCGCCGGGGAGCTGGCCCGCGAGCTGCTGCCCGAATCGCTCGCCGGCGAGCTGCCCACCGGGTTCACGCCGTTGCCCATGCACCCCTGGCAGGCCGGCCAGTTGCGCCGGCAGCCCTGCGTGCGCGCCATGGAGGCCGATTGCCGCCTGGTATGGCTGGGCGAGAGCGAGACCGAGTGGTACCCGACCTCGTCGCACCGCTCGCTCTACGCCCCCGGCGCGCCCTGGATGGTCAAGGGCTCGCTGTCGGCGCGGCTGACCAATTCGCTGCGCCTGCTCAGCGAAAAGGAGGTCACCCGCGGCGTGCGTCTCGATGCCTGGATGCGCGAACTCGACACCGCGCGGCGCTTCCCGGGCTTCGCGGTGATGCAGGAGCCGGCCTGGCTGGGCTGGCGCAACGCCTGCGGCGATACCGACCCGGAGAGTCTGGCGGTGCTGCGCGAGAACCCGCTGGCCGACGCCGCGGACGGCGAGACGCCGGTACTTGCCACGCTCACCCAGCAGCCCTTCGACCAGGCCGGCCTGAGCCTGCTCGGCGCGCGCCTGGTGACGCTGGCCGGTGAACGCGCAGCGGCGCCCGGCGCTGCGGCGCCGCTCGCCGAGACCGCCCGCGGCTGGTTCGCGGCCTACTGCGAGCGCGTGCTCACGCCGCTGTTCGGCCTGCTGGTGGAGGACGGCATCGCCCTGCTCGCCCACCAGCAGAACATCGTCCTGCGCCTCGAGGACGGCTGGCCGGTCGGCATGTACTACCGCGACTGCCAGGGCAGCGGCGTCACCCAGCACTTTCTCGCCCGGCATTTCGAACTGGTCGACGCGCCGCCCGAGAACCTGTGGACGCGGGAGACGGTGCGCCGCTACTTCCCCTACTACCTGCTGATCAACTCGACCTTCGCGGTGACCAGCGCGCTGGCCGCCGACGGCCTGATCGACGAGCGCCTGCTGCTCGACGACCTGCGCGATCACCTGGGCACCCTGCGCGAGCGCCTGGTCGGCGATCTCGACTGTCTCGAGCACGTCCTCAGCGCGCCGACCCTCGACGCCAAGGGCAATTTCTTCTGCTACCTGAGCGGCGTCAACGAGGCCACCCTGAGCGACCCGGCACGCCTCTACCGCCCGCTCGCCAACCCGCTCGTCGGCGACGCCGGCGATCACGTTCCCGACCATCCATTGCGCCAAGGAGCCCTGGCATGACCGCGACCCTCACGAG
This sequence comes from Halomonas sp. HP20-15, assembly GCF_033446685.1. Taxonomy (NCBI): domain Bacteria; kingdom Pseudomonadati; phylum Pseudomonadota; class Gammaproteobacteria; order Oceanospirillales; family Halomonadaceae; genus Halomonas; species Halomonas sp. HP20-15. The sequence continues at coordinate 192,720 of NZ_JAWQLY010000003.1, read as the reverse complement.
CCCCGCCGCCGATACCGCGCGCGCAGTCGGCGACAGCGCCGCCGCCGCGACCTTGACCGAACGGCCGGACGGCGCCGCCACGCTGGCCTGCCCCGCGAGCCTACCGACCTCGCTGGTCGCTCATCTCGACGCGCTGTTCGCCGAACGCCGCCAGCTCTCCACGCTGATCCTCGACGAGGCCTGGCGCGCCCACCCCGACTGGGCACCGCTGTGCGCCGCGCTGGGCAGCCCGCAGGTGCATCGCGCGGCCTTCTACCAGCAGCCCTGGCACTGGCTGCGGCATACCGCCGCCGATCCCGCCGCCACCCGCTTCGATCCCGGCCTCGGCCACCCGCGACGCCCGCCCAAGCCCCACGGCGAGGTCTACCGGCGCGCCGTACCCGAGCTGGGGCGGGTCTTCTCGCTGCGCGTCATCGATCCCGAGCGCGACCTGGAGCGCTTCGTGCGCTGGATGCACCTGCCACGGGTCGCCGAGTTCTGGGAACAGGCCTGGTCCCGCGACGAGCTGGCGGCGTTCGTCGAAGCACGGCTGGCCGACGCCCACACCCTGCCGCTGATCGGCGAGTTCGACGGCCAAGCGTTCGGTTACTTCGAACTCTACTGGGCGGCCGAGGATCGCCTCGCCCCCTATTACCCCTGGGAGGCCTTCGATCGCGGCCTGCACCTGCTGGTCGGCGAGCAGCAGTTCCGCGGCGCGCGCTTCGTCGACGCCTGGCTCGCCGGGCTGTCGCACTACGCCTACCTCGCCGAACCGCGCACCCGCCGGCTGGTGCTCGAACCGCGCCATGACAACGCCCGGCTGTTTCGCCACCTCGAGCGCCTGGGGCTGCACGCGCAGCGCGACTTCGACTTTCCCCACAAGCGCGCCACGCTGGTCATGGGCCGGCGCGAACGGTTCTTCGCGGAGGTGATGTGATGCAGACCCTGGACGCCGCCCTGGCGCGCCACTGGCCGGCCGCCAACCGTGCGTTGATCGCCAAGATGATCGGTGAGCTCAGCTACGAGCAGATCCTCGCGCCCACCGCTGACGACGAAGACGGCGAAGACGACGGCTACCGTCTCGAGTTGGGCGCGGCCAGCGTGTGGCGTTACCGGGCCCGCCTCAATCTATGGGGCCAGCCAATGGTCGACCCGCAGAGCCTGGCGCCGCCGCCCGGCGAACGCCCGGAGGCCGCCGATTTCCTGCTCGCCCTGGCCCCGGCACTGGGCATGCACGACGGCCAGGTCGCCGAGCATCTCGAGGACCTGTTCGCCACCCTGCGCGCCGACTGCCAGCTGCGCGAGGCCCGCCGCGGGCTGAGTGCCGACGCCGCCATCCGCCTGGCCGAGCCCGAACGGCAGCGGCTGCTCGACGGCCATCCCAAGTTTTTGTTCAACAAGGGCCGGCGCGGCTGGGGGCTCGAAGCGCTGGCGCGCTACGCGCCGGAGCACGGCGGGCGCTTCCGGCTGGGCTGGGTGGCCGTCGCCGACGCCGCGCTGGATAGCGGCGGCATCGCCATCGACAGCCGCGAGCTGCTCGACGCGGCACTCTCGGCCCATGAGCACGCGCGGCTGCGCCAGGCGCTCGCCGAGCGGGTCGCCTACCCGGCCGAGTATCGCCTGCTGCCGGTCCATCCCTGGCAGTGGCAGCAGGTCCTGGGGCCGCTGCATGTCGGCGACATCGCCCACGCCCGGCTGGTCTATCTCGGCGAATTCGGCGACGAGTATGTCGCCCAGCAGTCGCTGCGCACCCTGACCAACGTCAGCCGCCCCCGCGCCGGCTACGACATCAAGCTGCCGCTGACGATCATGAACACCTCCTGCTATCGCGGTATTCCCGGGCGCTTCTTGCTCGCCGGGCCGGCCGCCTCGCAGTGGCTCAAGGCGCGCGCGACCGACGACCCCGAGCTCGCCGGCGCCGGGCTCGAGATCCTCGCCGAGCCGGCCGCCGCGGTGCTGCCGCATGACCAGTACGCGCGCCTGGAGGCCGCGCCCTATCGCTATCACGAGCTGTTCGGGGTGATCTGGCGCGAATCGCTGGCGCCGCGCCTGGGCGACGACGAACAGGCGCTGCTGATGGCCGAGTTGATGCAGTGCGACGAACACGGCCGGCCGTGGCTGGCCGCCTACATCGACGCCTCCGGCATCACCGCGGACCGCTGGCTGACCCGGCTGTTCGAGGCCACCCTGGTGCCGATGTGGCACCTGATGTGCCGCTATGGCGTGTCGCTGATCGCCCACGGCCAGAACCTCACCGTGATCCTGCGCGACGGGGTGCCCCACCGCCTGGCGCTGAAGGACTTCCAGGGCGACCTGCGGCTGGTCGACGAGGAGTTCGCCGAAGCCGCCGACCTGCCCGAAGCGCTCAAGCGCGTCACCGTGCGCCTGCCGCCCGACAAGCTGATCCACGACCTGCAGACCGGCCACTTCGTCACTACGCTGCGCTTCATCGCCCCGCTGGCCGCGGCCTGCGGCGTCGACGAGACGCGCTTCTACCGGTTGTGCGGCGCAGTGCTCGAGCGCTATGCCGCGCGCCACCCCGAGCTCGCCGAGCGCTTTGCGCGCTTCGACCTGTTCGCTCCGCGCATCCTGCGCCTGACCCTCAACCGCGCGAAGTTCCTGCACGCCACCGACCATGCCGCCGAGCGGATGCTCGCCGAGATGCGGCTGACGGTCGCCAACCCGTTGCATCACGCCTGTGCTCAAACGTCCCACAAGGAGGTGCTGGATGCCTGACATGCCCCTTCACCATGCCGCTTTCGACCTCGCCGGCCTGGGCGCCGGTCCGTTCAACCTGAGCATCGCCGCGCTCGCCGACAGCCACGTGCCGACGCTGCGCACGCGCTTCTTCGAGCGCAGGGAGACGCTCAGCTGGCATCCCGGCATGCTGCTGCCCGACACCCACCTGCAGACCGGCTTCCTCAAGGACCTGGTCACCGCGGTGGCCCCCGACAGCCCGCATTCGTTCCTCAACTACCTGGTCTGCCATCGGCGCTTCTATCGCTTCGTCAACGCCGAGCTGCCGACCCTGAGCCGCGCCGAGTTCTCCGACTACCTGCGCTGGGTGGGCGGGCGACTGAGCTCGGTCGAGACCGGCAACGCGGTGCGCGAAGTCGGCCTCGACCGCCACGGCTTCCGACTGTCCTGCGATCGCGGCAGCTACCGCGCCCGCCACCTGTGCCTGGGCACCGGCAAGACGCCGTGGCTGCCGCCCTTCGCCGAGGCGCTGCGCGGCCCGCAGTGCCTGCATGCCGCCGAGATCGCCCATGCCGAGCGCGACTTCACCGGCAAGCGGGTGGCGATCGTGGGTGGCGGGCAGAGCGGCGCGGACATCTTCATCAATGCCCTGCGCGGTCACTGGGGCCAGCCCGGCGAGCTCAACTGGCTGTCGCGGCGGCGCAACTTCCAGCCGCTCGACGAGACCGCCTTCACCAACGAGTACTTCACCCCCGAGTACACCCGCGGCTTCCACGGCCTGCCCGGGTCGATCCGCGAGCAGGAAGTCGCCGCCCAGAAACTGGCCAGCGACGGCATCACCCCGGCCGCCCTGCAAACGCTGTATCGCGAGCTCTATCACCGCTTCGACGTGCTCGGCGAGGCGCGCTGGGCGCGGCTGCTGCCGCATCGCCAGGCCACCGCGCTGACCCGCCATGGCCCCGGTTACCGGCTGACCAGCGAGCATGGCCTGGGCGGCGAGCGCGAGGTCTTCGACGCCGACGTGGTGATCTTCGCCACCGGTTTCGCCACGACGCTGCCCGAGTGCCTGGCGCCGCTGGCCGGACGCCTGGAACGCGACGCGCGCGGCGAGCTGGTGCTCGGCGCGCATTTCGAGACCCGCTGGGATGGCCCGGCGGACCATCGGCTCTACGCCGTCAATGCCGGCCGCCACAGCCATGGCATCGCCGAGCCGCAACTCTCGCTGATGGCCTGGCGCTCGGCGACGATCCTCAATCATGCCTGCGGTCGCGAGGTATTCGATCTCGGCGACGAGGCCGGGCCGATCGCCTGGCAGCCGCTCGCCGAACGCAGCGCCTGGGCACGGGCGATCTAGCGCGCCGGGCGACCATTGATAACAATTCGTATTTAATTTAACCTCTGCGGCTCGGGACGCTGGCGCGCGCGCATCGGATGCATCGCCAGCGTCCCGCCCCGCCCGTCCGCTTGCGGAGTTCGTCATGTTCCAAGTCAATGCCGCCAGCTTCGCGATCAATGGCAAAACCCTGCTGGAGCCCACCGACCTGCGTTTCGACGAGGGCCGGGTCTACGGCCTGATCGGCCATAACGGCTCGGGCAAGTCGACGCTGCTCAAGCTGCTCGCCCAGCAGCAGGGCGCCAGCCAGGGCGAGATCCAGCTCGACGGACGGCCGCTGGCCAACTGGGGCAATCGCGAATTCGCCCGCCAGGTCGCCTACCTGCCGCAGCATCTGCCCGGCGCCGAGGCGCTGACCGGCCGCGAGCTGGTGGCGTTCGGCCGCTACCCCTGGCACGGCCTGCTGGGGCGCATGAGCGACGAGGACCAACGCCAGATCGAGCGCGCCATCGCGCTGACCCATACCGAGGCGTTCGCCGACCGGCTGGTCGACACGCTCTCCGGCGGCGAGCGCCAGCGCGTGTGGCTGGCGATGCTGATCGCCCAGGGCAGCCGCTTCCTGCTGCTCGACGAGCCGTTGGCGGCGCTCGACATCGCTCATCAGGTCGAGGTGCTGGCGCTGATCCGCAAGCTCTGCCACGAACTGAAGCTGGGGGTGATCATCGTCCTGCACGACGTCAACATGGCCGCCCGCTACTGCGATCATCTCATCGCCCTGCACAGCGGCCGGCTGCTCGCCCAGGGCGCGCCCAGCGAGCTGATGTGCGACGCCACCCTCGAGGCGATCTACGGCATTCCGATGCGGGTGATGGCCCACCCCGGCGGCGATCATCCGATCGCCGTGCTGCATTGAGCCCCGATCGTCGAACCGGCTTCGGAGCCCGAGTGTCCCCAGCCCGCCTGACCCGTCCCGTTTCGCCGCTGATCGCAGTCCTGCTGCTGGCCTTGCTGTGTGCGTTGCTGCCGGCTCGGGCAGCCGCGAGTGCGCCGCCGCGCCTGGCCACCATCGACTGGACCATCGCCGAGACCCTGCTGGGGCTCGGCATCACGCCGCTTGCCGTCGCCCAGACCGATTCCTACCGCGACTGGGTCGGCGCGCCCCAACTCCCCGACTCGGTGGCCGACCTGGGGCTGCGCGCCCAGCCCAATCTCGAGCTGCTCGCCGACCTGGCCCCCGAGCGCATCCTGATCTCGCCGATGTTCGCCTCGTTGGAATCGCGCCTGTCGCAGATCGCCCCGGTAGCGACGGTGGGCCTGTATGCCCGCGAGGGTCCGCTGTGGCCCAACCTGCTGGCCGCGACCCGCGAGATCGCCGAGCTCGCCGGGCGCCCCCAGGCCGCCGAGCGGCTGATCGCCGACAGCCAGGCACGCATCGCGGCGCTGGCCGACACCCTGCCGCCGATCGAACGGCCGCTGTTGATGGTCCAGTTCATGGACGCCCGTCATGTGCGCGTCTTCGGCGATCATTCGCTCTACGACGCCGTGCTCGACCGGCTGGGGCTCGCCAACGCCTGGACCGGCGCCACCAACAGCTGGGGCTTCTCGCTGGTCGGCCTCGAGGCACTGGCGGGCATCGACGCGCGGCTGGTAGTGGTCGAGCCGTTGCCGGTCGGCGTCGAGGCGGCGCTGGCCGACAGCGGGCTATGGCGTCACCTCGAGCCGGTGCGCCGCGAGCGGGTGGTTACCCTGCCGCCGGTATGGAGCTTCGGCGGGCTGCTCTCGGCGCAGCGCTTCGCCGAGCAGCTGGCCGCTGCGCTGCGCGCGGCCGAAATGAGCGACGAGGGCGACACGCCATGAAAGCGACCGCCGCCCGCCTGACGCAGCGCCGCTGGCTCACCCCGGGACGCGCCTGCGCCGCGTTCGCCGCGCTGACCCTGGCGCTGGCGTGGCTGGCGGTGGACGCCCAGATGGGCCTGAATGATGCCGTGCACGGCCTGTTCGCCCCCAGCGAGGGCCGGATCGGCCAGTGGGTCGCGCATTACAGCTTCTGGCCGCGGCTCGGCGTCGCGCTGCTCGCCGGCGGCGGGCTGGCGCTGGCCGGGGTGCTGATGCAGCAGGTGCTGCGCAACCCGCTGGCCGCGCCGACCACGCTGGGGGTGGCCAGCGGCGCCAACCTGGCGCTGCTGGCGGCGACGCTGTTCGCCCCGGGGCTTTTGGTGCTGGGCCGCGAGTGGGTCGCGCTGGTCGGGGGCGGGCTGGCCATGGGGCTGGTCTTCGCGCTGGCCTGGCGACGCGGGCTGACGCCGATGGTGGTGGTGCTCGCCGGGCTGGTGGTCAACCTCTACTTCGGCGCGCTGAGCGTGGTGCTGCTGCTGTTCAATCAGGAGGCGCTCAAGGGCCTGATGATCTGGGGTGCCGGCTCGCTTGCGCAGAACAACTGGGATGGCGTGGCTTACCTGTTGCCGCGCCTGGCGATCGCCACGCTGCTGACACTGGCACTCATCAAGCCGCTGACGATCCTCGAGCTCGACGACGCCAATGCGCGCAGCCTCGGCGTCTCGCTCAAGCAGATGCGCCTGGCCAGCCTGGGCCTGGCGGTGTTCGTCACCGCCTGCGTGGTCAGCGTGGTCGGGGTGGTGGGTTTCATCGGCCTGGCCGCCCCGGCCATCGCACGGCTGCTGGGCGCGCGTCGGCTAGGCGCACGGCTACTCTGGGCGACGCTGCTCGGCGCCCTGCTGCTGACCGCCACCGACCTGCTGCTGCAGCGCTTCTCGGGCAAGCTGCCGACGCTGATTCCCACCGGGGCGACGACCGCCGCGCTGGGCGCGCCGCTGCTGCTGTGGCTGATCCGCCGTCTGCACCTGGGCGGCCAGCGACCGCGCGTCGAGGCCGGCGAGACGCCGATCTCGCACGACACGCCGCGGCGACTGGCCGGCGTGCTCGCCGTGGCCCTGCTCCTGGCCGTCGGCGTGAGCCTGCTGATCGGCCAAGGCGCCGGGGGCTGGCAAACGCCGCTGGCCAGCGGCGACTGGTCGACGCTGCCATGGCGCTGGCCGCGACTGCTCGCCGCCGGTGCCGCGGGGGTGCTGCTGGCGCTCGCCGGCACGCTGATCCAGCGGGTCACCGGCAACCCCATGGCCAGCCCGGAAGTCCTGGGCATCAGCGGCGGCACGGCGATCGGACTGGTCGTCGCGCTGTTGCTGATTCCCGGCATCGGCTACCTGGGGCTGATCGGCGTGGGTACGCTGGCGGCGCTGGTCACGCTGGTGGTGCTCGTCGCGCTCAACCGGCGCAACGGCTTCCAGCCCGAACAGTTGCTGCTCACCGGGGTGGCGATCACCGCGCTGTTCGACGCCGTGCGCAGCTTCATCCTCGCCGGCGGCGACCCGCGCGGCCAGCAGATCATCGCCTGGATGTCCGGCTCGACCTATTACCTCGACGCCCCGGTGGCGGTCATCGTGCTGGGCCTGGCCGTGGTGCTGGCGATCGCCGCCACGCCGTTCGCCCGCTGGCTCGACCTGCTGCCGCTCGGTGCGCCCACCGCCCAGGCGCTAGGCGTCAACGTCGCCCGCGCCCGGCTATTGCTGCTGGGGCTGGTGGCGCTGCTCACCGCCTGCGCTACCCTGGTGGTCGGCCCGTTGTCCTTCGTCGGCCTGCTGGCTCCGCACATGGCCCGGCTGATGGGCTTCAAGCGCGCCCGCGACCACCTGCTCGGCGCCACGCTGATCGGCGCGCTGCTGATGATTCTCGCCGACTGGGTGGGCCGCCAGTTGCTGTTTCCCCAGGAGATTCCCGCCGGGCTGGTCGCCACCCTGCTCGGCGGCGCCTACTTCATGTGGGGGCTGCGCCGGCTCTAGGCGCGGCCCCGCCAGCGCCTAGAGCCGGCTCTTCCTCGCTTCTCCCAGTCGCCTGCACGCCCGATGGGAAGAAAAATAGCGCGTGAAATAGGCGCTTTTCGCCATTAAAGCGCGCTCTCGAGCGCGCCGATAACCTGCTTGGTTGCCAGGTAATCGAACCATGGACGTTCTCTCGGGCGATTGATCGCCACCTGCCATGAGCGTCGACGACGCATCTTTTCAGCGTTCTCCCGTCGCATGGCAGCACCCCTCGCCAGCCTTCCGTATGCGCTTCAGCGCCGGTCATCCGCGCTGATGCCAACTCGCGATCCCTCTCCCTGCAGGTAACGACCATGCGCTCCTTGATTGATTTCACACTCACCAGCCAATGGAATGGCGGCTATGTGATGGAAATCTCCATCACCAATACGGGCCTGGAGCCGATTCACGATTACCGGATCGACTTCGATCTGCCCGGCACCCTGACCGACGTCTGGGGCGGCGATCTCATGGTTCTCGCGCCAGGACGCTACGGCGTCGTCGACGACGATGCCAACAACGATATCGCCGTCGGCGAAACCGCACGCTTCAAGATCAAGGTGATCAGCGAGACCGGCGAACTGCCGAGCGGCTTCACCGTCAACGACGAGGCCGCCGAACTCAGCGACGCAGCGCAAGCCCTGATCGACGCCCATATGCCGGAAGACGTACTCGGCGACGACTTCGTCTTCGCCGACAACGCGATAAGCGTCGACGCCACGATCACCGCCAGGCAGTTGGAGGCACTGATCGACAGCGCCCCGGATGGCGCCACCATCCAGCTACAAGCGGGCGCGTACCGCTTCGATCAGGCAATCGCCGTTACCCGCTCCGACGTGACGATCGCCGGGGCCGGCTCCGCCGAGACCCATATCACCTTCACCGATGCCGCGCTGGTCGACGGCGCCACGCAGGCGTTCCTGGTCGCGAGCGATGCCACGCAGTCCATCGGCAATCTACAGGCCGCTGCCAGCGAGGGTGATACCACGCTCACCCTGGACGCCGGTCATGGCCTGGCGGTAGGCGATGCGTTGCGCCTGTGGCAGGACAACGATGCCGCCTACCTGGACAGCATCGGCGATCGCGAATGGCGCCAGGATGCCCCGCTGCGCACCAGCATGGCGCGGGTCGTCGCGGTGGAGGGCGACCAGGTCACGCTCGATCGTGGCGTGCATTTCGATTTCGCGGCCCAGGCGACCCAGGTCGAGCGGGTCGGCTTGCTGGAAAACGTCAGCCTGGGCGGCTTCACGATCGCCTACGAACTGGGCGCGGCCGACAGCGGCGATTTCAGCAACCTCCTGCCGGCGCTCGATCGCTACCACGCCATCGAGTTCAACGGCACGCTGAACGGCCATCTCGAGGATATCCGCATCGTCGATGGCCCTTCGACCGCCTTCGAGTTCGCCCGGTCGCTGGATATCAGCGCCAGCGGTCTCGAGGCTCTGGGCAGCTTCAACAAGGGCGGCAACGGCAACGGCTATGGTTTCGAGTTGCGCGAGAACTACGATGGCCAGCTGGACGACCTGGTCAGCCTGGGCATGCGCCACGGGCTGGTGTTCGCCTCGTGGAGCTCATCGGTGGGCAATCGCATCAACATCGACGCGACCGACCGCGACATCAACTTCCATGGCGGCCAGGACCATGCCAACGTGGTCCACGTCGAGCAATCGATCCGTGATGCGGGTCATGACAGCATGTCCACGAGCGTCTGGTTCAACACAGGGGAAAGCTTCGGCGCCCCGACCGACGCCGCGAGCAATACCGTGACCTTCGACTACGTGGTCGGCTCGCGGCGCGACGACGAAATCCAGGCCACCGACGATGGCGCCTACCTTGACGGCGCGCTCGGTCACGATCGCCTGCTTGGCGGTGCCGGTGATGACCTGCTGCGCGGCGGCGCCGGCTGGGGCGACGATTTCATCGATGGCGGGGCGGGACACGATACGGCCCTGATCGACGGCAACTTCGCCGATTACCGCATCAGTTACAACGACGATGGCAGCCTGTTCATCGACGGTATCGGTGACGACGATACCCTGGTCAACGTCGAGACCGCGGTTTTCGCCGATGGCGTGACCCTCGATGTCGCTTCGGGCGTGGCCACTCAGGGCAGTGCGATGGCGATCCCCGACGCCGCTTCGATCCTCGCCGACGACGCGGCCGCAATCATCGACTTGCCGCAGGACACCGCACCGCAAGTAGCGGTCGCCATGGAGAGCGTCAGCCGCTGGTCGAGCGGCTATGTAATGGCGGTGGAACTGACCAACACCGGCACCACGACCATTCTCGAGCCACAGATCGGTTTCGAGCTGGGCGCAGAGATCACCCAGTACTACGGCACCACCCTGCTCGCGCGCCAGGGCGACAGCTATCTGGTCGGCGACAACGCCGAGCTGGCGCCCGGCGCCACGATACGCTTCTCGTTCAAGGCCTACGCTCCCGAGAGTCTGCTGCCCCGAGGGCTCACGCTCAACGGTCAGGCGCTGGACGTAGATACCACGGCGCTCCAGGCGGGCAGCGCAGCCGACGTCGACGACCTGATCAGCGTTACCGGCAACGTCACCAGTGAATGGTCGAGCGGTTACGTCGCCGAGGTCTTCGTGACCAATACCGCGACCGAGACCCTCAACGACGTATCGCTCGACTTCGATCTGCCGGGGCCGATCGATGCCATCTGGAACGCCGCCCTGAGCGGCGGCGAGGGACATTACACGGCAACCGACGGCGCCTCGCTGGCCCCCGGCGAAACCTGGCGCTTCTCCTACAAGAGCTATTCGGAAACCGCCCTGCCCAGCAATACCCGGGCCACCGGCCATATCGAGCCGGCCGACGAGAAGTCCGTCGAACTGAACACCGCTCCCGAGGACCTGACGCTGGCAGGCACCCTCGACGACGATCTGCTTTTCGGCTTCGACGGCGACGACAGCCTCGCGGGCAACGCCGGTGACGACCGTCTGATCGGCGGCGAAGGCAGCGACACGCTTGAGGGCGGTGATGGCGCGGACAGCTTCGTGTTCCGCTCGACCTTCGAGTCGGGGCCGGACGATTCCGACCGGATCCTCGATTTCGATTTTGCCGAGGGCGACATCATCGACCTGTCGGCGATCGATGCCAACTCGGCGCTCGACGGCGACCAGGCCTTCGACTGGCGCGGCGAGCTGGGCTTCACGGGGGCGGGTGGCGAGCTGCGCTTGAGTGGCGCAACGCTGCAGGCCGATGTCAACGGCGACGGCATCACCGATATGGCGATCGAATTGGTGGGGGGCAACGTCAACGGCGCCGACGGGTTGATCCTGTAACCGCTCAAACGTCGGCGACGGTTGAAATTGCGCATTCAGGCCCTATGTTGAATAACAGGCGTGACGTAAAGAAATGCGAGGCGGTGTAAGGAGAGTAACCGCCTCCTTTTCTTCATGGTCGGCAACGACCAGGCTTCACGCCTCCGGCGTCTCAGCAGCGCCTCGCGGCGCGACGGACGAGACGCCTGGACACTCGAAAAGGATTTTGTACAAGGAGAGCCAGACCATGGATACGCGCAAGCCGTTCAACAAGACCCTGCTCACTACGCTCACCGCCGGTGCGCTGAGTTTCGGAACTCTGGCCTGGGGTGCGCCTCAGGGGTTGTATTCCGCCGATGAGCTGACCGACGCCGACGTCTTCAGCAAGAGCAACCCCTCCGAGGATATCGGCGACGTCGAGGACGTCCTGCTCGACGAGAACATGAAGGTCAGCGGCCTGGTGATCGACACTGGCAACCTGCTCGACATGGGCAGCAAGCAATATGTCATCAAGACCGGGGATTTCAGCGTCGAGACCCAGAACGGCAATGACCTTGAGAACATCAAATACAAGGTGCACGTCGACCTGACTGAAGAGGAAATCACCCAGCAACCCGAATACACCAACGACTGGTGGACGCAGACCAAGCAAGCCACCAGCCAGGCTTGGCAGAACACCAAGGAAACCGCACAGAGCGCTTGGGAAAGCACCAAGGCGGCTACCTCCAATGCCTTGACGGAAGCCGGCGACGCCCTTAGCGAGGCCGGTGACAAGACCGAGCAGGCCGTTGACGAGGCTGGCGATGAAACCCAGCAGGCCGCCGAAGAGGCCCAGGAAGGCGTGGATCAGAACAACTGATTTCCGTGCCCGATGAAGCCAAAAAAGCCCGGTCGATGACCGGGCTTTTTCGTGGCTTTCCAGCCGAGCGTCATTCGCCCGCCGGCTGGCTTACCAGCGGTACTTGAGACTGCCGATCACGCTGCGCGACTCACCGTAGTAGCACCAGTAGTCACATCCACTGATGTACTCCTTGTCGGTCAGGTTGGTGACATTGACTTGCGCCGTCCATGCGGAATTAATTTCGTAACTGGCCATGGCATCGTAAACGGTATAGGAAGACACTTCATCATCTCGATTAGGGTCGGCGTTGACACTCTCACCCACGTAACGCGCCCCAGCGCCGATTTCAAGCCCATGCAAGGCTCCACCCTCGAAGCCGTAGTCTAACCATAGCGAGGCTTGGTGGCGCGGTATCAAACCGGCACGAAACTCGCCACGTTCAGGATCTTCGATGGTGATATCCAGGTAGGTATAAGCCGCTGTGAGCTGAAGCTTCTCCGTCAAATAGCTCACGCCTTCAAGTTCAAAACCTTGCGAGTGACGTTCACCGCCTTGTGACTGAATGAACTGGTCATCCGTATACAGCGTATTAGTTTCCTTTAGGTCGAATACAGCGGCGGTTATGTATCCGTCCAGCCAGTCGGGTGTGTACTTAACCCCGGCTTCCCACTGCTCGCCTTCACTGGGTTCGTAGGCTTGCCCATCCGGACCACGCCCCACTTGCGGGCTGAATGACTCGCTATAGCTGAGGTAGGGTGAAATGCCATAGTCACCGAGATACATCACCCCACCGCTGAATGACAGCTGATTCTCACTTTCGTCATAGTCATTCGCTAAGGGATTCTCGCTGTAACTTTCCACGCTTGCCGAATCATGACGTATACCGCCCAGCAGGATCCAACGATCCCCTAGGCGCAGCTGATCTTGAATATAAACGCCGATCTGCTCCTTCTTCTCTTCGGCATCATACTGCAATGAACCAGGCGAATAATTACCATATTCGGGCTCGAAGACATCAATCTCTGTGAACGTACCCGTACCATCGCCATTTTGGTAATCGACATCGAAGTTCTGATAATCGACACCCAGCAACAAGGTGTTTTCGGTGTTCGCTGTAAACCACTTGCCCACCAGGCGGTTATCCACCGTAAAAGCATCGTAACTACCATCACGGTATGTCAGATAGCGACCCACCGTGCGGTCGTCCGCATTAAGTGTGGTAAAAGGCGACAAAGAACGCAGCAATAAATCCATGCGGTTGTAGCGCAGGTTTTGTTGAAATTGCCAAGTGTCATCTATGTCATGTTCGAGCTCGTATCCTAGCGAAACCTGCTCACGCTCCTGATGCTCGTAATCCGGTTCACCCAGATTAGTCTCTCGGTCTATACGCCCAAACTCTGTAGTCTCCAGCGAACCATCTACTGGTCGGAAGCCCTTGCTAGGCGTGCCGTGGTCCTTCATATAACTGGCCAGGAAGGTCACGGTGGTATCTTCCGAGAGATCCACCGCCAGGCTCGGAGCCAGATAAACGCGCTGATTGTCGGTGTAGTCCAACTCACCATCACCCTCGCGGAAGAGCCCGACCATTCGATAGCGCATGTTATCGGTGCCAGCGAGCGGCCCGGAGGTGTCGATACCCACTTGGCGATGGTCCTTGTTACCGCCTTGAATCTCGAAGAGCCCCTGCCGCTCCTCGGTGGGGCGCTTGCTGATCGCGTTCACGACACCACCGGGAGGTGCCTCGCCGTACAGGATCGAGGCTGGCCCCTTGAGCAGGTCGACACGTTCCAAACCGAAAGGCTCGGTCACCCACCAGAAATAGCCACCCTCACGGAAAAGACGCAAACCGTCTTGGTAAGTCGAATTCTCGCCGCTAAAGCCTCGAATGTTGAACCAATCGACACCGTTGTCACTTCCGTAGGGCGCCGCCTGCACTCCACTGCGGTAGCGAAAGGTCTCGTCGTAACTGTTGACGGCGCGCTTATCGAGTTCATCGCGACCGACCTGGGAAACGGCACGCGGGGTTTCTATGGGAGGCGTCGCAACCTTCAGCGCCGTCGCCGTAACCACCATGGTTTCACTGTCTTCGCTGGCTGTCGTGGTGGCTGAATCCTGGGCCAGCGCGGTCAGCGGCAGTGCCAGCAGCGCGCCGGAAAGCGACAAACCCAGCGCGCGGCGGATCGCCAGCGACAAACACAGGTCCGCCGCGGCAGGAGATGGGATGTGGGACATGGGAGCCTCGAATGATCGGATGGGCCGTTTTGGTTGTTAACGCGCATGATAAAGATTTTTATTTAGCGTCACAACGGAACTAGCCCCACCGAGAGCTGTCTGGCTGCTTTCGGCCCTTCCCTCAGCCGATTCGCGACACCGCATCGCGACTGGCATTGGCACGCTGCTCGCCGGTCAACTCGCTCAACTGGCCGTCGCGCATCTCCAGCAGGCGGTCGGCGTGCTCGAAGTAGCTGTCGTCATGGCTGATCGCGAACACCGTCAGCCCCTGCTCGCGCATCGCCGGCAGCAGTTCGCGATAGAACACCCGCCGGAAGAGCGGGTCCTGATCGGCGGCCCATTCGTCGAGCAGCAGGATGTCGCGCTGTTCGCAGATCGCCACCAACAACGCCAGGCGCTTGCGCTGGCCCTGGGAGAGCTGCCGCGAGGTCACCCGCTGGTCGACGAATTCCAGCTTCTCGCGCATGTTAAGGCGCTCGAGCCAAGCCTCGACCAGCGTCGGGTCGGCTGCCCCACCGTGCGGCCCCAGCAACTGGTCGAACAGGTGGAAATCGGTGAACACGCTGGCGAAGCGTTGCCGATAGGCTTCCCATTGGCGATCGTCGATGACCGTGCCGTCGACCCGGATCTCGCCCGATTGCGGGTGGTAGAGCCCGGTCAGCAGGCGCGCCAGGGTCGACTTGCCGCTGCCGTTGCCGCCGATCAGGAAGATCTGCTCGCCGCGATGCACGGTAAGATCGAGCGGGCCGACGGCGAAGCCGGGTTTGTCGCCGAGCGGGGCGTAACGAAAGCTCACGCCGTGGAACTCGATGCATTGCCAGTCGGCCGGGGCATCTGCGATGTCGAAACCCTCGCGGTCCTCGGCGAGTTGCAGCGATTCGAGCTTGTTGAATGCCACCTGGGCGCTGAGCAGGGTCGGCAGCGCCCCCACCGCGCCGATCAGCGGGGTGCGCAGGAACAGCAATGCCAGCGCGTAGGTCGCGGCCACCGTGGTATTGGCCCAGCCCAGCCCATTGGCCAGGTAGAAGGCCACGCCGATGGCGCCGAGCATCATGATGTTGGCCCAGTTGTTGGCGCTCAGGTGAAAGGTGTCGGCACAGATGACGTGGTGGCGGTAGTCACGCGAGGCGGCATCGAAACTTCCGCCGTACAGCCGCCGGGCGCGATAGCGGTTGAGCGAGAGCTCCTTGCGGCCGTCGATCACCGCCTCGTAGTTCTGGTAGAGCCGATCCTCGGATTCACGCACCAGATGCAGATGGTGATAGACCCGCGATACCAGCCACCAGCCGATCAGCATGGTCAGGGTGATCCACAGCGCGGTGACCGCCAGCATCGGCGCCGATAGATAGCCGAGATAGACGGCCGTGGCGACGGTCAACACGATGCCCTGCACCAGCTCCGGCAGCCGCACGAAGGCGATGGTGACGTTGCGCACGTCGCTCGACAGGCTGGCCAGAAGATGCGCGCTACCCAGTTGCTCGAGGCGCTCGATGTGGGTGTCGAGCATGCGCTTGATCAGCCGTCCGCGCAGGTGGTAGACGAACCAGTGGCCCAGCGTGGTCAGCGCCAGCTGTGCGCCCAGCGATACCGCCAGCAGCAGCACCAGCAGGCCGATGAAACCCGGCAAGGCGGTCAGGGCGCTGGCGGTATCGGCGATCATCCGCTGGTTGATGAACGCGATCACCCCCACGCCCAGCCCGGCGCTCGCCAGGCTCAACAGCATCACGCCGATGAACGGCCAGCGGTAATCGCGAAAGACGACGCGCAGCAACTCCATGCAAGACCCCGAACCTGTCAGTTTGGCGCATACCTTTGGATAAAACGTCCATGCCGTCAATGAACCATTATCGTTGCCAGGCCGGGAAGTCGCCTGCCCCGCCTCGAGAGGTCGCCAGTTAGCGCTCGGGCAGCGGTTCGGCAGTTGTACCGCTGCGCGCTTTAACGCCTCGTCTCGCGCTCAGCAACGCATGCGCCAACCCGCCGATCAATACCCCCCAGAAGGCCGACCCCAGCCCCAGCAGGCTCACCCCCGAGGCGGTCGCCATGAAGGTGATCACCGAGGCTTCGCGGTGCCCCGGCTCCTCCAGCGCGGTCGTCAGGTTGGCGGCGATCGCGCCGATCAAGGCCAATCCGGCCAGCACGGCGATGAAGGCCGCCGGCAGCGCCGTGAACAACGCCACGATGCTGCCGGCGAACAGCGCGCCGAACAGGTAGAACACGCCGTTGGCGATACCCGCCACGTAGCGTTTTTGCGGATCTTCATGGGCATCCTGGCCGGTGCAGATCGCTGCGGTGATCGCCGCCACGACGGTGGTGATGCCACCGAACAGCGCCATCGGCAGCGACACCAGGCTGGTCACGGTGACGATCGGCCTGGCCCGGGTGCGATAGCCGGCCCCGCGCATGATCGCCATGCCCGGCAGGAACTGCCCCGTCAGGCTGACCAACACCAGCGGCAGGGCCAGGCTGAGGGTGGCGTGCCAACTCCATTCGGGGGCGATGAAGACGGGTGAGGCCAGCTGCCAGCGCACCCCCGCCAGCGAGGCGCCCTCGAGCCACGCCGCCAGCGCGATGCCGGTGGCCAACAGCAGGATCAGGCAGTAACGCGGCACCAGGCGCTTGTAGATCAGGTAAGCGAACAGCATGCCCACCGCCAGCAGCGGCGTGGATTCGATCGCCTGGAAGGCGCCCAGCCCGAACTGGAAAAGGATGCCCGCCATCATCCCCGCGGCGATGCCCTTGGGAATCATCGCCACCAGGCGGTCGAAGGTCCCGGTGATGCCGATCAGCAGGATCGCCAGCGCCGCGACGAGATAGGCGCCGACCGCCTCGTTCAGCGACAATCCGGGGAACAGCGTGACCAGCAGCGCGGTGCCGGGCGCCGACCAGGCGGTGATCACCGGCGCCCTCAGCCACGCGCTCAGGACGATGCCCGAGACCGCGGCGCCCATCGAGATGGCCCACACCCAGGAGGTCATCATCGCCGGGGAAACCTCGGCGCTGTGAGCGGCCTGGAAGAAGATCGCCAGCGGGCCGGAGTAGGAGATCATCACGGCCAGGAACCCGGCCGTGACGGCGGAAAGCGACAGATCCTTGAACATCGTCGCGACTCCTTGCTGTCAGGGGCACGCCAGGTGGCGTCGCCAACGAAAAAGCGCCCGCGACCGGCGCGGGCGAAGGGAGGATGAGGTGCATCCCTAGGTCATCGGCCGCCGCTGCGCTCAGGCCGGTTCGTGGGCGATTCGCTTGATGAACCCGAAGTCTCGGGTCTCGAAGATCAGCGACACCAGCACCCCGAGCACCAGGGCCCAGAACGAGGCGCCGATGCCCCAGAGCTGGATTCCCGAGGTCGCGATGAGGAAGGCGAACAGCGCGCCCATCACGTGCTTGTGTCCGGCGAAGGCCATCGACAGCGCCGAAGTCAGCACCCGCATCAACGCCAGCCCGGCGATGATGGCGATGAAGTAGCCCGGCATGGTCTCGATCAGGCTGAAGAAGTAACCGTAGAACGGGCCGCACAGCACGAAGATCGCGCCCACGATCACCGCCGCCACCCAGCGCCGGTCTGCGTCGCCGGCCTCCGGCGACGAACAGATGCCGGTCATCGGCGCGGCGATGCAGGTGCTGTGCAGGTTGAAGAAGGCCGAGATCATGGTGGCGAAGCCGTTCACCGCGGTGATTCCGTTGGCCGGCACTTCCCGGTAGCCCATGCCCTTCACCAGCCCCACGCCCGCCGGGGTTTCCATGCCCACCAGGATCAGCGCCAGGGGCAGGCCGTAGGCCAGGAAGGCGGCCATGGTGAACTCGGGCATCACGAATTGCGGGAAGGTCACGGAGAACTCGAGGCCCGAGAGGTCCACCCCGGTCGCGACCAGATAAGCGATCCCGGCCGCCATCGAGACGATCAGCGGCGGGACACGGCGCAACAGCCGCGAGGACACGAAGAACGTCAGGATCATGATCGCGGCGGGCAGCATGGCGCTCTCCAGCGGCGTGACCATCTTGGTACCGAAGCTCAGCAAGATGCCGGCGACCATCCCCATGACGATGGGCATCGGGATCAGGCGCATCACCGTGGACATCACCCCGCCCAGCCCGGCGACCAGCGAGATCGCGCCGGCGATCAGCGTCGCACCCAGCGCCGGCGCCAGCCCCACCTGGGGAATCACGGCGGCGAACAGCAAAGCCCCGGGGATCGAATTGGCCATGGGCAGCGGCAAGCGGTAGTAGGACGGCACCAGCAGGCCGAACACGCCGTTGATCACGAAATAGGCGATCACCCAGAGCATGATGAATGCCGGATCGAGTCCGGCGGCGGTGCCCGCGCTGATGTGGATCACTCCGGCGCTGAGGCCGAAGATCCCCGCCACCAGGCCGGCGGTGACATTGTCGACCGACATGTCGCGGATGAAGTCGCGGGGCAGGTTCTTGAAACCGACCCCTTTCTCGATGTGTTTCATGGCGTCCTCCAGGGAGGCTTATTGTCATTGGAATCGAAGGTGCGATTGATGGGAGCGAACCCGCGCCGCTCAGCCCTGATCGCCGCCCGCCACCGGCACCACGCTGCCGGTGATGTAGCTGGCATCATCCGAGGCCAGAAACAGGATCGGCGCGGCCTGCTCATCGAGGGTGGCGTAGCGGTGCATCAGGCTGCTCGCCTTGGTCTGGTCGATGTGCGCCTGGAACCAGGCCCGCTCCTGCTCGGTGCGCGCTTCCGGGGTGCCGCGCGAGATACGCCGTGGCGGTGCTTCGGTTCCTCCCGGCGCGGTGGCGACGACGCGGATACCGGATTCGGCGTACTCGAAGGCCAGCGACGCGGTCATGGCGTTGATGCCGCCCTTGGCCGCCGAATAGGGAATCCGGTGGATGCCCCGCGTGGCCGCCGAGGAGACGTTGACGATGACGCCGCTGCCCTGCTCGACCATCGCCGGCAACGCCGCCCGGCAGCACCACAGCGTCGGCATCAGCGAGCGGGTGATCTCGGCGGCGATCTCGGCCTCGCTGAACTCGACGAACGGCTTGAAGTTGATCGCACCGCCGACGTTGTTGATCAGCACGTCGATCCGGCCGAAGCGCTCGCGGGCCTGGCGCATGGCGCTCTCGGCGCCTTGCCAGGTTTCGAGATCGGCCTGGACGGCAATCGCCTCGCCCCCTCGTTCGACGATGCCCGCCACGATCTCATGCACGACGTCGGCGCGATCAACCAGCACCAGCCGGCCGCCCTCCGCGGCGGCCCGCTCGGCGACCCGCCGCCCGATGCCCTGGGCGGCCCCGGTGACGACCATGACCTTGCCATCGAAGCGTGCGGCACTCATGCGACCTCCTCGCTGGCGGGCGTCAGGCTGGGAGCGAACTTCTCGTAGTGAAAGCTGGCCGGCGCAATGTCCTGCTCGCGGAAATGCTTGAGCACGGCATCGACCATCGGCGGCGGTCCGCACAGGTAGACGTCAACGTCGCCGTCGTGCAGCGTGTCGGCCTCCATGTGATGGGTCACGTAGCCCTTGCGCGGGTGCTCGCTTGCCTCGTCGGCGACCACGGTGGTGTAGCTGAAGTTGGGCAGTCGCCCGGCGTAGGCGTCGAGCTCGTCGCGCTTGACCAGGTGATCGTCGCGGCTGACGCCGTAGATCATGTGGATCGGTTGGTCGCAGCCCTTCTCGCTCAGCAGCTCGAGCATCGACAAAAACGGCGCCAGGCCGGTGCCGCCGGCCAGCATCAGCAGCGGCCGCTTGACCTCGCGCAGGTAGAAGCTGCCCAGCGGCCCGGTCATGGTCAGGCTATCGCCGGGCGTGGCCGTGCCGGTCAGGTAGCCGCTCATCAGGCCCTCGGCCACGTTGCGGATCAGAAACGACGCCCGCTTGTCGCCCGGGCGCGAACTGAACGAGTAGGAGCGCGTCTCGTCGCTGCCCGGCACCTGGATGTTGATGTACTGGCCGGGCAGGAACGTCAGTTCGGCCTCGTCGTCCAGGTCCACGATCAGTTCGATGCTGTCCTCGGAGAGCGGATCGACCCGGGCCACCTGACCGGTCAATTCACCGACCTGGGTCTTGCACAGCGTCGAGGCCACCGGCACCTGGATGATGCAATCGGAGCTCGGCACCATCTGGCAGGTCAGCACCTTGCCCTCGGCCTCCTCCTGCTCGGAAAGCGCCTCCTCCAGATAATCGTCGCCCATGTCGAAGGCACCCTGGTCGCAATGCCCCTTGCAGGTACCGCATACGCCGTCGGAGCAGTCCATCGGCAGGTTGATCTTCTGGCGATAGGCGGCGTCGAGCACCGTTTCCCCCGACTTGCAGGTGATGAAGCGGGACACGCCGTCCTCGAAGTTGAGTGCAATGGTGTAGCTCATGATCGTTCTCCTCCCACCCGGGCGGCGCTCAGACGTGATAGACGTCGATGACCTGGTGGATATAGTCGTTGTTCAGCACCACCTTCTTGTAAGCGATCAGTGGCGCGTCCCCGGACACGTCCAGGGTGTAGAAGGACGTGCCGAAGTAGGCGTTGGTCTGCTGGTAGCGGTGGCTCAGGGTGTGCCAGTTGAAGCGCAGCTCGACCTTGTCGCCGTCCTGGCTCAACACCTCCAGGTTGGAGATCTGGTGGGTGGTGCGCGGTTCGGGAATGCTGGTCGCCCCGGAGCGTTCGGTCTTGATGCGGTAGACGCGATCCTCCAGCCCCTCGCGGTTGGAGTAGTAGATCAGCGAGATCTCGCTCTGCGGATCCTCGGTCAGCCGGTCGTCGTCGTCCCAGGCCGGCATCCAGAACACCGCGTCCTTGCTGTAGCAGGTCAGCCACTCGTCCCATTCGCGGTCGTCGAGCAGCCGCGCCTCGCGATGGACGAAGGCCTGGATGTCCAGAAAATTCATGCTCATGGCGATGCCCTCTCTTACGAAGCGCTCGTTGCTACGGGCGTGGCGGGAATGAACTGGCTGCGCTGCTTGTCGATGGCGCGCAGCATCTCCTCGACCCAGTGCTTGTGATGCATCACGTACAGGCCCTCGTCCTCGGGCGACGCGCCGCTGAGCCGCGGCTTCATGTCGATGGCCTTGGCGTTGTCGTCGGCGCCCTCGATCCACTGCGTGGCGCCGCGGCTCAAGTCGTTCCACTCGGCATCCAGTCCGGCGTAGCCGTTCTGGCAGGCCCGGAACTCCTCCAGGTCGTCGGGTGTGCCCATGCCGCTGACGTTAAAGAAGTCCTCGTACTGGCGGATACGCAGCGCCCGATCCTCGGCGGACTCGCCCTTGGGCGCGAAGCAGTAGATGGTGACTTCGCTCTTGTCGACGGCCAGCGGGCGGATGACGCGGATCTGCGTGGAGAACTGGTCCATCAGGTAGACGTTGGGATACAGGCAGAGATTGCGGGTCTGATTGACGATGGAGTCGGCCCGCGCTTCGCCGAACTCGGCCTCGATTCGGTCCTTCTGGTTGTAGACCGGGCGTACCTCGGGGTTGAGCAGACGCGTCCACAGCATCATGTGGCCGTTTTCATAGGAGTAGAAACCGCCCAGGCTCTTCGACCAGCCGTTGGCGTCCACCGCCTTGGTGCCGCCGGCGTCGTAGTTGCGACGGTCCATGGTCGAGGAGTAATTCCAGTGCACGGTGCTGACGTGGTAGCCGTCGGCGCCGTTCTCGGCCCCCAGCTTCCAGTTGCCGTTGAAGGTGTACGAGGAGGTACCGCGCAGGATCTCGAGGCCGTCCGGCGCCTGGTCGACGATGTTGTCGATGATCTTGGTGGTCTCGCCCAGATGCTCGGTGAGGGGCTGGACATCCGCGCTCAGGCTGCCGAACAGGAAGCCGCGGTAGTTCTCGAACCGCGCGATGCGCTTGAGATCGTACGAGCCGTCCTGCTTGAAGCCCTTCGGGTAGGCGCCGGTCTTCTCGTTCTTGGCCTTGAGCAGCTTGCCGTCGTTCTTGAACGTCCAGCCGTGGAACGGGCAGGTGAAGGTGCCCTTGTTGCCGCGTTTCTTGCGGCACAGCGTGGCACCGCGGTGGGCGCAGGCGTTGATCAGCGCGTGCAGCTCGCCCTGCTTGTCGCGGGTGACGATCACCGGCTGGCGCCCCAGGGTCACGGTCATGTAGTCGCCCGGCTCGGGAATCTGGCTCTCGTGGGCCAGGAACAGCCAGTTGCCTTCGAAGATGTACTTCATTTCCAGCTCGAAGAAGGCCGGGTCGGTGAACATGCTGCGGTGACAGCGGAAGATGCCGTTGTCGGGATCGTCGACGACCGCGCTGCGAACCCGCTGCTCGAGACGATCAAGCTGAGTGGTCATGATCATGCTCCTCGTAGTGTCTTGTGACCGCTGCCTCCCCGGGGTGACCCCGGCACCGGGCCAGGGTTACCCAACCCATCGCCTGGGCGACGGGAAGTCAGCGGTGATCAGGCATTCGTCAGGGATGTGCCGGGATCAGGCCTCGGTCTCGGCCGTCGACCGCTCGCTCGACTCGAACGTATCCTCGAGGGCACGCGGGCGTTTGTGGCGGCCTTGCAGCTCGGGATCGGTGGTCCTGGCCAGCTCGACGTCGAAGATCACTTCGGTGAACGGACTCTCCAAGCCGCGTTCTGCCGCCTCGGCCGGGTCCTCGATGCGCGTGCCCTCGACCACCAGTTCCTCGCGCGTGGCGAAGGCGAAGTCGTCGAAGGTGTAGGGATCGCCGGCCAGGTTGATCTGGGTGGTCAGGTGCTTGTGACCGGGCGCCGAAATGAAGTAATGGATATGCGCCGGGCGCTGGCCATGCCGGCCCAGGGCCGAGAGCACCTGGTCGGTGGGACTCTCCGGCGGCACGCCGTAACCGGAGGGAATGATGCTGCGCGCGCGGTAGCGTCCCTCGGCATCGGTCAGGATGGTCCGGCGCAGGTTGTAATCCGACTGCGACGGATCGAAGAACGAGTAGTTGCCCCTGGAGTCGGCGTGCCAGATCTCGACCTGGGCGCCAGGAACCGGCTTGCCGTCGGTGTCGCGTACCTGACCGGTCAACCACATCACCTCGGCGTCCGGGTCGCTGCCGTCGTCCATGCGCACCTCACCCTCGCTGACGGGAGCGCCGGCAACGTACAGCGGGCCTTCGATGGTACGCGGCGTACCGCCGCTCAGGCCGGCCTGTTCGTCGGCCGCGTCCATGCGCATGTCCAGGTAGTGGTCGAAGCCCAGCCCCGGCGCCAGCAGGCCGAACTGACCGGTCTCGCCCAGTCGATTGAGCAGGCTGACGGTGGACCAGAACTCCTCGGGCGTGATGTCGAAGTCATCGATCAGCTGGTACACGTCGGACAGCAGGCGATGCATGATCTGCTTGGCGCGCGTGTCGCCACCGGTCTGCTCGAAGCCACTGACCAGGTTGAGGAATTCCTGGACTTCGCGGGTATCGTAGATCTTGACGGTCATGGTCGTTACCTCACTTGTTGTAGTCATTGGTGGTGATGAGTCGGCGTGGTTAGGCTCAGCCAGGGTTGGCTGCTCAGCTATCGTCGTCGCGCACGGACGACGGATGCCGACACAGCGGCCTGACGCGGATCTCCATGTAGGGGAACAGCGGCAGGTTGCTGATGATCTCCTGGAGTTCGGCGTTGTCCTCGACATCGAAGACGCTGACATTGGCGTAGCTGCCGGCGACCCGCCACAGGTGGCGCCACTTGCCCTGTTGCTGCAATTGCTGGGCGTAGGCCTTCTCGGTCGCCTTGATGTCGGCGGCACGCCCGGTGGGCATGTCGGGGGGCAGCTTGACGGTCATTTCGACGTGGAACAGCATGATCGGTCTCCCGTGATGGATGGCCTCTGACGAGGTGTTCGGGCCTCAGCCGTCGTTGCGGCGGTAATAGCCCAGCTTGTCTTCATCGAGGGTGACGCCCAGCCCCGGACCCCTGGGCAACTCGACCCCGAACTCGTGATAGCGCAGCGGCTCGCTGACGATGTCGTCCTTGAGCAGCAGCGGCCCGAACATCTCGGTGCCCCAGGCCAGGGTGTCGAGGGTCGCCCAGGCATGCAGCGAGGCCGCCGTGCCGAGGGTGCCCTCGAGCATGGTGCCGCCGTACAGGCCGATCCCCGCCGCTTGGGCGACATGGGCCAGTTCGAGCGCCCCGCAGGGGCCGGCGGACTTGGCGATCTTCAGCGCATAGGCGCCGCTGAAGCCGGCGGCGGCCAGGGCGTAGCCGTCGCGGGCGTCCTGGATCGCTTCGTCGGCGAGCATCGGCACCTGGAAACGCTGCGCCAGGCGCACCAGGCCGGCGAACTCACGCGCCGGAATGGCCTGTTCGATCAGCTCGATGCCCGCCTCTTGCAATGCGGCGATGCCACGGACCGCCGTGGCCTCGTCCCAGGCCTGGTTGACGTCGACGCGCACGCTGGCCCGGTCGCCCAAGGCCGCCTTGATGGCCGCCACGTGACGCACGTCGTCGTCGACGGCGTTGGCGCCGATCTTGAGCTTGAAGTCGCAGTGGCGACGGTCGTCGAGACGCTGGAAGGCTTCGTCGATATCCTTGCGGGTATCGCCGCTGGCCAGCGTCCACAGCACCGGCAGGTGAGCGTGACGGGCCCCGCCCAGCAGGTCCGAGACGCTCAGTCCCAGGCGCTTGCCCTGGGCGTCGAGCAGCGCGGTTTCCAGTGCCGACTTGGCGATGGCATTGCCGCGCACGTGACGCTGCATGCGCGCCCGCAAGGCGTTGAGGTTGGCCGACGGCTGCCCGATGAGCAGCGGCGCCAGGTAGGTGTCGATGTTGCGCTTGATGCTTTCCGGGCTCTCCGGTCCGTAGCTCAAGCCACCGATGGTGGTGCCCTCGCCCAGTCCTTCGAGGCCATCGGAATGGCGCATGCGCACGATGACCAGGGTCTGGCAGGCCATGGTGGTCATCGACAGCTTGTGCGGCCGAATGGTCGGCAGGTCGACCAGATGGGTTTCGATGGTGTCGATCACGGCGGACATGCGTGGCTCCCGAATTGCGCCCTGTGCAGGATTGAAGGCAGTTTGATTGCGCCCCGGGAGTGAAACCAATATCGTTTGAGTGCGCTTCCATACCCAGGAGGTATCATGGAACTGCGTCACCTTCGCTACTTCTGCGTCGTGGCCGACGAGCTCAACCTGACCCGCGCGGCCCGTCGGCTGAACATGGCTCAGCCGCCATTGACCAGGCAGATCAAGCAATTGGAGGAAGAAGTCGGCGTCAGGCTGTTCGAGCGGAGCCGGCGGGGACTGACCCTGACCACGGCGGGCCAGTTCTTCTATGAGCATACCCTGCAGGTACTGGAGAAGCTCGACACCACCATCACCGCCACCCGCCACATCGATCGCAGTAAATTGTTGATGTTCGGGATAGGTTTCGTGCCTTCGCTGTTCTACGGCCAGTTGCCGCTGCTGGTGCGCGGTTTGCGACAAAAGGATAACGTCGAGCTGGCGCTGGTCGAGCTGACCACGGTGCAGCAGATCCAGGCGCTCAAGGCCGGGCGCATCGACATCGGCTTCGGCCGCCTGCAGATCGACGACCCCGACGTGGAGCAGGAGATCCTGTTCGAGGAGCCGATCATTGCCGCGCTGCCGGCCGGGCACCCGCTGGAAAACACCCAGCCGACCCTGGCCGAGCTGGCCCAGTACCCGCTGATCCTGTTTCCGGCCTCGCCCAGGCCGAGCCTCGCCGACGTCATGCTGGGCCTGTTCCGGCGCCGCGGGCTCAAGGTCAGCGTGGCCCAGGAAGCCAACGAACTGCAGACGGCGCTCGGCCTGGTGGCCTCGGATCTGGGCATAACGCTGGTGCCCGAGCAGGTCGGCCGGCTCAGGCGCGACAACATCGTCTACGTGCCTCTCGCCGAGAAGCACATCACCACGCCGATCATCTGCAGTCGCCGCCGCGGCGAGCCGGCCTCGCCGGTCATGCGGGAAGCCAATGCGATTCTCGAGGTGCTGGTCGAGAACCGCCGCAGCGGCCGCTACCCGGGCACGACGCCAGCCCTCGTTCGCCCGTGATGCTCCTGTGCCGCTCGAGCGACTAGAATCACCACAATCCATCCGCTCGATAATCCCCGGACAAGGAGTACCCGCATATGGCCCCCACCTGGCCCAGGCATGAACTCACCGAACGGCTCGGTTTAAGCTTGCCGCTCATCCAGGCGCCGATGGCCGGTGCCAACGACGCCCGCCTGGCGATCGCCGTGAGCCGCGCCGGCGGGCTGGGCTCGATCCCCTGCGCGATGTCGAGCGTCGAGGCCATCGAGCAGCAGGTCGCGCGCTTTCGCGAGGCCAGCCGCGGGCCGCTGAACCTCAACTTCTTCTGTCACACGCCGTCGCCGCCCGCGCCAGAGGCGCAGCGCAAATGGCGCGAGGCGCTGGCTCCCTACTACCGCGAGACCGGACTCGATCCCGACCAGCAGGCGCCCGCCGCCCAGCGTGAGCCGTTCGGCGAGGCGCACTGCGCACTCGTCGAACGGCTGCGTCCCGAGGTGGTGAGCTTTCATTTCGGACTGCCCGAGGCCGGCCTGCTCGAGCGGGTCAAGGCCGCCGGCTGCACGGTGCTGGCCAGCGCCACCACCGTCGCCGAGGGTCGCTGGCTGGAGACTCATGGGGTGGACATGGTCATCGCCCAGGGCGCCGAAGCGGGCGGTCATCGCGGCATCTTCCTGAGCGCTGACGTCGACCGCCAGCCCGGCACCCTGGCGCTGGTGCCGCAACTGGTCGACGCGGTGAGGCTGCCGGTGATCGCCGCCGGTGGGATCGGCGACGCCCGCGGCATCGCCGCCGCCTTCGCCCTCGGTGCCTGCGGCGTGCAACTCGGCACCGTCTATCTGGCCACGCCCGAGAGCCTGATCGGCGATATCCATCGCGCCGCGCTGCAAAATGCGCGCGACGACAACACCGTGATCACCAACCTGTTCTCGGGACGTCCGGCGCGCGGGCTGGTCAATCGCGTGGTCGGCGAGCTCGGGCCGTTGTCGCCGCTCGCGCCACCCTTCCCGAGCGCCGGCGGCGCCCTGGCTCCGCTCAAGCAGGCCTTCGAGGCGCGAGGCAGTGGTGACTTCTCGTCGCTGTGGGCCGGCCAGGCCGCGGCGCTGGCCCGAGAGCTAGACGCCGAGACGCTGACCATTCGGCTGGGCGAAGAGGCACTGGCCCGGTTGCGCGCGCTGAGCGGCGTCTAGCGGCGCTGCTAGCGAGCGAACACCACCGTGCTGCCGCCATGCAGGAACACCCGCCGTTCGATGTGATAGCCGATCGCCCGGGCCAGGGTCAGGCACTCGATGTCGCGCCCCTTGGCGACCAGGTCCTCGGGATAGTGGGTGTGATCGACCGGCTCGACGCCCTGGGTGATGATCGGCCCCTCGTCGAGGTCGTTGTTGATGTAGTGGGCGGTGGCGCCGACCAGCTTGACGCCCATCGCGTAGGCCTGGTGGTAGGGCTTGGCGCCCTTGAAGCCGGGCAGCAGCGAATGGTGGATATTGATCGCCCGACCGCTCAGCAATTCGCACATCGCCGGCGAGAGCACCTGCATGTAGCGCGCCAGGATCACCAGCTCGGCGCCGGTATCCTCGATCACCCGGCGAATCTGCGCCTCCTGCTGGGGCTTGGTCTCGGGGGTGATCGGAAAGTGGTGGTACGGCAGCTCATGCCAGGCCGCCAGCGGCTCGAGATCGGGATGATTGGAAACCACCGCGCGGATGTCGATGGGCAACTGGCCGATGCGGTAGCGATAAAGCAGGTCGTTGAGGCAATGATCGGCCTTGGAGACCAGGATCACCGTGCGCGGGCGGGTACCCGGTGCGGTGAGCTCGTAGTCCATGTCGAACTCGGCGGCTCGCGGCGCGAAAGCCTCGTCGAAGGCCTGCGCGTCGAAGTCCGGTTCCTCGGGGCGAAACTCGGCGCGAATGAAGAAGCGCCCACTCAGGCGCTCGTCGAAGGAGTGGATCTCGGTGATGTAGCAGCGCCGCTCCTTGAGAAAGCGCGTGACCACGTCCACCGTGCCCAGCCGGCTGGGGCACTGGGCAGCGATGATCCAGGTATCGGGGGTGCGGCTCATGGCGACCTCTCGAGACGAAGGCCGGGCGAACCCGACCCGGAAAAGCGTTTCATTCCCAGCTCCCAGCGCTCACGACTCGACCGTCACGCCGTACTCCTCGGCGGCGTCGAGCAACCAGCGATAGCAGTAATCGGCGAAACTGCGCCGCACCACCAGTTCCCAACGGTCGTCAAAGGGCCGGCGCAGAATCACCGTGGCCTTGGCGAAAACCGTGGTCACGCCTTTGCCGACCGGGAAGTGCTGCGGATGCACGTCATAGGGAGTGGATTTCATCAGCGCCTCGCGGGCACACGGCCCGCTGAGCTCGATGACGGTCTGTCCGCCGCTGGCGTCGACGATAGCGAAGTGGGCATCGCCCAGGGCATCGCGCAGGCGCTTCTCCAGCGAGAAAGCTTCGCCGTCGGGGACGATGACCAGCCACTCGTCCGGCGACAGCCACTGGATCGAGCGCTCGCCGCGATCGTCGACCGTCAGCGCCCCGGGACGCGCCGGCAGGCCAAGGCCGAGCACCTCGCGCACCGCCTCGTCGAGCACGATCGCCCCGCCGCGCAGGATAAGATGGCCGAGGAAGGCCCGCTCGCGCAGCGTCACGCCCGGTGCGTGGGCTGTCGGTACCGGCAAGCTCGACCGCGAGAAGGCCAGCGGCGATTCGGCCTCGACTTCGGCGGTCGGCCGGCTATCGAATTGACGCACATCAGACATTCTGGCGCTCTCCCTTGGGATCAACGAACACGGTGCTGACGATCTCGGCGGCATGGACCTTGCCGTCGACCATTGGCAGGTAGACGGTCTCGCCTATCCGCTGGTGGCCGCCCTTGACCACCGCCAGGGCGAAGCCGCTGTCGAGTACCGGGCTGTAGTAGCTGGAGGTGACGTGACCGACCATGCGCATGGGGATCGCCTGCTCGGGATCGAGGACGATCTGCGCGCCCTCCTCGAGCACCACCCTGGGGTCGTGCGGGCGCAGGCCGACCAGTTGCTTGCGATCGCCGCGCCGGGTGTCGGAGCGGCTCAGCGCGCGCTTGCCGATCCACGGGAACGGCTTGTCGTAGCCGATCGCCCACTGCATGCCCAGATCCTCCGGGGTCACCGAACCGTCGGTGTCCTGGCCGACGATGATCAGCCCCTTCTCGGCACGCAGCACATGCATGGTCTCGGTGCCGTAGGGCGTCAGGTCGTACTTCTCGCCGTGGGCGAACAGGGTCTTCCAGACGTGCATGGCGTAGTTGGCCTGGACATTGATCTCGTAGGACAGCTCGCCGGTGAATGAGATGCGAAATACCCGCGCCGGCACACCGGCCACGGTGCCCTCGCGCCAGTCCATGAACTTGAACTGCTCGCGGTCGAGATCGATGTCGGTGATCTCGGCCAGCAGGTTGCGCGCCTCGGGGCCGGTCACGGTCATCGTCGCCCAGTGGTCGGTCACCGAGTCGAAGTAGACCTGGAGTTCCGGCCATTCGGTCTGGTGCCAGAGCTCGAGCCACTCCAGCACGCCCGCGGCGCCGCCGGTGGTGGTGGTCATCAGGAAGTGGTTGTCACCCAGGCAGCTGGTGGTGCCGTCGTCCATCAGCATGCCGTCGTCCTTGCACATCAGGCCGTAGCGGACACGCCCCGGAGCCAGCTTGGCCCACTTGTTGGTGTAGATCCGGCCCAGGAACTCACGAGCGTCGGGGCCCTGGATGTCGATCTTGCCCAGCGTCGAGGCATCGAGGATTCCCACCCCCTCGCGCACCGCCAGGCACTCGCGGGCCACCGCGTCGTGCATGCTTTCCTTCTTGCCGTTGACGGTCCGGGGGAAGTACCAAGGGCGCTTCCACTGGCCGACGTCCTCGAACTCGGCGCCGTGCTCGACGTGCCACTGGTGTAGCGCGGTGTAGCGCTCGGGATCGAACAGCGCACCGCAATGGCGGCCGACGATCGCGCCGAAGGTCACCGGCGTGTAGTTGGGGCGGAACACCGTGGTGCCGGTCTGGGGAATCGTCTGTCCCAGGCAGCGCGCGGCGATCGCCATGCCATTGATGTTGCCGAGCTTGCCCTGGTCGGTGCCGAAGCCCATCGCGGTGTAGCGCTTGACGTGCTCGATCGACTCGAAGCCCTCGCGGGTGGCGAGCTCGATGCCCGCCGCGGTGACGTCGTTCTGCAGGTCGACGAACTGCTTGGGCGCGCGCAGCGTGGGTTTCTCGTGAGGCACCTGGTAGAGCGCACAGGCCGCGCCCTCGCGAATCGCCGCGACGCGCGGCGTGGCCAGCGTGGCCGCCGTGAAGCCGCAGGCCTCGGCGGCGCGCTGACCGGCGGCGAGGCCATCGGCAAGCACTTCGCCGAGCGCGTAGATACCGCGCGCGGCGCCAGCCGGCGTCATTCCCGGCACGTCGCCGGGCACGAACCCCAGGATCGTCTCGTCCCAGCTCGGCCGCGCGCCGGTGTGCGACGAGAGATGCACTACCGGGCTGTAGCCGCCGGAGCTGGCGATGGTGTCGCAGGTCAGTTCCTTGATCTCGCCGATCACCCGGAAGCCGTCGACGTCGATCGGCGCCACCCGCGCGGCGCTGACGCGATTCGCTCCCTTGGCTTCGATCACCGCGCTGCCGGCGATGATTTTCAACCCCGCGGCCCGCGCCCGCTCGACGAGCTCGCCCTCAGGATTGGCGCGGGCGTCGACGATCGCCACCACCTCGCGACCGGCGTCGAACCAATCCAGCGCCGCGCGGTAGCCATGATCGTTGCTGGTGGAGAGCACCAGCTTGCTCCCCGGCACCACGCCGTAACGACGGATGTAGCTCGACACCGCCCCGGCCAGCAGGTTGCCCGGCACGTCGTTGCCGGCGTAGACCAGCGGCCGCTCGTGGGCGCCGCTGGCCAGCACGACCCGTCCGGCGCGCACGCGGTGCAGCCGCGAGCGCGTCTGGCGGCGGCCCTCGAGGCGCGGCGCGCTGTCGGCGAGGTGCTCGGTGCGCCGCTCGTGCAGGGTGACGAAGTTGTGATCGTGATAGCCGTTGGCGGTGGTGCGGGGCAGCAGGGTGACATTGCCCTGCGACTCGCCCAGCGCCTCGAGTTCGGCAAGCGTCGCCTCGACCCAGGCCATCGCCGGGGCCTCGTCGAGGGTCTCGCGGCTTTCCAGCAGCGAACCGCCCAGCTCTTCCTGCTCGTCGCAGACGATCACCCGCGCGCCGCTGCGCGCGGCCGAGAGCGCCGCGGCGAGCCCGGCCGGGCCGGCGCCGATCACCAGCACGTCGCAGTGGTGGTTCATGTGATCGTAGCTGTCGGGATCGGGCTCGCCCGGGCTGCGCCCCAGCCCGGCGGACTTGCGGATGTATTTTTCGTAGGTCATCCACAGCGAGGCCGGGGCCATGAAGGTCTTGTAGTAGAAGCCCGGCGGCATGAACTGCCCGCCCAGCTTGCCGATGGTGCCCATCAGGTCGCGCTGCACGTTGGGCCAGCCGTTGGTGCTGCGTGCGACCAGACCGTCGTACAGCGCCTGCTGGGTGGCACGCACGTTGGGCACCTGGGTCGCCTCGTCGGCACCCAACTGGACCACCGCGTTGGGTTCCTCGGCGCCGGCGGCGACGATCCCGCGCGGCCGCGAGTACTTGAAGCTGCGGTTGACCACGTCGACGCCGTTGGCGAGCAGCGCCGAGGCCAGGGTATCGCCGGCGTAACCGCTGTAACGCGTGCCGTTGAAGGTGAACGCGAGCGGCCTGCCGCGATCGATGCGGCCGCCCTCCGCCAGCCGGTTGGGCTGCTGCGTGGCACTCGATGGCTGGTTCATGCCCGGACTCCCTTGTTTGCGGCGCTATTGTCATCATCAACGGCCGCGGGCGCGGCGGCGTCACTGGCGCCAACGGTCTGCTGGCCGCCGTCGGCGACCTGCACGCCCGCCGCCTTGGCGTCGCGGGCCAGGCTCTCGGCGGTGATCGTCGGCGGCTCGCCCATCCGGTAGGTCTCGAGGATGGCGTAGCTCACCGTATGCCGGGTGATGTTGAAGAACTTGCGACAGCCCACCGCGTGCACCCATAGCTCGTGATGAATGCCCCGCGGGTTGTCGCGAAAGAACAGGTAGTCGCCCCACTCGGCATCGGAGCAGGCGTCCGGGTCCGCCGGGCGGGCGATGTGCGCCTGGCCCTTGGGATGGAATTCTTCCTCTTCGCGATATTCTTCGCAGTAAGGGCAGTAGATATGGAACATGATGGTCTCCCTTAGTGCGCCACGCCCGCGGCGCCATGCTCATCGATAAGAGCACCGCTCCGGAACCGATCGATCGAGAACGGCGCGGCCAGCGGATGGGCCTGCCCCTTGGCCAGCGTCCAGGCGAACACGTTGCCCGAGCCGGGGGTGGCCTTGAAGCCGCCGGTGCCCCAGCCGCAGTTGAAGTACAGTCCCTTGATCGGTGTCTTCGAGAGGATCGGGCAGGCGTCCGGACAGGTATCGACGATGCCGCCCCACTGACGATTCATGCGTACCCGCGAGAAGATCGGGAACATCTCGACGATCGCCTGCAGGGTGTGCTCGACGGTGGCGTAGCTGCCGCGCTGGCCGTAGCCGTTGTAGCCGTCGATGCCGGCGCCGATCACCAAATCGCCCTTGTCGGACTGGCTGATGTAGCCGTGGACGTGATTGGACATCACCACGGTGTCGAGGATCGGCTTCAACGGTTCGGAAACCAGGGCCTGCAGGGGGTGCGATTCCAGCGGCAGCTTGAAGCCGGCCATCTTCGCCAGCACCCCGGAGTTGCCGGCGGCCACGCAGCCCACGCTCTTGGCGCCGATATCGCCGCGGTTGGTATGCACACCGACCACTCGGCCGTCGACGATCTTGAAGCCGGTGACTTCGGTGTTCTGCAACAGGTCGACGCCGCGGCTGTCGGCGCCGCGGGCGTAGCCCCAGGCCACCGCATCGTGGCGCGCCACGCCGGCGCGCGGCTGCCACGAGGCGCCCATCACCGGGTAGCGCGCACGCTTGGAGCAGTCGAGGATCGGCACGATCTCCTGCACCTGACTGGCATCGAGCGCCTCGCTGTCGATGCCGTTAAGGCGGTTGGCGTTGACCCGGCGCTGTATGTCGCGCATGTCCTGCAGGGTGTGACCGAGGTTCAACACGCCGCGTTGCGAGAACATCACGTTGTAGTTGAGATCCTGCGAAAGCCCCTCCCAGAGCTTCATCGAATGCTCGTAGAGCGCCGCCGACTCGTCCCACAGATAGTTGGAACGCACGATGGTGGTGTTGCGCGCGGTGTTGCCGCCGCCCAGCCAGCCCTTCTCGATCACCGCGACGTTGGTGATGCCGTGCTCCTTGGCCAGGTAATAGGCGGTCGCCAGGCCGTGGCCGCCGCCGCCGACGATGATCACGTCGTATTCGGCCTTGGGCGTGGGGTTGCGCCACTGGCGCTGCCAGTGCTCGTGATGGCTGAACGCGTGCTTGACCAGGCCGAAGCCGGAATAGCGTTGCATGGGGGCTCTCCTGCATGTGGAGCGGTGGCGCAGCTCGCAATGGGCGACACGACACCAACCGGTTACCGCGATGGTATCGGCGGGTCCGCCGCGCAAGATGCTCGCCGGCGTCACCCGCCGGCGCGTTTACGACATGCCGGGCGATGCGCTGCTCAACACTGTGTTTCCGGCGCCGACATTGCACCGCAGCGTGACGACTGGCGACAATAGACGCCCCGTCGATCCCCAACCAAGGACTTCGCATGCTCGCCGAACTCTTCGCGGTAATGGCGCCGGTATTCTTCGGCGCCAGCCTGGGTTACTTCTGGATACGCCTGGGCTACGACTACCCGGTCGAGTTCGTCACCAAGCTGGTCTTCAACATCGGCACCCCGGCGCTGGTGCTGGCCGCGCTGGGCAACGCCGAGATCGACGCCCAGAGTTTCGGCCGGACGATGCTCGGCACGCTGCTGGTGCTCGCCGCGATGGGCCTGGCGAGCGTGCTGATGGCCAGGCTGCTGGGCAAGAGCTGGAAGGTCATCGTCTCGCCGATGATGTTCCCCAACACCGGCAACATGGGCCTGCCGGTGACGCTCTATGCCTTCGGCAACGCCGGCTTCGCCTACGCCATCACCTCGATGGTCTCGGTATCGCTGGTCCAGTTCACCTTCGGCGCGCTGCTCGCCAGCCGCAGCGGCCGTCCGCTGCGTACCCTGGCGCGCACGCCCACCTTTTATGCGATCCTGATCGCCACCGGACTGCTGCTCACCGATACCACCCTGCCGCGCTGGCTGGCCAATACCGTGGATCTGATCTCGGGCTTCAGCGTGCCGCTGATGCTGATCACCCTCGGCGTGTCGCTGGCCAGCATCCAGGTCAAGAGCATCGCCGCCGGCTTCAAGTTCAGCCTGCTGCGGATTCCCGCCGCCGCGGCGATCGCCTACGGAGTGGGTCACCTGCTCGACCTGCCGCCGCTGGCGCAAAGCGTCCTGGTGCTGCAGATGAGCATGCCGGTGGCGGTCTACAACTATCTGTTCGCCCAGCGTGCCCGGCGCGAGCCGGAATTCGTCGCCGGACTGGTGTTCTGCTCGACGCTGCTGTCGTTTTTGTACCTGCCGGTGCTGCTGGCGGTACTGCACTAAGCACAGGGCCACGCGCTTGGCGTGGCCCTGGTCGTTACGCTCGCCGGCGGTGTGGCGATTCAGCTCTGGGTTTTCTCGCCAAGATAATCGGCCTTGCTGACACGCTTGAGCCACAGCGGGTTCGTCCAGGCGGTATCGCCATCGGCATCGTCGACTTCCAACGCGACCCAGCCCTCGGCGTCGCCGGGAATCTCGAAGGTCAATGTCGCGTCAGTGCCGTCGAGCGATTGCGAGGCGAGCACCTTACCGCCCTGGCCGATCAGGCGCGCTTCCTTGAGGCCGTTGACGGCAGTGGTGTTCACCGTCCACTCGCCCTTGGCGTCCTCGATCAAGCGTAGACTGTCGCCGAACATGTGGTTCTCGGGGAATAGTAACGGCCCCTGGGTAGCGTAACCGTGGCCGTCCTTGAGAGCACGGGCGAAGGTGCGTGGGGTCAGCTCTCCGGGAACGTGGCCCATCATGCGGATGCGGCCAGTGAGGTCATTCCAGGCGTCATGCGTGTCGGTACCTGCCGTGAAATACACACGCGCACCTTGATCCCACAGACGTTGCGCGGCTTTCAGCGTGGGCGCATTGTCCACCTCAGCGTTGAGTTCGAGCAGGTCGAAATGCGGCGTAAAGCCGCCGGGCACCTTGCCATCGCCTAGGTTCTGCAGATAGCCGTAGGCGTTGTATGGGTGGTTGAGGGGAATCACCTCAGCGCCCAGGCGACGCACGTCCGCGATGATGTCCTGCACATCGGCGGTGCCGGGATCGACCTTGAGTTCACCGTTCATCTCGATGGGGAACGGATTCATGTGGCCCCACGAAGGCGAAATCTCGATTGAAGGAATGAACGGCACACCGCGCTCGGCCGAGAGCTTGCGGAAGGTGTCGTGGTTGGCGGTGGAGTCGTGATCGCTGATGAAGGTCAGGTCAAGATCCGTGGCCAATTGCGCACGCACTACGACATCCGGCGGTGTGGTGCCTTCCAGCACGTTGGCATGGTGGTGCAGGTCGGCGCCGTACCAGTGTGTGTCGTTGGGCTCGACGAGACGCTCGATCTCGACCGTCTTGTCGATCTCTTCCCCGGTCTCGAGGCTGACGTCCAGCGTTTCCTCCCGAGCCGTGAAGCCGGCACCAGCGTTAACGCCCAGGCGATACTCGCCGGGGGCCAGCTTGAGCTCGGCATGCCCGGCCGGGTCCAGCTCGGTGAAGAAGGTCTGCTTGCCGAGGAACTCCACCAGTGGCTGCTGGCCCTTGAGGATAGTCAGTCGCGCATCGCGCGGCATGTCGCCCGTTTCGCTGCGGATATCCAGGCTAAGCGTACCGGGCCCCTGAATGCCATCGAAGGTTAGCTTGCGCTCGCTGCCATCGGTGATGTTGAGCGTGACCGGCTTGGAATTAGCGAAGCCTTCCGCGGTCGCGTACGCCTGATACTCGCCCACCGGCAGTCTCATCGAGAAGGTCCCCTCGTCGGCCAGCGTCCAGGCATAGGGCACCCCGTTCTTCTCGATCACTACCAGGCCGTTGTGCGGTGCCTGGCCACTGCCATTACGCAGTTGACCGTGAATCTCGCCGCTCGCGAGGTTCTTGCGCTCGATCTCATTGGCCACCACCGGTGCCAGGTCGCCTTCCGGTACTACCTGCAACCAGCCCTCGAAACTACGCGATTCACCGGCTTTCAGGCTGTGCTCCAGGTACATGTCCTTGCCCTGATAATTGATGCGGTCGAAATACGGCGCATGCAAAGCGAAAGCCCAGTCCTGATCGTAGGCCACCACGCGATCGGTCAGTGCAGCGCTGGCCTCGGTTTCCTTGGCGTCGCCCAGACCGGGTACGCCGAACAGGTAGCCGGTATCCGGCCATAGCGTGAAGCCTGAACGAATGTCCTTCAGCGGCGCCTCGCCCTGATTGTCGAGCACGGTTTCCAGATGCACGCGGTCGCTGCCGGCCTCCAGCGTGTAGGTAGTCGTGACCATCACCTCGCCGAAGTTGCGGCTGACACGGATCACCGCGCGCTCAGGTGACTTCTCGACGACCTCGACCTTCCTGCCATCGTTGGGCCAGGCGGACCAGTTGTTGGGAATAAAGTCGGCGAAGGCGACCCGGTCGAGGTCGATCTCGCCGTCCTTCACCGCCGCCAGGTCGACCAGGGTGCCCCGCGGCACGCCCCAAGGCGGCCGCGATTCGACGGCCAACGCGAAGGCTAGCTTATCGTTGGCGACGGTGATGTCCTGGGCGTTGATGGCCTCACCATCCGGAATATCAGTCGCGCCGCGCGTGACGCTGACATCGGCCTGCGCCGCCAGTGGTAAACTCGCCAAAAGGCCCAATACCAATCCGACTGTAGCAGGATGACGCGCACGGCATTGGCTGTTGGCCGCCGGAAACAAGGTTGGCTGCATTATGAATGCTCCCTCGCATAGCAAATTGTTATCGAAAGTCTCGCTTTTCATCATGCTCATTTTTGATCGAACGTTCAATTAATTCGGACTAAAACGTACAGTCGGTGAGGCTCAGACACTGCCAGGCATACACCAGGCATCAAAAAAGCCCCGGGCCATTTGCTGGCTCGAGGCTTTGACGTTTTCTTCTGACCTTCCACGACCGCCCGAGGCGGCCGATAGAGTGGATCAGTTACGCTTGATTGCGGCACCGAAACGCTTGTTGAAGCGCTCGACGCGGCCGCCGGTGGTCGCCTGCTTCTGCTTGCCGGTGTAGAACGGGTGGCAGTTGGAGCAGACGTCCAGATGGAAATCGTCGCTGGCCGTGGTACCGATCGAGTGGGTTGCACCACACGAGCAGGTTGCCGTGACCGTCTTGTATTCCGGATGGATACCTTGTTTCATCGTGAAGCCTCATGAAGCGGTGTGCCGCCACCCGATCCTGTATCGCTGTTCGGTCGAGCACCGCACACGGGTTGTGAGTAACCGGTTGACTTCCATGCCTCGCCAGCAACGGCCGGAGCAGGAAGGCCGGGCATTATAGCAGAGCCAGCAGCGGAGGCCAATTGTCAACCACCCCCCCCGAGAGTCCGGCGCCCTGCGTGCTGGGCGTCGCCGTGCCCACCCCGTTGCGCCGCCTATTCGATTATCGCCCCTGCCAGCCGGCGCCTTCGCGGGGCTGGCAGCCGGGGCTGCGGGTGCGGGTGCCGCTGGGCAAGCGCGAAGTGGTCGGCGTGGTCGTCGAATGTCGCGACACCAGCGACTTTCCGCTCGCGCAGTTGAAGCCGGTGGCGGCCTGGCTGGACAGCGAACCGCTGCCCGAGGATTGGCTGTGGCTGTGCCGCTTCACCGCGCGCTACTACCAGCACTCGCTCGGCGACACCCTGCATCAGGCGATGCCGGTGCTGCTGCGTCAGGGCCGGCCGCTGGAGGCGCGCACCCGCGAGCGCTGGCAGCTCACCGCGAGCGGCCGGGACCTCGACCCGGCCCGGCTGGGCCGCGCCCGCCGCCAGGTCGAGCTGGTCGAGCTGCTGCGCCAGCACCCGCGCGGGGTCATCAGCTCGGTGATCAGCGCCCAAGGCTTCACCCGCGCCCAGCTGCGCGCGCTGGCCGACAAGGGGCTGATCGACTGCCACGAGGAGCCGCTGACCGCCGCGCCGGCGCCCAGCCACGGCGGCCTGCTCGCCGAGCCCGCGTTGACCCTGAATCGCGAGCAGGCGACGGCGCTGGCCGCGCTGCACGAGGGGCTGGATCGCTATCATCCCTGTCTGCTGCATGGCGTCACCGGCAGCGGCAAGACCGAGGTCTACCTGCAACTGATCGAGGCGGTGGTGGCGCGCAACCGCCAGGCGCTGGTGCTGGTGCCGGAGATCGGCCTTACCCCGCAGACCCTGGCGCGCTTTCGCCGTCGCTTTAGGGTCCCGGTGATCGCCCTGCACTCGGGACTCAGCGATGCCGAGCGCCTCGATGCCTGGGAGGCCGCCCGCGCCGGTCGCGCGCCGATCATCATCGGTACCCGCTCGGCGCTGTTCACGCCGCTGGCGCGCCCCGGGGCGATCATCGTCGACGAGGAGCACGACGGCTCGTTCAAGCAGCAGGACAGCCTGCGCTATCACGCCCGCGACCTGGCGATCGCCCGCGCCCATCATCACGACATTCCGATCGTGCTGGGCAGCGCAACGCCGTCGCTGGAAAGCCTGGTCCAGGCGCGGGCCGGCAATTATCGTCACCTGCGGCTGACCCACCGGCCCAGCCATCACGCGCCGGCGCGGCTCGAACTCACCGACCTGCGCGGTCGGCCGCGCCAGGGTGGGATGATTCCGCCGACCATCGACGCCATTCGCCAGGCACTCGCCGCCGGCAACCAGGTGCTGGTGTTCATCAACCGCCGCGGTTTCGCCCCCACCCTGGCCTGCCATGCCTGTGGCTGGCTGGCCGAATGCGATCATTGCGACGCGCGGCTGACCCTGCACCGCCAGCCGCCGCAGCTCACCTGCCACCATTGCGAACGCCAGCGCGGCCTGCCAGACGCCTGCCCCGAGTGCGGCAGCGCCGACCTGCGCCCGCTGGGCACCGGCACCGAGCGCAGCGAGGAAACCCTCGCCGCGCTGTTCCCCGAGGTGCCGGTGCACCGCATCGACCGCGACAGCACCCGGCGCAAGGACGCCCTCGAGAACACTCTCGCCGAGATCCGCCGCGGCGAGCCGTGCCTGCTGGTGGGCACGCAGATGATCGCCAAGGGCCATCATCTGCCGCACGTCACCCTGGTGGTGGTGGTCAACGCCGACGCCGGGCTCTACGCCAGCGACTTCCGCGCGCTCGAGCACAGCGCCCAGCTACTGGTTCAGGTGGCCGGACGTGCCGGACGCGCCGACCGCCCCGGCCGGGTGTTGGTGCAGACCCTGCATCCCGACGACCCGCACCTGCGCCTGCTCGCCGAGAGCGGCTTCGACGCGCTCGCCGAGACGCTGCTCGATGAGCGCCGACTGGCCGCCCTGCCACCCTATCGCTTCATGGCCCTGCTACGCCTGGAGAGCCCGCGCGAGGCCGACGCCATGGCGCTGGCCGGCGACGCTGCCACCCAGCTGCGCCAATGGCTCGCCGAGCGCGCCCTGAGCGTCGACTGCCTGGGGCCGGTGCCCGCGCCGATGGAGCGGCGCCAGAATCGCTACCATGTGCAGCTGATGCTATCGGCGGCCAAGCGCAGTCCGCTGCACGAAGCCTGCGCCTGGCTCACCGGCTGGCTCGAGCAGGCACCGGGGGCGCGCCGCGCACGTTGGGCGCTCGACGTCGACCCGCAGACGTTGAGCTAACGCTACGAGCCACGAGCTACGAGCCACGAGCCACGAGCCACCGAAGCCCGAAGCCCGAAGCCCGAAGCCCGAAGCCCGAAGCCCGAAGCTGATGTTGTGGGTTTAAAGCCGCGGCGCAATTGCCGATAATGGCCGCCCAAATGCTCGCACGCGAGCGACGCTTACACGCCTTCACCGGCGCGCGACCCGCCTTCATCGCTCGCGCTCCCAGGCCACAGGACTGCACGCAAGCCACATGAAAGACACCATCATTGCACTGCTCGACGAGGCCCTGGCCACGCTCAAGCAGCAGGGCATCGTGCCCGCCGACGCCTCGCCGGCCTATAAGGTCGACCCCGCCAAGGACAAGGCCCATGGCGACTATGCCAGCAACCTGGCGATGACCCTGGCCAAGCCCGCCGGCAAGCCGCCGCGCGACGTCGCCCAGGCGCTGATCGAGGCGCTGCCCGCCAGCGATGCCGTGCGCAAGGTCGAGATCGCCGGACCCGGCTTCATCAATTTCTTCGCCGCCACCGACGCCGTGGCCCAAGTGGTATCGGCGATCCTCGACAGCGGCGACAGCTACGGGCGCAGCATGGTCGGCGCCGGGCGCAAGGTGCAGGTGGAGTTCGTGTCGGCCAATCCCACCGGCCCGCTGCACGTCGGCCACGGCCGCGGCGCGGCGGTCGGCGACTGCCTGTGCCGGCTGCTCGAGGCCAGCGGCTACGACGTCACCCGCGAGTTCTACTACAACGACGCCGGCGCGCAGATCAACAACCTGGCGCTGTCGGTGCAGGCTCGTGCCAAGGGCCTCACGCCCGACGACGCCAGCTGGCCCGCCGACGGCTACCGCGGCGGCTACATCACCGACGTGGCGAAAAGCTACCTGGCCGGCGAGACCGTCGATGCCGACGATCGCCACGTCACCGCCAAGGCCGATCCCGACGATCTCGACGCCATTCGCGACTTCGCGGTGGCCTACCTGCGTCGCGAGCAGGATCTCGACCTCAAGGCCTTCGGGGTGGCCTTCGACGTCTACTTCCTCGAGTCCTCGCTGTACGAAGACGGCAAGGTCGAGGCCACCGCCGCCAAGCTGGTCGACGGCGGCCACACCTACGAGGCCGACGGCGCGCTGTGGCTGCGCACCACCGATTTCGGCGACGACAAGGACCGGGTGATGCGCAAGCAGGATGGTGGCTACACCTACTTCCTGCCCGACGTCGCCTACCATCTCGACAAGTGGCAGCGCGGTTTCGAGACGGTGATCAACGAACAGGGCGCCGATCATCATTCGACGGTGACCCGCGTGCGCGCCGGCCTGCAGGCGCTTGAGACGGGCATTCCCGAGGGCTGGCCGGATTACGTGCTCCATCAGATGGTGCTGGTCACCCGCTCGGGGGTCGAGGTCAAGCTTTCCAAGCGCGCCGGCAGCTACGTCACCCTGCGCGATCTGATCGACGAGGTCGGTCGCGACGCCACGCGCTACTTCCTCGCCGCGCGGCGCGCCGACTCGCAGCTGACCTTCGACATCGACCTGGCCCGCTCGCAGTCCAACGACAACCCCGTGTACTACGTGCAGTACGCCCATGCCCGGGTGTGCAGCGTGATGAGAAAGGCCGAGGC
This sequence comes from Halomonas sp. HP20-15, assembly GCF_033446685.1. Classification (NCBI taxonomy): domain Bacteria; kingdom Pseudomonadati; phylum Pseudomonadota; class Gammaproteobacteria; order Oceanospirillales; family Halomonadaceae; genus Halomonas; species Halomonas sp. HP20-15. The sequence continues at coordinate 151,096 of NZ_JAWQLY010000003.1, read as the reverse complement.
CGACGGCCGGCCCTTCGACCACGACCTGGCGCTGGCCAATCTTTCCCTGCTCGAGACCGACCAGGAGAAGGCGCTGATGAATCGCCTGGCCCGCTACGCCGAGGTCGTCGCGCACGCCGCCGCCAACCGCGAACCGCAGCAGATCGCCCAGTACCTGCAGGATCTCGCCGCCGATTTCCATACCTGCTACAACGCCGTCAAGGTAATGGTCGACGACGCTCCGCTGCGCAATGCACGCCTCGCGCTGGGCCTGGCCACGCGCCAGGTGCTGCGCAACGGTCTCGACCTGCTGGGCGTCAGCGCGCCCGAGGAGATGTAAGCCATGGCCCGCACCGCCACGCAAAGCTCGAGCCGCCGGCGCGCCCCGGCGAAGGGCGCCACCGCACGCCGCTCCCAGCGCAAGCAGTCCAGCGAAGGGCTGCGCGTGCCGGGCTGGCTGTGGGCGTTGCTGGGCCTGGTCGCCGGCTTCGCGCTGGCCCAGTACTTCCAGCAGTCGGCGCCGCCGATGGCGACGCTGATGCCCAAGCCGGCCAGCCAGACGCAGGCACCGTCGTCTTCGTCTTCGTCGTCGGGCAAGGCGCAAGCCCCGGCCAAGGACGAGTCGCGCATGCCGACCTTCGAGTTCTACACCCTGCTGCCCGAGTCCGAGGTCGTCGCGCCCAAGGTCGAGGCCTATCAGTCCACGCCACGCCCCAGTGACGACACCAGCGACAAGCCCGATGCCGGTCAGGCCGCGAAAGCCGCCGGGGGCGGCAGCTTCATGCTGCAGGCCGCCTCGTTCAAGAACGTCGCCGATGCCAAGCGGCTCGCCGGACGCCTGCAGAATCTCGGCCTGCTGGCCAAGATCACCGCGGTCCAGGCCAACGGCAACCAGACCTGGCATCGCGTGCAGGTGGGGCCCTACGAAGACACCCGCGAACTCAGCCGCGCTCAGGACCTGATGGTCACCCAGGGCATCGAGCCGCTGATGATCAAGCTGCAGAACTGAAGTCGGGCGCCCGCGCCGTGGCCGGGCCCGGCGGGCGCTTCCTTCCCGGCGTGCCTATCGCCTGCATGCCGGGCACGCCGTCGATCCTTTCCAGCCTCGAACCGATTGCTCCTTGTGCTTGATTTCAGGGCACGTCGCCCGCATCTCCCGATGCATAGCTTTGATTGAACAAATAGCCTTGCAGCGGCACTGCCTCGTCACGCAGTGTCCCATTCGTCATCGGGTGCCACACGTCAGCTCGGCGCCCCGCAACGGAGTTCCCGCCACATGACCACGATCGTTTCCGTGCGTCGCGATGGCCAGGTGGCCCTGGCCGGCGATGGCCAGGTCTCGCTGGGCGACACGGTCCTCAAAGGCAACGCCAGCAAGGTGCGCCGCCTGTACCGCGGCCAGGTACTGGCCGGTTTCGCCGGCGGCACCGCCGACGCCTTCACGCTGTTCGAGCGCTTCGAGTCGCAGCTCGAGAAGTACCAGGGCCATCTCACCAAGGCCGCCGTCGAACTGGCCAAGGATTGGCGTACCGACCGCGCCCTGCGCAAGCTCGAGGCGATGCTGGTGGTCGCCGACAAGACCGCCTCGCTGATCATCACCGGCAACGGCGATGTGGTCGAGCCCGAGCGCGGCATCATCGCCATCGGCTCGGGCGGCAACTTCGCGCTCTCGGCGGCCCGTGCGCTGCTCGAGAACACCGAGCTGTCGGCCCGCGAGATCACCGAGAAGTCGCTCCACATCGCCGCCGACATCTGCGTCTACACCAACCACAACACCGTCATCGAGGAGCTCGCCTGACATGTCCCAGATGACCCCCCGCGAGATCGTCCACGCCCTCGACCAGTTCATCATCGGCCAGCACGACGCCAAGCGTGCGGTGGCGATCGCGCTGCGCAACCGTTGGCGGCGCATGCAGCTCGACGACGAGTTGCGCCCCGAGGTCACGCCCAAGAACATCCTGATGATCGGCCCCACCGGGGTCGGCAAGACCGAGATCGCCCGGCGTCTGGCCAAGCTGGCGCGCGCGCCGTTCATCAAGATCGAGGCGACCAAGTTCACCGAGGTCGGCTATGTCGGCCGCGACGTCGAGTCGATCATCCGCGATCTGGTCGAGATGGCGATCAAGATGGTCCGCGAGCAGGCCAAGGACGAGGTCGCCCACAAGGCCGAGGACGCCGCCGAGGATCGCATCCTCGACGCGCTGCTGCCGCGCCCGCGGGGCAGCGAGTACGACCACGCCCGCGACGAGTCGTCGACCCGTCAGACGTTTCGCAAGAAGCTCCGCGAGGGCCAGCTCGACGACAAGCAGATCGACATCGAGATTACCCCGCAGGGCGGCGGCTTCGACATCAGCACGCCGCCGGGCATGGAGGAGATGACCAACCAGCTGCAGAGCCTGTTCTCGAGCATGAGCAAGCAGAAGCCCGAGTCCAAGCGGGTCACCGTCAAGGAGGCCTGGCCGCTGCTGCGCGACGAGGAAGCCGCCAAGCTGGTCAACGACGAGGAGATCAAGCGCCGCGCCGTCGAGGCCGTCGAGCAGCACGGCATCGTGTTCCTCGACGAGATCGACAAGGTCGCCAAGGGCGGCGGCAACCAGAGCGGTGCCGATGTCTCCCGCGAGGGCGTGCAGCGCGATCTGCTGCCGCTGATCGAGGGCTCGACGGTGTCGACCAAGCACGGCATGATCAAGACCGATCACATCCTGTTCATCGCCTCGGGCGCCTTCCACCTGTCCAAGCCGTCGGATCTGATCCCCGAGCTGCAGGGCCGGCTGCCGATCCGCGTCGAACTCTCGGCACTGAGTCCCAACGATTTCGAGCGCATCCTCACCGAGCCCTCGGCCTCGCTGACACGCCAGTATCAGGCGCTGATGGACACCGAAGGGCTTCAGATCCAGTTCACCGAGGATGGCATCGCGCGGATCGCCGAGATCGCCTGGCAGGTCAACGAGGGCACCGAGAACATCGGCGCGCGTCGCCTGCACACGGTGATGGAACGCCTGCTCGAGGAAGCCTCGTTCAAGGGCGGCGACCTGCAGGGCCCGCTGACCATCGACGCCGCCTACGTCGACTCCCAGCTCGGCGATCTGGCCAAGGACGAGGATCTGTCGCGGTATATTCTTTAAGCCACGGGCAACGGGCTTCGGGCGGCGAGCCGCTCGTAGCTCGTAGCTCGTAGCTCGTAGCTCGTAGCTCGTAGCTCGTAGCTCGTAGCTCGTAGCTCGTAGCTCGTAGCCAGGAGGCCACCATGTCCGCCCCGATTCCCACCCGCGTGCATTACCATCAGCAGGCCCGCGAACTCGAACTCGGCTACGCCGACGGTCGCAGCTACCGGCTTTCGGCCGAGTACCTGCGCGTACATTCGCCCTCCGCCGAGGTCCGCGGCCACGGCCCGGATACCGCCAAGCTGCAGACCGGCATGAAGTTCGTCGGCTTGAAGAACATCACCCAGACCGGGCGCTACGCGCTCAAGCTGCATTTCGACGACGGCCACGATACGGGGCTGTATAGCTGGGACTATCTCTACGACCTGGCGGTCAACCAGGACGCCTACTGGGCGGACTATCTCAAGAAACTCGAGGACGCCGGCGCCTCGCGCGAGCCGCTGGGCATCCCGCTCAAGCCGGTATAGCCGCGGCGCCGTACCTAGGGCCACGCACAGACAAGCCGGCCGGGCGGCGCTACAATGTCGGCCACATCGCCCCGCCTCGATCCGTCCGGCCATTTTCGCGCCGTGCCCGACCGGGTATCGTCGGGGCCTGCGGGTAGCTCGCCGGCACATAGAAGGGATGCTCATGAACAAGCGCACGACTCACTTCGGCTACCAGGAAGTCCCGGTCGATGAGAAGGCCGCCCGGGTGGCCGATGTCTTCCATTCGGTGGCCAGCCGCTACGACCTGATGAACGATCTGATGTCGATGGGCATCCATCGACTCTGGAAGCGCCTGACGCTGGAACGCTCGGGCGTGCGCCGCGGTCACCAGGTGCTGGATATCGCCGGCGGCACCGGCGACCTGACGCTCAAGTTCGCCCAGCGCGTCGGCCCCGCCGGGCGCGTGGTGCTCGCCGACATCAACGCCTCGATGCTGCGCGTCGGCCGCGACAAGTTGCTCGACCAGGGCGTCGGCGGCAACGTCGAATACGTCCAGGCCAACGCCGAGTGCCTGCCGTTCCCCGACAACAGCTTCGATTGCATCACCATCGCCTTCGGCCTGCGCAACGTCACCGACAAGGACGCCGCGCTGGCCTCGATGGCCCGCGTGCTCAAGCCCGGCGGCCGGCTGCTGGTGCTGGAATTCTCCAAGCCGGTACACGGCGCGCTGTCACGGGTCTACGACGAGTACTCCTTCCGCCTGCTGCCGAAGATCGGCGAGTGGGTCGCCCACGACGCCGACAGCTATCGCTACCTGGCCGAGTCGATCCGCATGCATCCCGATCAGGAAACCCTCAAGGCGATGATGGAGAGGGCCGGCCTCGAGCGGGTCGAGTACACCAACCTGACCGGCGGCATCGTCGCTCTCCACCGCGGCATCAAGCTCTGAGGAATCGATGGCGTTGACTCTCCCCTTGCTGCTGGCCGCCGCCGAAAGAACCCTGAACACCCTGCTCGCCCGCGACCCCGCCGCGCCCAGCCGGCTGCGTCAGCTGGCCGGCAAGCGTCTGCTGCTGCGCCTCGAGCGCCCACGATTGGCGGTGCTGGTCGGCTTCCACGAGCGGGGCCTGGACCTCGCGCACGCCCCCGACGCCGAAGAGGCCGACGCCGATGCGCTGGTCGAGATCGACAGCGAGGCCTTGAGCGCGCTGCTCGCCGGCGAGTCGCTCGAGCGGCTGATGTTCTCGGGCCGATTGTCGCTGCGCGGCCAGACCCACCTGCTCGAGGCCACCCGCACGCTGCTTATGGATATCGATCTCGACTGGGAGGCCAGTCTCGCCGAGTGGCTGGGCGACGTGCCGGCCAACGCGTTGGCCGAGGGCCTGCGGCGCTTCGCCGAGTTCGGTCTGCGCAGCCAGCGCGAACTGCGCGCCGACCTTGCCGATTACGTCTTCGAGGAGGCGCGATTGCTCCCCGGCCAGGCCCAGCGCGACGTGCTGCGCGATCATCTGACCGAACTCGAGATCGCCACCGACCGTCTGGAAGCGCGTTTCGCCCGGCTCGAGCGCAAGCTCGCCGAACGCCGGGAGCCCGCCCCGTGAACCTGCGACTGCTGCGCATTCTATGGGTTGTCGCCCGCTACCGCCTCGATACGCTGGTGCCGCTGGACCGTTTGCCGGCGCTGCTGCGTCTGGCCTTCCGACTGTCGCCGCTGCGCCTGCTGCCGGTCGGCCGCCATTCGCGCGGGCTGCGCCTGCGCCTGGCCCTGGAGGCGCTGGGACCGATCTTCGTCAAGTTCGGCCAGATGCTCTCCACGCGGCGCGACCTGCTGCCGCCGGATATCGCCGACGACCTGCGCAGCCTGCAGGACCAGGTGCCGCCGTTCCCCGGCGACCAGGCGCGCGCGCTGATCGAGGAGGAGCTCGAGTGCCCCATCGACGTCGCCTTCGCGCGCTTCGATACGACGCCCATGGCCTCGGCGTCGGTGGCCCAGGTACACGCCGCCCGGCTGCACAGCGGCGAGGAGGTGGTGGTCAAGGTCATTCGTCCCGGAATCGACCGCGTGATGCGTCAGGATATCGCCCTGATGTACACCCTGGCGCGGCTGATGCGGCTGGTCCCCGAGGCGCGCCGACTGCGCCCGGTGGAAGTGATCGCCGACTACGAGGCGACGCTGTTCGACGAGCTCGACCTGCACAAGGAAGCCGCCAACACCTCGCAGCTCAAGCGCAACTTCAAGCATTCGCCACTGCTCTACGTACCGTCCATCCACTGGCCGCTGACTCGCCGCCAGGTGCTGGTCCAGGAGCGCATCTACGGGATCCCGGTGGCCGACATGGTCAGCCTCGAGGCCCAGGGCACCGACCTGCGCAAGCTCGCCGAGCGCGGCGTGGAGATCTTCTTCACCCAGGTGTTTCGCGACAATTTCTTTCATGCCGACATGCACCCGGGCAATATCTTCGTCACCCGCGACAAGCCCGACGACCCGCAGTACATCGCCATCGACTGCGGCATCGTCGGCAGCCTGACCCGCGAGGACCAGGATTATCTGGCGCGTAACCTGCTGGCCTTCTTCCACCAGGATTACTACGAAGTGGCGGTGCTGCATATCGAGTCCGGCTGGGTCGGCGAAGGCACCCGCGCCAACGAGTTCGCCGCGGCGATACGCGCGGTGTGCGAGCCGATCCTCGAGAAGCCGCTCAAGGATATCTCCTTCGGCCAGGTGCTGCTGGGGCTGTTCCAGACCGCGCGGCGCTTCAACATGGAGGTCCAGCCGCAACTGGTGCTGCTGCAGAAGACGCTGCTCAACATCGAGGGCCTGGGCCGCCAGTTGTATCCCGATCTCGACCTGTGGCAGACCGCCAAGCCCTATCTCGAGCGCTGGATGAAGGAGCGCGCCGGGCCGCGCGGCTTCTGGGCCTCGCTCACGAAGCAGGCGCCGGAACTCAGCCGCCAGTTGCCCGAACTGCCGGTGCTCGCCCATCAGGCACTATTGCGGGTCGAGTCCGAGCGGCGCCAGCGCCATCAGCAGGTCGCGACGCTGCAGCACATCGATCGCCACCTGGCGCGCGCCGGACGCAACACCCGCCGCCTGCGCCTGGGGGCCTTGGTACTGGCGCTGACGTTGGCCTGGCAGCCCCTCTGGCAGTGGGCCGAGCAGCAGCCCTGGCCGGTGCTCGCCGGCGCCGCGCTGGGCGCGATACTGCTCGCCTGGCGCTGAAGCGATCCCTGCAAGCGCCTGAATGCCTTGCGTTTACGATTTTCTGACTCAGGACTGTCATCGATGAGCGATACTCTCAAACAGCTCGCCGACGTGCTCGACCAACGGCGCCACGCCGACCCCGATTCTTCGTACGTGGCCTCGCTGCACCACAAGGGTCTCAACAAGATCCTCGAGAAAGTCGGCGAGGAAGCGACTGAGGCGATCATCGCCGCCAAGGATGCGACCAATGGCGGCGCTGACGAACGTCAGGCGCTGGTCGCCGAAACCGCCGACCTGTGGTTTCATAGCCTGGTGATGCTGTCGCATCTGGGCATCGATTCGCAGGCGGTACTCGACGAGCTGGCAGGCCGTTTCGGCATCTCCGGACTCGACGAGAAAGCCGCCCGCGACACGCAATGATCGAGGGTCCGCCGACCCCAGAGGAGAAAGTCATGTTAGGTGGCATCAGTATCTGGCAGTTGCTGATCGTTCTCGGCATCATCATCCTGATCTTCGGCACCAAGAAGCTACGCAACGTCGGCACCGACATCGGCGGCGCCGTCAAGGGCTTCAAGAGCGCCATGAACGAAGAGGACAAGGACAAGAAGGACGACGCCAGCCAGCGCCAGGTCCGTCACGACGACGAAGGCCAGACCTACGACGTCAAGGCGGGACAGCGCGACACCGCCGAGCAAGAACGCAAAGAGCCGAAGTAAGCCGCCATGTTCGACGTGGGTTTTCTCGAGCTGATGCTGATCGGCGTGGTCGGCCTGCTGGTACTGGGACCCGAGCGCCTGCCCAAGGCGGCGCGCACCGCCGGGTTGTGGATCGGCAAGGCCAAGCGCACAGTGGCCAACATGCAACGCGAGATCAACGCCCAGCTCGAGGCCGAGGAGTTGCGCCAGAAGCTCAGCGAGCAAGAGAAGAAGCTCAACGCCGGCCTGGGCAAGGCGCGCCGCGAGCTCGAGGGAGTCGGCGAGCCCCGGCGCGCTGATAATGGCGGTCGACCCGACGCCGACGAGGCGCGCCAGCAGGCCGCCCATGAACCCGTCGAGCCGGCTACGACGCCGGTCGATTCGGATCCGACACCGACCGCCGCCGACAAGGACTCCACGCCGCGATGAGCGATTCCCCTCACTCGTCTGACGACAAGGGCTCGGATCCCTCCCAGGCCCAGGCGCCGTTGATCGAGCACCTGATTGAGCTGCGCTCGCGGCTGATGCGCGCGGTGATCGCCATCTTGGTGATCTTCGCGGCACTCTATGCGTTTTCCAACGATATCTACACCTTCGTCGCCGACCCGCTGATGGCGCTGCTGCCGGAAGGTTCGCAGATGATCGCCACCGAGGTCGCTTCGCCGTTTCTGGCGCCCTTCAAGCTGACGCTGGTAGTGGCGGTGTTCGTCGCGGTGCCGTTCGTGCTGCACCAGGCCTGGGCGTTCATCGCCCCCGGCCTGTACGAGCACGAGAAGCATCTGGCGATACCGCTTTTGGCCTCGAGCGTGCTGCTGTTCTACGGCGGCGCGGCGTTCGCCTACTATGTCGTCTTTCCGCTGCTGTTCGATTTCTTCGTGCATACCGGGCCGCAGAACGTCGCGGTGATGACCGACATCAACCAGTATCTGAACTTCGTGCTGAAGTTGTTCTTCGCCTTCGGCGTGGCCTTCGAGATCCCCATCGCCACCTTCCTGCTGATCTGGACCGGGGCGACCAGCGTCGCGAGCCTGACCAAGAAGCGCCCCTACGTGATCCTCGGCTGCTTCGTGGTGGGCATGCTGATGACCCCCCCTGATGTGATCTCGCAGACCCTGCTGGCGGTGCCGATGTGGCTGCTCTACGAGATCGGCATCTTCGCCGGACGCCTGCTGCATCGTCGCCGCGCCGCCGACGCGGAAGAAACCGATTCGAACGAGGCCTAGAGCGCCGCCGTCCGCGTGCGACACTTTCCCGCAGGCTGCCGGGCGCTTCATCCGTGCGCTTTCCGGCATTGATATACTCGAAGCTATCGGCGTCATTGTCATCGCCCTGTCACATGCGCGGGGCATATTGGACGACAATGACGGTCGCGTCCCTTCACGACCGGAGAAACCAGCTTGAGTCTGCTAACCCAACGCCAGTACCCGAACACGCGCATGCGCCGCATGCGCAAGGACGACTTCTCGCGGCGCCTGATGCGCGAATCGACGCTGACCCCGAGCGATTTGATCCTGCCGGTGTTCGTGCTCGACGGCGAGCAGCGTCGCGAGGCGGTGGCCTCGATGCCCGGCGTCGAACGCCTGTCGCTCGACCTGCTGATCGAGGAGGCCCGCGAAGTCGCCGCGCTGGGCGTGCCCGCGCTGGCGCTGTTCCCGGTGATCGACCCGGCCCAGAAGAGCGAGTTCGCCGAGGAAGCCTACAACGCCAGCGGACTGGTTCAGCGCAGCGTTCGCGCGCTCAAGCAGGCCTGCCCCGAGCTCGGCCTGATCACCGACGTCGCGCTCGATCCCTACACCAGCCACGGCCAGGACGGCATCCTCGACGAACACGGCTATGTGCAGAACGATCGCACCGTCGAGACGCTGCTCAAGCAGGCGCTGTCGCATGCCGAGGCCGGCGCCGACATCGTCGCGCCCTCGGACATGATGGATGGGCGGATCGGCGCGATCCGCGCGGTGCTCGAGCAGGAGAATCTGCACAACGCGCGGATCATGGCCTACTCCGCCAAGTACGCCTCGCGCTACTACGGCCCGTTCCGCGACGCGGTGGGCTCGGCGGGCAATCTCGGCCGCGCCGACAAGACCACCTACCAGATGGACCCGGCCAACAGCGACGAGGCGTTGCACGAAACCGCGCTGGACATCGCCGAGGGCGCAGACATGGTGATGGTCAAGCCGGGCATGCCGTATCTCGACGTGTTGAGCCGCATCAAGCGCGACTTGCAGGTGCCGACCTTCGCCTACCAGGTCAGTGGCGAGTATGCGATGCACATGGCCGCCTTCGAGAACGGCTGGCTGGAGGCCGACACCGTGATTCTCGAGTCGCTGACGTGCTTCAAGCGCGCCGGCGCCGACGGCATCCTGACCTACTTCGCCAAGCGCGCGGCACAATTGCTCAACCGATAGCGGCGGGCTGCGCCCTCGCCGCGCTGGAGTCGTCCGATGGAAGACACGCCGAGCCAGCCCACGCCGCCCACCGGGACGGTCGATGCGGCGGGCAGTGACGCCACCAACGAGGCACCGTTGCGGGTCAATCGCACCCGCACCGGCATTCACGCCAAGCCGACGCCCTCGCCGGAGGCCGAGCTCGACGATCCATCGCTCTACTTCAATCGCGAACTCTCGCACCTGCAGTTCAACATCCGCGTGCTCGAGCAGGCCCTGGACACCTCGCACCCATTGCTCAACCGGCTGATGTTTTTGCTGATATTCTCGTCGAACCTCGACGAATTCTTCGAGATTCGGGTCGCCGGGCTCAAGCACCAGCTGATGCTCGGCCACGAGGACGCCAGCGGCCCCGACGGACTCTCTCCGCGCCGGGCGCTGGCCGAGATCTCGCGCATCGCCCACGAGCAGACCGAGCGGCAGTACCGCATCCTCAATGAGGTACTGATCCCCGCGCTCGAGGAGCAGCGCATCCGTTACCGTCGCCGTGCGCAATGGACCCAGGCCCAGCGCGACTGGGTGCGCGAGTACTTCGACGAGGAGATCGCGCCGGTGATCAGCCCGATCGGGCTGGACCCTTCGCATCCCTTCCCGCGGCTGGTCAACAAGAGCCTCAACTTCATCGTCGAGCTCGAGGGCAAGGATGCCTTCGGCCGCGAGGGCGGCCTGGCGATCCTGCCGGCGCCACGCTCGCTGCCGCGGGTCATCCGCCTGCCCGATGCGCTCGCCGAGCCCGGCTACACCGACTACGTCTTCCTGTCGTCGATGATTCACGCCCACGCCCAGGAGGTCTTCCCGGGCATGGAAGTACGCGGTTGCTATCAGTTCCGGCTGACCCGCAACGCCGACCTGACGGTCGATCCCGAGGCGATATCGGACCTGGCCTCGGCGCTACGCGGCGAGCTTCTGGCGCGGCGTTACGGCGACGGGGTGCGCCTGGAGGTCGCCGACAACTGCCCCGACCGGCTCGCCCACTTCCTGCTCAAGCAGTTCGAGCTCGGCGAGCCGGATCTTTACCGGGTCAGCGGCCCGGTCAATCTGACCCGCATGATAACGGTGCTCGGCGATATCGAGCGCCCGGACCTGCTCTACCGACCCTTCATCCCCGGGCTGCCCAAGAGCCTCAAGCCGGACGGCAGTCTGTTCGATGCGATTCGCAACAACGATATCCTGCTGCACCATCCGTTCCAGTCGTTCGCCCCGGTCGAGGACCTGCTGCGCGAGGCCGCCCGCGACGCCGACGTGCTGGCGATCAAGCAGACGCTGTATCGCACCGGCTCCGATTCGAGCATCGTCGGCGCGCTGGTCGACGCCGCACGCAACGGCAAGGAAGTCACCGTGGTCATCGAGTTGCGCGCGCGCTTCGACGAGGCCGACAACCTGGCGCTGGCCTCGCGTCTGCAGGAAGCCGGGGCGATCGTCATCTATGGGGTGATGGCCTACAAGACCCATGCCAAGATGCTGCATATCGTGCGCCGCGAGAACGGCGAATTGCGTTATTACGCCCACCTGGGCACCGGCAACTATCATTCGAAGACCGCCAAGCTGTATACCGACTACAGCCTGCTGACCGCCAACGAGACGCTGTGCGAGGACGTCCACCGGGTCTTCCAGCAGCTCTCGGGAATGGGCAAGCCGCGCAACATCGTCAGCCTGCTGCATGCGCCCTTCGTGCTGCACCAGCGGCTGGTCGAGATGATCGACCGCGAAGCCAAGATCGCCGAGAAGGGCAAGAAGGCCCATCTGATCATCAAGTGCAACTCGCTGACCGAACCGCGCCTGATCCGCGCGCTGTATCGCGCCTCCCGGGCCGGCGTGACGTGCGACCTGATCATCCGCGGGATGTGCTGCCTGCGCCCCGGGGTGCCCGGTATCTCGGACAACATCCGGGTGCGCTCGAACATCGGCCGCTTTCTCGAACATACCCGGGTCTTCTATTTCCACAACGACGGCAAGCCCGAGACCTGGGCGTCGAGCGCCGACTTCATGGAGCGCAACATGTTCCACCGCGTGGAGACCTGCTTTCCGGTCCTCGACAAGAAACTCGCCCAGCGCGTGCGCAAGGATCTGGAAACCTACCTGGTCGACAACTGCCAGAGCTGGCTGCTCCAGGAAGACGGCAGCTATCGCAAGCTGGACCCCTGCGGCGGCGCCCCGATCAGCGCCCAGGAAACGCTGCTCTACGCTTACGCCACCAAGGCGTAGGCCGCCCTCGCCTGACCGCCTTCAAACTGCATCTACCTGAAAAAGCCCCCGATCGGGGGCTTTGCGGCGGTTGTGAAACGCACTAGATACCGACTTGCCCACCGTCGGCCTTCTGAATCACCACCGTGGCGGCGCGCGGGCGTACCGTGCCCGTCGCCGCGGCCGTCGCGTCGTCGCCCGACGGCCAGTTGCCGGGGTGCTGGATATTGATGAACAGCGCGGTGCGATCCGGCGTGGCGAAGATGCCGGTCACCTCGCCGCCGTTCGGCCCCACCGCGAAGCGCTTGAGCTGCGCCTGGTCGTCGGCGCCGATCACCGCGGCATTACCCTGCTTGCGGCTGACCGATGCCGGAACCACCGCCAGCAACTGGTCGTTGGTGTATTCGCTCACGCCCTCGTAGCCGTTGTCGGTCTGGATCCACAGGATCCCCTGGCCCGCGCTGCGTGCGTCGAACCACAGGCCATCGGGGCTGGCGAACTGATTGGCCTCGGTGAGCCCGGACAGATTGTCGGCGTCGCCGGCGGCGGCGCCGAAGACGAAGATTTCCCACTCGAAGGCATCGTGCCCCGGCGTTTCGCGCCAGCGGATCACCTGACCCGCCTGGTTGTCGGCGCGCGGATTGGGGGCGTTCGTCGGCGCGGTGGCATAGCCGACGCCGAGGCCGTCGATATCGCTACCGCCGTTGGTGTAGGTGGCGGCGCTGTCCTCGGCGGTACGCTTGGAGTTGTTGGTCAGGGTCATGTAGACCTCGCCGCTCGACGGATCGACGGTGCCCCACTCGGGGCGATCCATCGGCGTGGCGCCCAGCAGGTCGGCGGCGTCGCAGGTATGCACGATCACCCCGGCCAGGTCGCCGCGTGCCAGGCCCAGCGCAGCGTCGAGGCGCCCGTCGTCGGTGGTCTTGGCATCCGGCGTCAGCGCCAGCCATTCGCCGCTGCCATCGGCGTCGAAGCGGGCGACGTAGAGCGTGCCCTGGTCCATGTACTTGGCGCCGATCGCCAGGCGGTCGTAACTGCCGCCGGCGCGGTTGGCATCGGCCGGGTCCCAGACGGCGTCGGAAACGAACTTGTAGATGTATTCGTTGCGCGAGTCGTGGCCGGAGTAGAACACCACCGGCTCGCCCTCGACCAGCTTGCCCGGCCAGCAGCCCTCGTGGCGAAAGCGTCCCAGCGCGGTGCGCTTGACCGCCTGGGCGCGACCGTCATAGGGGTCGATCTCGACGATATAGCCGAAGGTGCGGCTCTCGTTGCGATAGTCGTCGGTGGGCCCGTCGCCGCGCGGAGTGACGTCGAAACGCGCGAATTCGCCGTCCTGCTCGCTGGCGTCACCGGCGGCGGTCTCCCAGCCGTAGCGACCGCGTTCGGTGGGCAGTCCCAGGCGCGCATCGTCGCGTGAACGCTCGCCGTGATTGACGAACACCTCCGGCCAGTTCTCCTCGCAGGTCAGGTAGGTGCCCCACGGCGTGTAGCCGTTGGCGCAGTTGTTGTTGGTGCCGCGGGCATGGCCGCCCTCGGGCGAGTACCGGGTCCTGACGTAGTCGCTGCCGGCGACCGGGCCGGCCAGACGCATCGGCGTCGCCGAGGTGATACGGCGATTGTGGGCATCGTCGGCGACGTGCTGCCAGCGACCGTCGGCATCCTTCCTGACGCGCACGATGGTGATGCCGTGGGCGTTGATCTCGGTACGCACCTCGTCGGCCGGACGCGACCCTTCGTCGGCATTGGTCGGCCCGCCCTGGGGCGCCCACAGCGCCTCCTGGTCGATGTACTCGTTGTTCAGGGCGAGCAGGAAATCGCGCGAGGCGCTGGCTTCGTCGAGCGCGAAGGCGTGCATGCCGTCATGATGCATGCCGACGCTGTTGGCCTGGATCGCCGGGGTGACGGCGAGATCCCCGCGCCAGGCCGGCGCCTGGCCATTGAGCGGCGTCCCCCAGGGGATCAGCACCTGGGCGGTATAGCCCTCGGGCACCACCACCGCGTCCGTGCGCGAACCGCGCAGCGACTCGAAGGCCAGCGCCAACGGCGACTTGGCCGCGCCGCTCTCGGTCACTCCGGCCACTGCTGAACCACTCAGCCCGCTCAGCCCGAAGCCGCCGAACACCGACAGCGCCGCCAGGCCGAGGCCGCCCTGCATGATGCCGCGCCGCGAGACATGCTTGTCGAGCACACTGGAAAAGGGCTCGTTACGGCTGTCGTTGTGGACCCGCGAGTCTTCGATTTCCTTGCTCATCATCCCCTCACTCATCACGTGATTGTTGGCCAGGCGATGCCAACACGCCTGGACGATGCCGGACTCACGGTAAGCGGCGATAATGACAGCAAGATGAAGGCGCCCCGTCAGGCGGGGCGTGAGCGTTATTCGTCGCGGCTCAACGGCGCAGCCGTTCGGCGGCGCGTGTCAGCAGCGACTCGGTGGTCTCCCAGCCCAGGCAGGCGTCGGTGATCGACACCCCGTAACGCAGCGCACCGGGCCTGAGCGGCTGCTTGCCCTCGTTGAGATGGCCCTCGAGCATCACCCCGACCAGGCCGTCGTCGCCGGCCAGGCGCTGATCGAGCACGTCGAGCAGCACCTCGCTCTGACGGCGATGATCCTTGCGCGAGTTGGCATGGCTGCAATCGACCATGATCCGGGCCGGCAGACCGGCCTCGCTCAACGCTCGGCGGCTGGCGGCGACACTCGCGGCGTCGTAGTTGGGCCGGCCGTGGCCGCCACGCAGCACCAGGTGGGTATGGGCGTTGCCGGCGGTTTCGCGCATCAGCGGAGCGCCATCGAGCCCCATGGCGAAATGTCGGTGACCGTGAGCGGCGGCATGCATGGCGTCGATCGCCACGCCGATGTCGCCGTCGGTGGCGTTCTTGAAGCCCACCACGGCCTCGAGCCCACTGGCCATCTCGCGATGAATCTGCGATTCGGTGGTGCGCGCGCCGATCGCCGCCCAGGCCAGCAGATCGTCGAAGTAGCCGGCGGCCAGCGGCTGCAGCAGCTCGGTCGCCACCGGCAGTCCGAGCGCGGCGATGTCGCGCATCAGCCGTCGCGACAGCGCCAGCCCGGAGGCCATGTCGTCGCTGCCGTCTAGATGCGGGTCGTAGGCGAGGCCCTTCCAGCCCACCGTGGTGCGCGGCTTTTCGACATACACGCGCATCACCAGCAGCAGCCGGTCGCCGACCAGCCGGTTGAGCCCGGCCAGACGCTCGGCGTAGGCCAGCGCGGCTTGGGGATCGTGGATCGAACAGGGCCCGACCACCACCAGCAGGCGATCGTCACGGCCGTCGAGGATGGCGCGGATCGCCTGGCGCTGGGCGTCGATCTGCGCCGCCAGCACGGCGTCGAGGGGGATGTCGCGACGCAGCTCCGCGGCGGTGGGCAATGCGCGCTGACGCGTGCGGGTGACTTCGTGCGTAGCGTGTGCGGCGTCGGTCAGGGTCAAGGGGGCATTCATGAGCAGGATTCCTGGCACGGGCCCGCATCAGCGGGCAAGGAGACTTCGTAATGTTCGTTGGCCACCCGAGTGCTGGTTGCACAGGCGTGCCCGGCCAGAGGCGGCAGACTGTACCGGCCGGGAGCGGCTAAATCGCCAATAACCCTCGCCCCGATAAGCGTCTGAATAGCGCGGATAGGCGAATGTGCTGCGGGTCATGGTCGTCTCCTCGGTCGCGGTCGGCGTCTGCCGTGCATTAAAAAACCCCCGCCGGGTTGCCGACGGGGGTTTGGGGAGGCAACCCTGGCGGTCAGGGTGCGCCTCGTGGCTCAGGCCGAATCGGCCGGGCCGCCGGGCGCACCCCGCGTAAACCAATAGCCATAGCCCTGCCAGTCGGACACGACGAAGCCGCCGGCGAAAGCGCGGCAAAGCGTCGTGACGATGACTGATTTAGGGCTGGGGACCATGGGTCGTCTCCTGAGATTCGCTTTCAATCCTACACACCCGGCGCGGTTTGGCAACCCCGATCGAACGCCATGCGAACAAATCCGTTGCTCAGCGGCCGGCCGAGCCGCCATCCACCGTCAGGGTCACGCCGGTGGTGAAGCGATTGTCGAGCAGGTAGCGCAGGCTCTGGTAGATCACGCCGGGGCCCGGCACCATGCCCATCGCCGAGTGGTGGCGCGCGGCCTCGCCGATCTCGCCGTCGTCCTCGCCATTGAGCATCACCGGCCCAGGGGCGATGGCGTTGACCTGAATGCTCGGGGCATACAGCGCGGCGAACGAGCGGGTGAGGTTGTCCAGCCCCGCCTTGGTCGCGGCGTAGGCGGCATGCTCCGGCATCCCCTGCGCAGCCAGGTGGTCGGTGATGTGGATTATATCGCGCTGCGGCTCGCTGCATGCCTCGAGCAGCTCGCGACAGTGGTGATTGATCAGGTACGGCGCCTGCATATGAACGTTGAACAGCCGCTCGAAATGCGCCCCGCTGCCATCGTCCCCGGCATCCGGCGCCCAGCTCGCGGCGTTGTGGACGATCGCTCGCAGCGCCGACGTCTCGCCGCGCAGTCGCTCGATGAAGTCGAGGATTCCGGCGCGCGCGGCGAAATCGCCCTGCAGGGTGATCGCCCCGCGGCGACGCAGCGCCTCGAGCGAGGCGTGCTCGCGCCGGTAGCCGACGATCAGCGGATGCCCGTCATCCAGCAGCCGCTGGGCGCAGTAGTGGCCGACCCGCTGGGCGGCACCGGTGATCAGGATCGGCGCCATGCTCACGACTGGTTACTCGTATCCCGCGTCGTCGCGGTCTCGAGCGCCGGGAACAGCGGCTGGCGCGGCGCATAGGCGAAGACGTCGGAGAATACATGGCCCGGCTCGAGCCCGCGTGGCGCCAGCGTATCGATGCAGGCGTAGACCATCCCCGGCGAGCCGGAGAGATAGACATCGTAGCCCGAGACGTCGTCCAGCCCGGCGGCCAGCGCCTCGTCGATCCGGCCCTGGTGAGCGAATACCCGCTCGTCCTCGAAACCGGGTTCGAGCGGCTCCTCGACGACGGCATGGAAGCTGAAGTTGGGATAGCGTGCGGCCCACTCGCGAGCCAGGCTCTCGAGGTAGAAATCGCGGCGCTCACGCACCGCCCACCAGAACATCACCGGCTGCGCGCCGCCGGCGGCGAAGGCCGCCTCGAGCAGCGCCTTCATCTGCGCGAAGCCGGTGCCGGCGGCGACCAGCAGCAAGGGGCGCGCGCTATCGGGAACCAGCACGCACTCGCCGCCGGGCAGGCGCAAGGTGAGCCGGCCGCCGCGTTCCATCATTTCGCGCAGGCGTTGCGAGTTGGCGCGCTCGGGCCAGTGCTGGATGTGCAGTTCGATGCTGCCGTCGTCGCGATGGGCGTTGGCGATCGAGAACGGCACCCAGGTCTCGTCGTCGAGCTTGAGTTCGAGATACTGCCCCGGGGCGTGGGCCACGGCCTCGCTGCGCCCCTCGAGGCGTACGCGGAAGACGTCGGGGGTCAAGTCCTCCACCGAGGCTACCTGGCAGGTCAGGGTCCTTGCCGTCATGCTGTCCTCATGATTGATCGGGCAGGTTGATGCCGAGTTCCGCCCAGCGTGCGTCGACTCGCGCCTTGGTGGTCTCGTCCATGACGATCGGCCGGCCCCATTCGCGATCGGTTTCGCCGGGCCACTTGTCGGTGGCGTCCAGGCCCATCTTCGAGCCCAGCCCGGCGACCGGCGAGGCGAAGTCGAGATAGTCGATCGGGGTGTTCTCGACCATCACCGTATCACGCGCGGGGTCCATGCGCGTGGTGATCGCCCAGATCACGTCCTGCCAGTTGCGCGCGTCGACATCGGCGTCGAGCACGATCACGAACTTGGTGTACATGAACTGGCGCAGGAAGCTCCACACCCCCATCATCACCCGCTTGGCGTGCCCCGGGTACTGCTTGTTCATGGTCACCACCGCCATGCGGTAGGAGCAGCCTTCGGGCGGCAGGTAGAAGTCGACGATCTCGGGGAACTGCTTGCGCAGGATCGGCACGAATACTTCGTTGAGCGCCAGCCCCAGGATCGCCGGCTCGTCCGGGGGGCGGCCGGTATAGGTGGAATGGTAGATGGGATCGCGGCGGTGGGTGATGCGCTCGACCGTGAACACCGGAAAGGTCTCGACCTCGTTGTAGTACCCGGTGTGATCGCCGTAGGGCCCCTCTGCCGCGGTGTCGTCGGGATAGATGAAGCCCTCGAGGACGATCTCCGCCGAGGCCGGCACCTCGAGCTCGGCGTGCCCGCACTTGACCAGTTCGGTGCGCGAGCCGCGCAGCAGCCCGGCGAAGGCGTATTCCGAGAGCGTATCCGGCACCGGCGTCACCGCCCCGAGAATCGTCGCCGGATCGGCGCCCAGCGCCACCGCCACCGGGAACGGCTCGCCGGGATGGGCCTTCTGCCATTCGAGAAAGTCCAGCGCGCCACCGCGATGGGAGAGCCAGCGCATGATCAGGCGATTCCTGCCGAGCTTCTGCTGGCGGTATATCCCTAAGTTCTGGCGCTCCTTGTGCGGTCCCTTGGTCACCACCAGCGCCCAGGTGACCAGCGGCGCGACGTCGCCCGGCCAGCAGTGCTGGATGGGGATGCGATCGAGATCGACCGCCTCGCCCTCGAGAATCACCTCCTGACAAGGCGCGCGGCGCACGGTCTTGGGCCCCATGCTCATCACCTGGCGGAACACCGGCAGCTTGTCGATGGCGTCGCGAAAGCCCTTGGGCGGCTCGGGCTCCTTGAGGAAGGCCAGCAGTTCGCCGACCTCGCGCAACGCGGCCACGCTGTCCTGGCCCATGCCCAGCGCCACGCGCCGTGGCGTGCCGAACAGGTTGCCCAGCACCGGCATCTCATGGCCCTTGACGTTCTCGAACAGCAGCGCCGGGCCGCCGGCACGCAGGGTGCGATCGCAGATCTCGGTGATCTCGAGATACGGATCGACCTCGGCGCTAATCCGCTGCAACTCGCCCTGCGCCTCGAGCGCCGCGACGAACTCGCGCAAGTCCTTATACTTCATATGGATTTCCGTGCCAGAACGCGAAAGGGGCAGCATAGCATGCCGCCCCTTCAGTTCACTGCCTGGATTGCTGCCCGCCGCCGAGTGATGAGAAGGCAGGTGCGTTATGAACGATACGCAGACAAGGCGAATCCGACTGAGGCAGCGGAATGTACGAGTTTGTACATGAGCATGCCGAAGAAGGATTCAACACCGTCTGCGTGAGCGCAATAGCACCTGATCAGCGGCGCTTCATGGCCTCGAAAAACTCGATATTGGTCTTGGTATCCTTCAGACGATCGATCAGGAACTCGGTCGCCGCGGTATCGTCCATCGGGTTGAGCAGCTTGCGCAGTATCCACATGCGCTGCATCTCTTCCTCGGAGGCGATCAGGTCCTCGCGCCGGGTGCCGCTGCGGCGGATGTTCATCGCCGGGTAGACGCGCCGCTCGGCCAGCTTGCGGTCGAGATGGGCTTCCATGTTGCCGGTGCCCTTGAACTCCTCGAAGATCACCTCGTCCATCTTCGAGCCGGTGTCGACCAGCGCGGTGGCGATGATCGTCAGGCTGCCGCCCTCCTCGATGTTGCGCGCCGCGCCGAAGAAGCGCTTGGGCTTTTCCAGGGCGTGGGCGTCGACGCCGCCGGTGAGCACCTTGCCGGAGCTCGGCACCACGGTGTTGTAGGCGCGCGCCAGGCGAGTGATGGAGTCGAGCAGGATGACCACGTCCTTCTTGTGCTCGACCAGCCGCTTGGCCTTCTCGATGACCATCTCGGCGACCTGCACGTGACGTGCCGGCGGCTCGTCGAAGGTCGAGGCGACGACTTCACCACGGACGGTGCGCGACATCTCGGTGACCTCTTCCGGGCGCTCGTCGATCAGCAGCACGATCAGGTGGCACTCGGGGTTGTTGCGGGTGATCGAGGTCGCGATGTTCTGCAGCATCAGCGTCTTGCCGGCCTTGGGCGGCGAGACGATCAGCCCGCGCTGACCCTTGCCGATGGGCGCGGTGAGGTCGATGATGCGCGAGGTCAGATCCTCGGTGGAACCGTTGCCGATCTCCATGAACATGCGTTCCTGGGGAAACAGCGGCGTGAGGTTCTCGAAGAGGATCTTGTGCTTGGCGTTTTCGGGCTTGTCGAGGTTGATCTGGTTGACCTTCAACAGCGCGAAATAGCGTTCGCCTTCCTTGGGCGGGCGGATCTTGCCCGAGATCGAGTCGCCCTTGCGCAGATTGAAGCGGCGAATCTGCGACGGCGAGACGTAGATGTCGTCGGGCCCGGCCAGATAGGAGCTGTCGGCGCTTCGCAGGAAGCCGAAACCGTCCTGGAGGATCTCGAGAACGCCATCGCCGTAGATATCCTCGCCGCTCTTGGCGTGCTTCTTGAGGATGGCGAAGATAATGTCCTGCTTGCGGGAACGGGCGAGATTGTCGATGCCCATCTCCTGGGCGATCTCCAGCAGCTCCGGAACGGTCTTTTGCTTGAGTTCGGTAAGATTCATCTTTTGTTCAGAAATAGCTCATGTCAGCGTGGCGGCTTTGGGCCGATAGGACAGGAGGCGGTGACGGTACGCCGCGCGGTGCGTTCAGAACCCGATGTGAGCCTCTCGCCGGATGTGGGCATCGTATGGCGTCTCCGAGAGGAGGCCATGGATACTATCGGAATCGAGGGAGGCGCTGTTCCTTCGCCTGGTGTTACGTTCCTTCAATCAACGACTGCCAATCGACAGCGGAGATGAACAGCGGGTTTTCTGACGACTTGGAGTTGACCGCGTCGGTGACACCGCGCGACGGTCGGGAAGCTTTCGGAACAGGCGAACGCTTCGATACTAGTTAAGCGCGAAGGCAAACGCAACCCCCACGACGACCCGGGCCCCGAAAAGGGTCAGCACCCCGTCGGCGCGGCGCCGCGCTCATGCATCGAGCGCGGTTTCGATGAAATTCGCCAGTTGGGCGTCGTCGAGCGCACCCACCCGCGTGGCATCGAGGTCGCCGTCCTCGAACAGCGCCAGCGTCGGCATGCCGCGTACGCCGTACTTCTGCGCTACGTCGGGGTCGCGGTCGACGTCGACCAGATAGCAGCGTAGCCGTTCGCGCTGCTGGGCGGCGAGTCGCTCCAGGCGCGGGATCAGCGCCTGGCAGGGCTCGCACCACTCGGCGACGAACACCAGCAGCGTGCTGCCCGAGGCCGACAACTGTGCCTCAAGCGCGTCGCCGGAGAGCCATTCGATGGATGCTTCGGCCATGATCTCGATCCTCCGCTGGATTGTAGGGCGGCCATGCCTTGCCGCCCGCCATTGGACGACGCCCGACGGCGATTGACAAGCCACCGGGGCGCCAGCAACCTTGCTTCAATGATCAGACAGGGACAGCACATGAGCAGGACGCCCGCCACCGCCCGGGAGCCGCGCCGACTCGCGGCCATCGACCTCGGTTCGAACAGTTTCCATCTGCTGGTGGCCAACGCGCACCAGGGTGAATTGCAAGTGGTCGCCAAGCAAGGCGAGAAAGTCCAGTTGGCGGCCGGCCTGGACGACGACGAGCGGCTCGACGAAGCCGCCATGCAGCGGGCCCTGAGTTGCCTCGAGCGCTTCGCTCCCTTCGTCGAGGGCATCCCCGCTCAGCAGTTGCGCGTGGTCGGCACCAACGCGCTGCGCTCGGCCAGCAACAGCGAGACGCTGATCGAGCGCGCCGAGTCGCTGCTCGGCCACGAGATCGAGATCATCGCCGGGCGCGAGGAAGCGCGGCTGATCTACCTGGGCGCGGCTCACGCACTGGCCGACGTGCACGGCAAGCGGCTGATCGTCGACATCGGCGGCGGCTCGACCGAGTTGATCATCGGCGAGCATTTCGAGCCGCTGGCCCTGGAAAGCCTGCACATGGGTTGCGTGGCCTACACGCGGCGCTTCTTTGCCGATGGCGAGATCACCGAGCGGCGCTTTCGTCAGGCCGAGCTCGCCGCGCTTTCCGAGATCGCCAACATCCAGCGCCCCTACCGCGAACTGGGCTGGAGCGATCCGGTCGGCTCGAGCGGCACCATCAAGGCCGCCGCCGCTGTGCTCGCCGCCGCCGGCGACAGCCCCGAGGGCATCATCCAGCGCGACGCCCTCGAGCGTCTGCGCAAGCGCCTGATCAAGTGCAAGCAGCTCGACAAGGTGGAATTCGGCGGTCTCAAGGCCGACCGCGCGCGGGTGTTCCCGGCGGGCGTGGCGATCCTGTGTGCGGTCTTCGAGGCCTTCGAACTCGAGCACATGCGCTATTCCGACGGCGCGCTGCGCGAAGGCGTGCTCTACGACCTGATCGGCCGCGATACCGCCGAGGACCCGCGCCTGCAGACGCTGGCCGCCCAGAAGCGCCGCTACGGCGTCGACGCTCGCCAGGCCGACAACGTCGCCGCCACCGCCATGGCCGCCTTCGCGCAAGTGCAGCCGAGCTGGCAGCTGAGCGATGAAGCCGGTCAGTTCCTGGCCTGGGCCGCCGAGTTGCACGAGATCGGCCTGGCCGTCTCGCACAGCCAGTTCCATCGCCACGGCGCCTACCTGCTCGAACATGCCGACCTGCCGGGGTTCTCGCGCCCCGAGCAGCAGTTGCTGGCGTTCCTGGTGCGCTGCCACCGGCGCAAGTTCGCCGTCAAGGAACTCGAGGCGCTGCCCGCCTCCCTGCAGCCGCGCTATGCGCGCCTGGCGCGGCTGCTGCGCCTGGCAGTGGCGCTCAACCATTCGCGCCCCGAGCAGCCGATCATGGATTTCACGCTGAGCGTCGAGGGTGAGGCGTTGCAACTGACCCTGCCCCAGCACCTCGCTGAACATGCGCTGCTGCTCAACGACCTGCAGCAGGAAGTCGCTTACCAACAGAGCGCCGGGTACCCGCTGAGCCTCGAGCCGAAGCCCATCGACGCCTGAGGAGTGGCGCGAGGCACAGATGCCTCCAGGTCGCTAGTCGTGAACTAGCGCCGCTCCCAGCCCTCGGCGACGGCCACGTCCAGCACCGCGACCAGCGTTGGGCCATGCCAGGCCAGCAACTGGCGCGGCCGCAGCCAGGGCGGCACCCCAGCCTCCTGCAGCAGACGCTTGACGTCACGCCGACCGCGCCCGGCGACACGCAGCGACTCGCCTCCCTGACGCAGGGTCAATACCAGCGGTTGCGGCCCCCCTTCCAGCGGAGCCAGGTAGCCATCGACGACACCTAACGGCGTCGTCAGCGGCGTGTGGCCGTCCCATTCGCGTCGCCAGTCGCTCGGCACCGATGCCAGCGGTGCCTGCAGGTAGCAGCGCCCGCGCCAGCAACGCGCCTCGCCGCCCGGCCAGGCGATGTGCACCCGCGCATCGGCGCGCGCCTTGAGCTGGCCGAGCAGGGACTCGAGACGCGCGCTCGGCGGAGTCGGCAGGCCGAGGCGCTGGCAGGCATGACGAATCAGCAGGCGTTGGCGGGCCGGGGAAAGCTGGCGCAGGGCGTCCAGCGCGAGCCTCGCCGGCATGCCTCCGGCACGCGCCAGATCGAGCGCCGCCAGTTCGTCGAGCAGGGCGTCGGCTTCACAAGCGCGCTCGGCGACACCGGCGAGCGATGCCGCGGCCGCGGGCCAACGCCCGCCGAGCAGCGGCAGCACCTCCCGGCGCAGGAAATTGCGATCGAAGGCCGTGTCGGCATTGCTCGGATCGTCGCACCAGCGCACGCCCAGCGCGGCAGCCTCGTCCACCAGGCGTGCCCGCGTGACGCCGAGCAGCGGCCGGACCAGTTGCCGGCCCTGCCAGTCGCGCCGCGCCGGCATCGCCGCCAGCCCGCGTATGCCGCCACCGCGCAGCGCGGCGAGCAGCACGCTCTCGGCCTGATCGTCGCCGTGCTGGGCCAGCCACAGCGTCTCACCCCGGGCGACACGCCGTGCGAAGGCCACGTAACGCGCCTCGCGCGCCGCCGCCTCGATCCCCTTCCCCGCACGCTCGACCGCGACCCGCTCGACGTACAGCGGCACGCCCAGGCGCGAACACAGCGCCCGGCAGTGCCGCTCGAAGTCGTCGGCGGCCGGTTGCAGGGCGTGATTGACGTGCAGGGCGTACAGCGGCCGCGGCACGCGGTGGGCGGCGTGTGCGGCCAGGGTCAGCAACAGCGAGGAATCGAGACCGCCGGAGAGGGCCACCCAGACGGCACGCCCCGGCGGTGTCTCCACCAGGGCGCGATCAATGGTAGCTTGCAGGGACATTGAGAACCTTCCGGTCTAGCGGGGCCGCTTCGCGCGACGTGCCATTCATTCGGCCGGGTCGCGGCAGAGGCGTCGCGAGCGACGCCAAGACAAGGCAAAAAAGACCGAGGGCGCGGAGTTTACGAGTCTGTAAATGAGCAGCCCGAGATCTTTTTTAACGCCGTATTGGCGAGCGCAGCAGGCTCTGACCGATCAGGCGGGCGCTCCGTAGCTCATCAGTCGCTTGTACCGCCGCTCGAGCAGGGCGTCGGTATCCATCGCCTGCAGGCGATCGAGACTCGCCGTCAGCGATTCCTTGACCCGCTCGGCGGTGATCCGCGGGTGACGGTGGGCGCCGCCTACCGGCTCGTCGATCAGCGTATCGACGAAGCCCAACTCCTTGAGGCGCTCGGCGGTGATGCCCATCGCCTGCGCCGCTTCCGAGGCCTTCTCGGCGCTCTTCCACAGGATCGAGGCGCAGCCTTCCGGCGAGATCACCGAGTAGGTCGAATACTGCAGCATGGCGAGTTCGTCGCACACGCCGATCGCCAGCGCACCGCCGGAACCGCCCTCGCCGATCACGGTGGCGACGATCGGCGTCTTAAGCCGCGACATCACCGCCAGGTTGTAGGCGATCGCCTCGGACTGGCCGCGCTCCTCGGCATCGATGCCCGGGTAGGCGCCCGGGGTGTCGATGAAGGTCAGCACCGGCATCTTGAAGCGCTCGGCCATCTCCATCAGCCGGCAGGCCTTGCGATAGCCCTCGGGGCGCGGCATGCCGAAGTTGCGGCGCACCTTCTCCTTGACGTCGCGGCCCTTCTGGTGACCGATGACCATTACCGGCTGGTCGTCGAGTCGGGCGACGCCGCCGACGATCGCCGCGTCGTCGGCGAAGTGGCGATCGCCGTGCAGCTCGTCGAAGTCGCTGAACACCCTTTCGAGGTAGTCCAGCGTGTAGGGGCGCTGGGGGTGGCGCGAAAGCTGCGAGACCTGCCACGCGGACAGGTCGCGAAAGATCGACTCGGTGAGCTTCTTGCTCTTCTCCTCGAGCTTGCCGATCTCGTCGCTGATGTTGATCTTGCTGTCGTTGCCGACCAACCGCAGCTCCTCGATCTTGGCCTGCAGTTCGGCAATCGGCTGTTCGAAGTCCAGATAGTTGGGGTTCATAGCGCTTCTGCTTTTGGAAATAGGCACGGCCAGTTTGGAGGCCACGGCTGTGATACGACGACGGGCGTGCAATAACCGCGCATTATCGCAGCTTGGTCGACTCACGCAAGGTACGCAAAGCCCCGCTCAGCCGCGGTACTTGAGGCGAACGCCATCCTGACCCTCGACATCGCGCAGCGCGGCGAGCAGTTCGTCGGCCGGCGACACCTTCCAGTCGCCGCCCAGTTCCAGCCAGCCGCTGGCATAGTCGTTGCGATAGCGCACCCGCACCGGCAGACCGGCGTCGCTGCGCCACGGATCGAGACTCGCCCGCAGGCTGGAGACGAAGCGTCCATTGCAGCGGGCGCCGTCCACCGACAGCTCGACGGCTTCGCCGTAGCGTGCGCGGGCGTCGACCATCGCCGTGATCTCCTTGCCGCGCAGGCGCAACCCGCCGGAATAGTCGTCGCTCTGGACCTCGCCCTCGACGATCAGCACCTGGTCGGTACCCAGGTTGCCGCGCGCCTGATCGAACAGCTCGCCGAACAGTGACGCCTCGATGCGCCCGGTACGATCGTCCAGCGTGACGAAGGCCATGGTGTCGCCACGCTTGGACTTCATGGTGCGCATCGCCACCACCAGCCCGGCGACGCGCTGCGGCTCGCGGGACGGCTTGAGATCGCTGATTCGCGTCGACACGAAGCGCGCCAGCTCGTGCTCGTACTCGTCGATCGGATGACCGGTGAGATACAGCCCCAGGGTGTCCTTCTCGCCGGCCAGACGCTCCTTGTCGCTCCAGTCACGCACGCCGCGGTAGTCGGCGTAGGCGTCGCCGGCCTCGGGTTCGCTGAACGCCTCGCCGAACATGTCCATCATGCCCAGGTTGGCATTGGTGGTGCTCTGGGCGGCGGCCTTGAGCGCATCCTCCAGGGCGGCGCTGAGCACCGCCCGCGACGGCCCCAGGTTGTCCAGCGCCCCTGAGCGGATCAACGCCTCCAGGGTGCGCTTGTTCATGCGCTTGCCGTCGACCCGGCGGCAAAAGTCGAACAGGTCGCTGAAGGCGCCGCCCTCGGCACGCGCCTCGACGATCGCGCCGATCGGCCCCTCGCCGACCCCACGGATCGCGCCGAGACCGTAGACCACGCGCCCCTCGTCGTCGACGGTGAACTTGTAGCCACCGACGTTGACGTCGGGCGGGGTCACCGTGAGGCCCAGGTTGCGGCACTCCTCGATCAGCGGCACCACCTTGTCGAGGTTGTCCATCTCGGTGGACAGCACCGCGGCCATGAACGGCCCCGGGTAGTGGGCCTTGAGCCAGGCGGTCTGGTAGGAAACCAGGCCGTAGGCCGCCGAGTGCGACTTGTTGAAGCCGTAACCGGCGAACTTCTCCACCAGATCGAAGATGTTGCCCGCCAGTTCCTTGTCGATGCCGTTGGCCGCGCAGCCCTCCATGAAGCCGGCGCGCTGCTTGGCCATCTCCTCGGGCTTCTTCTTGCCCATCGCGCGGCGCAGCATATCGGCCTGGCCCAGGCTGTAACCCGCCAGCACCTGGGCGATCTGCATCACCTGCTCCTGGTAGAGGATGATGCCGTAGGTGGGTTCGAGCACCGGCTTGAGCAGTTCGTGCTGGTAGTCCGGATGCGGGAAGGAAAGCTCGGCGCGACCGTGCTTGCGGTTGATGAAGTCGTCGACCATGCCCGACTGCAGCGGCCCGGGGCGGAACAGCGCGACCAGTGCGATCATGTCTTCCAGCGAGTCCGGCTGCAGGCGCTTGATCAGCTCCTTCATGCCGCGCGATTCGAGCTGGAAGACGGCGGTGGTCTCGGCCTTCTTGAGCATGTCGAAGGTCGGCGTGTCGTCGAGCGGAATGGTGTCGAGATCGAGCGGGCCATAGCCGTCGCGCTCACGCACCTTGTCGACCATCTCCAGCGCCCAGTCGATGATCGTCAGGGTACGCAGGCCCAGGAAGTCGAACTTGACCAGCCCGGCGTCCTCGATGTCGTTCTTGTCGAACTGCACCACCAGGCTGCCGCCGCCGTCGTCGCACAAAAGCGGCGAGAAGTCGGTGAGCTTGGTCGGCGCAATCACCACCCCGCCGGCGTGCTTGCCGGTGCCGCGGGTGATGCCCTCGAGCCGCAGCGCCATGTCCCAGATCTCCTGGGCCTCCTCGTCATTGGCGAGGTAGTCGCGCAACGCCTCTTCCTGGTCGAACGCCTTGGCCAGGGTCATGCCGACCTCGAAGGGGATCAGCTTGGAGAGCTTGTCGCCCAGCGAGTAGGGCTTGCCCTGGGCGCGCGCCACGTCGCGCACCACCGCCTTGGCGGCCATGGTACCGAAGGTGACGATCTGCGACACCGCATCGCGGCCGTAGCGTTCGGCGACGTAATCGATGACGTCGTCGCGCTTCTCCATGCAGAAGTCGACATCGAAGTCGGGCATCGACACACGCTCGGGGTTCAGGAAGCGCTCGAACAGCAGGTCGTATTCCAGCGGGTCGAGATCGGTGATCTTGAGCGCGTAGGCGACCAGCGAGCCGGCCCCCGAACCGCGCCCCGGCCCCACCGGGATGTCGTTGTCCTTGGCCCATTGGATGAAGTCCATGACGATCAGGAAGTAGCCCGGAAAGCCCATCTTGATGATGATGTCGAGCTCGAAATCCAGCCGCTCGCGATAGGCGCTCTCGTGCTCGGCGCGATCGCGATCGGCGTAGATCGCCGCCTCGCCCTCGAACAGTTGCGTCAAACGCTCGCTCAGGCCGTCATGGGAGACCTTGCGAAAAAAGCCGTCGAGGGTCATGCCCTCGGGAATCGGGAAATCGGGCAGGAAGATCTCGCCGAGACGCACGTCGACGTTGCAGCGCGCGGCGATCATCACGCTGTTCTCGAGCGCCTCGGGGATGTCGGCGAACAGCTCGGCCATCTCCGCGGGGCTCTTGAGATACTGCTCCTCGCTGTAGCGCCGCTCGCGGCGACGATCGTCGAGCGCCTTGCCCTCGCCGATCGAGACCCGGGTCTCGTGGGCCCAGAAGTCCTCGCGGGTCAGAAAGCGCACGTCGTTGGTGGCCACCACCGGCGTCGAGGTCGCGCCAGCCAGCTCCACCGACAGGTGCAGGCACTCCTCGTCGTACTGGCGCTCGGTACGCTGCAGTTCGAGGTAGAAGCGTCCCGGAAAGTGCTGCTGCCACTCTTCGAGCACCGTGCGCGCCTCGGCCTTGTGGTCGGCGAGCAGGAAGCGACCGATCTCTCCTTCGCGCGCCCCGGACAGCGCGATCAGCCCTTCGCTCTGGGCGAAGATCCACTCCTTCTTGAGCACCGCGATGCCCTGCTGCTGGCCTTCCAGCCAGCCCCGCGAGATCAGCTCGGTGAGGTGGCGGTAGCCGCTGTCGTTCATCGCCAGCAGCGTCAGCCGGTAGGGGTGGCTGGTGTCGAAGGGATTCTCGAGCCACAGGTCGGCGCCGATGATCGGCTTGAGACCGGCGCCGAGCGCCGCCTTGTAGCCCTTGACCAGGCCGAACAGGTTGGCCTCGTCGGTGACCGCCATCGCCGGCATGCCGGCTTCGGCCGTCGCTGCGACCAGCGGCTTGAGGCGCACCAGTCCATCGACGAGTGAGTATTCGCTGTGTACGCGGAGGTGAACGAAAGGCGTCGTCATATCGGGCTCGCGGTTTGTTCGGCGATCCAGGGCGCGGCGGGGCGGTCGTGGATGCGCCATCGCCGAGCCAGGGTCAGAAACGGTCAGAAAAGGTCGAGCTGTTTTTTCACCGGGGCGAACGAGCGCCGATGCTCGGGCAACGGTCCCAGTCGCTCCAGGGCCGCCAGGTGTTCGGGCGTCGGGTAGCCCTTGTGACGGGCGAAACCGTACTCCGGGAAGCGCTCGTGCAATGCCACCATCTGCGCGTCGCGGGCCACCTTGGCGAGGATCGACGCCGCGCCGATGGCCGGATGGCGGGCATCGCCCTTGACCACCGCCTGGCCGGGACAATGATGCCCGGGCAGCCGGTTGCCGTCGACCAGCAGGTATTCGGCGGCGATCAGCAGACCGTCGATCGCCCGGCGCATCGCCAGGTGAGTGGCGTGATAGATATTGAGTTCGTCGATCTCGGCGGGCGTCGCCTCGGCCACGGCGAAGGCCAGCGCCTGGCCGCGAATCGCCGCGTCGAGCGTCAAGCGACGCTGCTCGCTGAGGGCCTTGGAATCGCCCAGCCCATCGATCGGCCGGCACGGGTCGAGAATCACCGCGGCAGCGACCACCGAGCCGATCAGCGGTCCGCGGCCGACTTCATCGACGCCGGCCAGTCGCTCGCCGGCGTAATCGATGACCAGTTCGGCTTCGCCATCGAGCCCACGCAGGGTATGAGTCACGCCCGGACTGGTCAGCGCGATGGTCATTGTCGCTCTCCTTTGCCCTTGACCTCGCCGATGGGCCCGCTGCCGGTGACAGCGTCGACGGTCGCCTCGCCCGGCTCACTCGACTCGCTTGGCTCATTCGGCAGGGGCCGCCGAGCCGCCACCGCCAGCACCGCCTCGGCGGCCCGCTCGCTGGCACCGCGCTGCAGCGTGGCGTGCAGCGTGGCGAAGCGCGCCTCCATGGCCTGGCGCGCCACATCGTCTTCGAGCCACTGCGCCAGCGCCGCGGCGATCGCCTGCGGGGTCGCGGCGTGCTGAATAAGCTCCGGCACCAGTGTCTCGCGGGCGATCAGGTTGGGCAACGAGATCCAGTCGGTCTTGACCATGTGCCGGGCCAGCCAGTGGGTCGCCGGCGCCATCTTGTAGGCTACCACCATCGGCCGGTGGCAGAGCATCGCCTCCAGCGCCGCGGTTCCCGAGGCCAGCAACACCGCGTCGCTGGCGACCATCGCCTCCCGCGAGCGACCATCGAGCAGAGTAACCCGTCCGATTAGTTGCGGGTGTTCGGCGAGCAGTGCCTCGAGTTCGCCGCGCCGCGCCGCGGTGGCCGCGGGGATCACCAACTGCAAGCCGTCGACGCCGGCCGTCAGGCGCTCGGCGGCGGCCAGGAAGGTGGCGCCCAGAAAGCGGATCTCGTTGCCGCGCGAGCCGGGCAATACCGCCAGCACCGGGCGTTCGGCATCCAGCCCCAGCGCGTGCCGGGCGGCCAGCCGGTCGTTGGTAAGCGGCAGCTCGTCGGCCAGCGGATGGCCGACGAAGGCCACCGGCACCCGATGGCGGGCGTAGAAAGCCGCCTCGAACGGCAGAAACGTCAGCATCGCGTCAACCGAGCGGGCGATGCCCTTGACGCGGCCCTGACGCCAGGCCCATACCGAGGGGCTGACGTAATGCGCGGTGGCGAGGCCCGCCTCGCGCAGTTGGCGCTCGAGGCCCAGGTTGAAGTCCGGCGCGTCGATGCCGACCATCGCGTCGGGCTGCCAGGCCAGCGCGTCGCGCTTCAGATGGCGGCGCACGCGGATCAATCCCGGCAGGTGCTTGAGCACTTCGACCAACCCCATCACCGACAGGGTTTCCAGCGGATAGAGGCTGTCGAGGCCCTCGGCGATCATTCGCGGACCGCCGATGCCGCGGAACTGCACCTCGGGATGGCGCGCCTTGAGCGCACGCATCAGCCCAGCGCCGAGAATGTCACCCGAAAGCTCGCCGGCGACCAGGTAGATCCTCATGGCTCAGCGAATGATGCCGCGGGTCGAGGCGCGCAACGAGTCGCTGAAGGCGGTGACCTCGGGCAGGTCGGCATAGCGCGCGTCGATCTCGGCGAGCGCCTGATCGAGCGTCAGCCCCTGGCGATAGACCAGCCGATAGGCGTCGGACAGCGCCTTGAGCGCCTCGCGCGAGAAGCCGCGGCGCTTGAGCCCGACCAGATTGAGCCCGTGGGCCTGGCCGGGATTGCCGTTGACCATCAGGTAGGCGGGAATGTCCTTGGTGACGATCGAGCCGCCGCCGCACATCGCATGGGTACCGACGTAGCAGAACTGATGGATGGCGCTGAGGCCGCCGAGGATCACGAAGTCGCCCAGCGTGACGTGGCCGCCCAGGGTCGCCTGGTTGGCGAGGATGCAGTCGTCGCCGATCACGCAGTCGTGGCCGATATGAGCGTAGGCCATGAACAGGTTGCGGCTGCCGATGGTCGTCACGCCGCGATCCTGGACGGTGCCGCGGTGCAGGGTCACCCCCTCGCGCACGACGTTGTCGTCGCCCATCTCGAGGCGCGTCGGCTCGCCGGCGTACTTCTTGTCCTGGCACTCTTCGCCGACCGAGGCGAACTGGAAGATGCGGTTACGCTGGCCGAGCCGGGTAGGCCCCTTGAGTACCACGTGCGGGCCGATCCGACAGCCCGCGCCGACCTCGACATCGGCGCCGATCACACTGAACGGCCCCACCTCGACGTCGTCGGCCAGTTGCGCACCGGGATCGACGATGGCGGTTGGATGAATCAAGCGACCTTCCTCTCGGCACAGATGATATCGGCTTCGCAGACCAGTTCACCGTCGGTCGTGGCGCGACAGGCGAATTTCCAGATGCCGCGCTTGGCGAAAATCACCCGGGCTTCCAGGCGCAGCTGGTCGCCGGGCATTGCCGGACGCTTAAGACGCACGTTGTCGCTACCCACATAGTAGTAAACGTAACCGTCGCGGGGCAGCTTGTTGACCGTCTTGAAGCCCAGGATGCCGGCCGCCTGTGCCAGCGCCTCGATGATCAGCACGCCGGGCATGATCGGATGGTGCGGAAAATGCCCGTTGAAGAAAGGCTCGTTGATGCTGACGTTCTTGTGGGCAACGATGTATTCGCCGAGTTCCAGCTCCATCACCCGATCTACCAGCAGAAAGGGATAGCGATGAGGGAGATACTCTCGAATTTCGTTGATGTCCATTACCATCGATGCAACCTCTGAAAGTGCGTCACGCCTGTCCGAGCGGCGCAGGCAATTCTGGGACAAGCCCGCTGCCTGTGAAGTGACGGGGGATTATAGCGTTGCTACCTGCGTCTTACAGCCTCAAGACTGACGCGAGTCGCGCTCGAGCCGGCTCAGACGCTTGGCGATATCGTCCAGTTGCTTGAAACGCACGGCATTCTTGCGCCATTGCGCATTCTGCATGGAGCCGGTACCCGATGAGTAGACGCCGGGCTCGGTGATCGAGTTGGTGACCAGGCTCATGCCGGTCACCTGCACGCCATCGCAGATCGTCAGGTGGCCGGAAAGACCGACACCGCCGCCCAGCATGCAATGCCGACCGACCTTGGTGGAACCGGCGATGCCCACACAGCCGGCCAGCGCACTGTGCGCGCCGACCTGCACGTTGTGGGCGATCTGCACCTGGCTGTCGATCTTGACGTCGTCGCCGATCAGGGTATCGCCCAGCGCGCCGCGATCGATGCTCGAGCAGCTGCCCACTTCGACGTCGTCGCCGATGATCACCCCGCCCAATTGGGCGATCTTGTGCCAGCGCGCGCCGTCATGGGCGAAGCCGAAGCCATCGGCGCCGATCACACAGCCGCTGTGCAGAATGGCGCGTTCGCCGATCATCACGCCGTGATAGACGGTGACGTTGGCGTACAGCCGCGAACCGGCGCCCAGCGACGAGTCGGCACCGACCACGCTGCCCGGGCCGATCACCACGTCGTCGCCGATGACCGCGCCGCGCTCGACGACCGCCTGGGCCTCGATGCGTACGTTGGCGCCCAGCGAGACGTCCTCGGCAACCACCGCCGAAGGATGCACGCCGGGCGTCTGAGGTGCCGCCATGGGGTCGAACAGCCGCGAGAGTTCGGCGTAGGCCAGATAGGGATTGTCGAGTTCGAGACGCGCGACCGGGCAGTCGGCGACATGGGCCGGGTGCAGCAATACCGCCGCCGCCCGGGTCTGGGGGAGATACTTGAGATACGCCTTGTTGGCGAGGAAGCTGATGTCGTCCGGGCCGGCATCGCTGAGCGTCGCCAAGCCGCTGACCCGACGCTCGCCATCGCCGACGAGGGTCGCCCCCAGTCTCGTAGCCAGCTCGCCCAGCGAGCAGGAAAAGTTCTTGGTAGTCTTCATGTCATCGGCGAGGCCGGCGCCAGAACGCTCGGCACCTCAGTTGGCATTGAGGATATCGGTCACTTCCTGAGTCAGGTCGAGGCCGTCGCCCATGTAGACCACGGCATCGCTGTCGACCACCATCTGCACGTCGTGACGCGCGACGACCTTGTCGATCGCCTTGTCGAGACGCGGCTTGGCCGACTTGAGGAAGGCCTGCTCTTTCTGCTGTTGGGTCTGCTGCAACTGAGCGCGCAGTTGCTGGAAACGGATGCCCTTCTGGCGCAACTCCTGCTGAGCCTGGCTGCGCTCGCTTTCCGACATCACCGCCCCATCCTGCTGCAGCTTCTGCTGAAGCTGTTGCAACTCCTGGCTTAGCTGCTCGACCTGCTTGCGCTGGCTGCTGGTCTGGTTACGCAATTCATTCATCGAGCGCTGCGCCGCGTCGGAGTCCATCAATGCCGCGCGCCAGTCGAGCACTGCAACATCGGTGGCATAGGCGGGAGCGGCCAGCGCCCCCATAAGGCACAGGGCGCCAGTCAGCTTACGCATGCCATCGTCTCCTTGGTTGAAGCCTCGGCCGGCATCAGAACGTCTGGCCGAGGGAGAATTGGAAGACCTGGGAGTCGTCGTCGTCCTTCGCGTTGAGCGGCTTGGCGACACTGAAGGTCAGCGGCCCCACCGGGGTCAGCCAGGAAAGCCCCAGCCCGGCGCTGTAGCGCAGGTCGTCGAGATGAACACCGCTTTCGCAGCTCGACTCGTAGCCTTCGGGCACGTCATAGCAATCGGTCAGATAGGTGTTGCCGGCATCGAGGAATACCGTGGTCTGCAGCGAGCGACGATCCTCGATGAACGGGAACGGATAGATCAGCTCGACGGAGCCTTCGACCAGCACGTTGCCGCCCAGAGTGTCCTCGCTGCCGCCGGAGGGATCGGTGGTCCTCGGCCCCAGCGTATTGCCTGAGAAGCCGCGTACCGATCCCAGGCCGCCGGAATAGAAATTTTCGTAGAACGGATAGGGGTCGTTGCCGATGGTATCGGCGTAACCCAGCGAGGAAGCGAACTTGAGCGACCAGTCGGGGCTCAGTTCGAACAGCTTCTGGCCGTTATAGCGCAACTTGTAATATTCGGCGTCGGAGCCCGGCACCGCGGTCTCCAGCGATACGCGCTGGTAGCTGCCCGCGGTGGGTAGAATGCCCCGATTGAGATTGTTGCGGGTCCAACTGGCGGTCAGCTTGTAACTGGTGGCATCCTCGCCCTGGCTATCGACGTATTCGACGATCTCCACCGGCGTGTCGTCGTAGGTCTCGACGCTCAGATCCTCGAGCCCCACGCCGAAGTTCAGGCGGCTGAGATCGTTGATCGGATAACCGAAATTGATGCTGCCGCCGTAGGAATCGGTCGAGTAGGTCGAGATGTCGGAATCTTCGTAATCGGTCTCGCGGTAAAACAGGTTATAGCCGCGCGAGATGCCGTCGAGAGTCCAGTAGGGGTCGGTGAAGCCGAAGTTCAGGTTGGTATAGGTGTCGCTACGCTGCGCGCCGACGTCCACCTTGTTGCCGGTGCCGAGGAAGTTCTTCTGTGACAGCGAGGCGCCGTAGATCACCCCGGCGGTCTGCGAGAAGCCGACGCTCGCCGAGATCGAGCCGGACGGCTGCTCCTCGACATTGTAGGTAACGTCGACTTGGCTGGGCTCGCCGGCGACCGGACGCGTCTCGACATCGACCTGACGGAAGAAGCCCAGCCGTTCGAGGCGCTGCTTGGACTGGCTGATCTTGTCGGTGGAGGCCGGGGCGCCCTCCATCTGGATCATCTCGCGACGCAACACCTCATCCTGGGTGGTGGTATTGCCCTCGAAGTTGATGCGACGCACGTAGGCCCGACGCCCGGGCTCGACCATGAAGGTGACGTCGACGGTGTCGCCGTCCGCGTCGACCTCGGGCACGCTCTCGACATTGGCGAAGGCGAAGCCCTCGGCGCCGAGCTTCTGGCGCAATGCCTCGGCGGACTCGGTGAGCGCGCTGCGCGAATAGATGTCGCCCGGTTTGGCGGTGATCAGCGAGCGCGCTTCGCGCTCGCTGATCTTCAGGTCGCCGGCAAAGCCGATCTCATCGATGCGATAGCGCTTGCCCTCGTCGACGTTGACGGTGACGAAGATCTTCGACTTGTCGGGACTGATCGCGACCTGGGTCGAGGTGATGGCGAAATTCACATAGCCGCGATCGAGATAATAGGAGCGCAGCGACTCGAGATCACCGGAGAGCTTCTCGCGGGAGTATTCATCGTCGGAGAACCAGCCGAAAAACCAGCCCGGGCGGTCTTCGAGCTGCAGCAACTCACGCAGGGTAGCGTCGTCGAACGCCTGGTTGCCGACGATGTTGATCTGGCGAATCTTGGCGACCGCGCCCTCGTTGACGTCGATGTTGACCTGCACGCGGTTGCGATCGACCGGCTCGACCGAGGCGTCGATACTGGCGCTGTAGCGACCCTGGGAGTGATAGAGCTGTTCCAACTGACGCTGGACCTCTTCGAGCGAGGCCCGTTGCAGGACCTGACCTTCAGACAGGCCGGAATCCGACAGCCCTTTGCGCAGGTCCTCGTCGGAGATCTGCGAATTGCCTTCGATCTCGATGCGCGAGATCGACGGGCGCTCCTCGACGTGAATGATCAGCACGTCGTTGTCGCGGGCCAAGCTGACATCCTCGAACAGCCCGGTATCGAAGAGTTGCTTGGCTGCGTCGGCCAGTTCACGGTCGTCGACGCGCTCGTTGGCGGAAACCGGGAAGGCGTTGAAGACGGAGGCGGCCGAAACCCGCTGCAGCCCCTCCACGCGAATGTCGGAAACAGTAAAGGGGGCCGCCTGGGCCAGTTGGGTGCTGCAGAGCAGCAGTGCCGCCAATCCGATGGTCTTGAGTTTCATGCAGTCGCTTCGCTCGAGTTGTTCCGCCGGCTCGCTGAACAGGCACCTTATACATTTACGCGGGTAACTGACAAGGCCAACCATGGCGCTTGCCGCGCGTCACCCTAACACGGCCCCGCAGGGCATTTCTCACCGCCAGCCACCTTTCTACAAACGCATCAGGTCGAAATACAGCGCCATCACCATCAGCGTTCCGACCAGCGCCATGCCGAGGCGCAAGCCTGCCGACTGAGCCGCTTCGGACACCGGCCGTCCGCGGACCAGTTCGATGAAGTAGTACAGCAGATGGCCGCCGTCGAGCACCGGGATCGGCAGCAGGTTGAGCACCCCCAGGCTGATCGACAGGTAGGCCATGAAGGCCACGAAGCTCTCCAGCCCGCTGCGCGCGGTCTCGCCGGCGATCCGCGCGATGGTGATCGGTCCCGACAGGTTGCTCGGTGAAATCAGCCCGATCAGCATCTTGCGGATCGAATCCAGCGTCAGCACGGTCATCTCGCCGGTCCGCGACACCGCCTCGGTCACCGCGCCCAGCGGACCGTAGCGAATCTCGCGGCGGTACGCCTCGGGCCAGCTGACCGGCTCGACACCGGCGCCGACATAGCCGATCGCCTCGCCGTCGTGCTCGCGGCGCTGCGGCGTCAAGCTCACCTCGCGGGTCGCTCCATCACGCTCGACGCGCAGCGTCAGGAGCTCGCCCGGACTGGCACGCACCCGCTCGACGAAGGTCATCCACTCACCGATCGGCTCGCCGTCGACCGCCACGATGCGATCGCCGACCTGCAATCCGGCCCGCGCGGCGGCGCCGTCGTCGAGCACCTGGCCAAGCACCGCCGGCGTCGCCGGACGCCAGGGGGTCACCCCCAGGGTCGCCAGCGGCTGCGGCGGATCCTGGCCGACCAGCCAATCGGACACCGGCACCTGATATCGGTTCGCCGCCTGCTCGCTGCGTTCGGGGTCGCGGGTCGCGATCTCGAGCGAGCCGTTGGCGCCGATCGCCGAAAGCAGTTCGAGATTGACCGCTTCCCAGGTCGGCGTGGCATCGCCCTGCACCGCGACGATCTCCTGGCCGCTCGCCAACCCGGCACGCGCCGCCGGCGAGTCCGGCGCAACCGGACCGATCACCGGCGCCACGGTGCTGGTGCCCATCACGAAGATCAACCAGTACGCGCCGATCGCCAGCAGAAAGTTGGCCAGCGGCCCCGCCGCGACGATGGCGATCCGCGACCACACCCCCTTGCGGTTGAAGGCGCGATCGAGCTCCTCCTCGGCCACCGGGCCCTCGCGCTCGTCGAGCATCTTGACGTAGCCGCCCAATGGAATGGCGGCGATCGCATACTCGGTGCCATGCCGGTCGAAACGCGACCACAGCGGCTTGCCGAAACCCACCGAGAAACGCAGCACCTTGACGCCGCAACGCCGTGCGACCCAGAAGTGCCCGAACTCGTGAAAGGTGATCAGCAGCCCCAACACCACGATGGCCGCCAGGACATTCTGAATCGCGTCCATCTCTACTCTCCTCGCGTTAACGCCTCGGCCGCCGAGCGGCAATCCACCGAGCGGCATCCTGTCGGGCCCGCGCATCCTCGACGAGAATCATATCCAGCTCATGGGCCGGCTGCACCTCACGCGCGGCGAGCACCGCCTCGACGACTTCGCCGATCGCGGTGAAGGCCAGCCGGCCCTCGAGGAACGCCTCGACCGCCACCTCGTTGGCGGCGTTGAGAACGGCCGGCGCGGTACCGCCGGCCGCCATCGCCTCGCGGGCCAGGCGCAGGCAGGGAAAGGCGGCTTCGTCGGGCGGTTCGAAATCGAGCCGCGCGACCTCGAACAGATCGAGACGCGCGACGCCGGCATCGATCCGCTCGGGCCAGGCCAGGCCGAAGGCGATCGGCGTACGCATGTCCGGGTTGCCCAGTTGGGCGATCACCGAGCCGTCGCTGTAGGCGGCCATCGAATGGATCACGCTCTGCGGATGCACGACCACCTGGATCTGCTCGGGGCGGGCGGCGAACAGCCAACAGGCCTCGATCAGCTCGAGCCCTTTATTCATCAACGTAGCGCTATCCACCGATATCTTGCGACCCATCGACCAATTGGGATGCGCACAGGCCTGCTCGGGGGTCACCGTACGCAGCTGCTCGGCCGTCCAGCCCCGAAACGGCCCCCCCGAGGCGGTCAGCAGCAACTGTTCGACCCCGGCCTCGCCGAGTCCGTCGCGACGCCCCGGAGGCAGGCACTGGTAGATGGCGTTGTGCTCGGAATCGATGGGCAGCAGGGTCGCGCCATGGCGCTCGACGGCGTCCATGAACAGCGCGCCGGACATCACCAACGCCTCCTTGTTGGCCAGCAGTACGCGCTTGCCGGCGCGCACCGCCGCCAGCGTCGGCAGCAGCCCCGCGGCGCCGACGATGGCGGCCATCACCACGTCGACCTCGGCGGCCTCGGCGGCCTCGGCGAGCGCCGTCTCGCCGGCGCGCACTTCGGTATCGAGTCCGGCCGTTTCCAGCCGCTCGCGCAGCCAGGCGGCGTCAAGCTCGGCGGCCAGCACCGCCAGCGCCGGACGGTGCTGCAGGCACTGCTCAAGCAACGCCTCACGGCGATGGCCCGCGGTGAGCGCGTGGACACGGTAGCGATCGGGATGGCGGGCGAGGACATCCAGGGTGCTGACGCCGATGGAACCGGTGGCGCCCAGCACGGTGACCCGCTGGCGGCGCGGGGCGGCGGAAAGCTCGCTCATTCAGGTCTCCTCACGGCCGAGCCTTTCACAGCCGGGAACGTCACAGCCATAGCCGCAGCAAGGCGAACAGCGGCACCGCCGCGGTCAGGCTGTCGATGCGGTCGAGAATACCGCCGTGGCCCGGCAGCAGCCGCCCCGAGTCCTTGATCCCGCGCCAGCGCTTGAACATGCTCTCTAGCAGATCGCCGAGCACCGAAACCAGGGTGATCAATGCAGTGGCGACGATCAGCCACAGGGTATCGGCGACACTCAGCGACAGGCCCGCGGCGTAGCCCAGGGCCAGCAAGGCGGTCGCCGCCATGCCGCCGTAGACGCCTTCCCACGATTTACCGGGGCTGACCTTGGGCGCCAGCTTGCGACGCCCGAAACGCCGGCCGGCGAAGTAGGCGCCGATATCGGCCAGCCACACCAGCAGCAGCACATAGAGCAGCCATTCGAGGCCGTCGACGCGCAGTTGCACGAACCCGGCCCAGCACGGCAGCAGAACCCACAGTCCGACCGCGGCGCGTGCCGCGCTCGAACGCCACTGCAGCCCTCGTTCGGGGTAGCCCGCGACCCAGTAGAGGCTCGCCAGCCAGCCGCCCAGGGCCAGCCACAGCGGCCAGGTGGCGTGCACGGCGCCGCTGAACCAGCCCGCGATCATCAACGCCACCAGCACGGCGACGTAACCGAGCCGCGCCGCCAGCCGGACGATGCCCGCGAGATTGGCCCATTCCCAGGCCGCCAGCGCGACCACGCCACCGGTGAAGACCGCGAAGCCGCCGCCGTCCAGGCCGAACAGCCCGGCGACCATCAACGGTGCCAGGATCGCGGCGGTGATGATGCGCTGTCTAAGCACCCCGGGCCTCGATCTGTTCCTGAGTCATCCCGAAGCGCCGCTGACGGCGGCAGTAGTCGTTGAGCGCCGCATCGAAGGCGTCCGCCGAGAAATCGGGCCACAACAGCGGCGAGAAATAGAATTCGGAGTAGGCCAGCTGCCAGAGCAGAAAATTGGAGATGCGCTGTTCACCGCTGGTGCGAATGCACAGATCGACCGGCGGCACGCTGCCCTGGTCGATCTCACGGTCGAGCAGTTGCTCGTCGATCGCCTCGGCGGTGAGTTCGCCGGCCTCGACTCGCGCCGCCAGGCGTCGTGCGGCCAGGGCGATGTCGCGATGACCGCCGTAGTTGGCGGCGACCACCAAGTGCAGGCCGTCGTTGCTGGCGGTCAGCGCCTCGGCGCGTTCGATGTGCTGCTGGATCGAGCTCGAGAATCGCTCGCGCTCGCCGATAACCGTCAGGCGGATACCATGTTCGTGGAGCTTTTTGACCTCGCGCTTGAGCGCCATCAAAAACAGCTCCATCAACGCGCTGACCTCGCTCGACGGGCGTTTCCAGTTCTCGCTCGAGAAAGCGAACAACGTCAGCGTCTCGATGCCCCGCTCGGCCGCACGACGGATCACCGCGCGTACCGACTCGACACCGGCGCGATGGCCGCGCGCGCCGGATAGCCCGTGGGCACGCGCCCAACGGTTGTTGCCGTCCATGATGATCGCCACGTGGCGTGGCAGGTTGTCGGTCTGCTGTTGTGTCATGCTATCTCGCCTGGCGGGCGTAAGAGACGGGCGACGCAACGTGCGCCGCCCGCTCCGGCTCAGACCTGCAGCAGGTCGTGTTCCTTGGCTTCCAGCAGCTTGTCGATCTCGGCTACGTACTTGTCGGTGAGCTTCTGGATCGCTTCCTCGCCCTGGTGCTCATCGTCCTCGGTGATCGCCTTTTCCTTGAGCAGCGCCTTGATGTCGCCGTTGGCATCGCGGCGCACGTTGCGCACTGCCACACGAGCGTTCTCGGCTTCACCGCGCGCCTGCTTGATGTAGCCGCGACGGGTTTCCTCGGTCAGCGCCGGCATCGGCACCCGGATCACGCTACCCGCAGTCGCCGGATTGAGCCCCAGGTCGGAGGTCATGATCGCCTTCTCGACCTTGGGTACCATCGACTTCTCCCACGGCACCACAGCCAGGGTGCGAGCATCCTCGACGTTGACGCTGGCCACCTGGTTGAGCGGCATCTGCGAGCCGTAGTAGTCAACGGTGACCGAATCCAGAATCGTCGGATGGGCGCGCCCGGTGCGGATCTTGTGGAAGTTGGTCTGCAGCGATTCGAAACTCTTCTTCATTCGCGCTTCGGCGTCTTTCTTGATGTCGTTGATCACGATTTCAACCTCTGTCTATCAGCGTACCTTCCTTACCACCCACGACCAGGTTCAACAACGCCCCGGGCTTGGTCATGTCGAACACACGCACCGGCATGCCATGGTCCCGTACCAGACAAATGGCGGTCAAATCCATGACCCCCAGCTTGCGGTCGAGTACTTCATCGTAACCCAGTCGCTCGTACTTGACGGCATCCGGGTGACGTACGGGGTCCTTATCGTAGACGCCGTCGACCTTGGTGGCCTTGATCACCACGTCGCCGTCGATCTCGATACCGCGCAGGCAGGCTGCGGAGTCGGTCGTAAAGAAGGGATTGCCGGTACCGGCGGAGAAGATCACCACGTCGCCCGAGGTAAGATAGCGGATGGCGGTACGCCGATCGTAGTGCTCGACCACGCCGCTCATGGGAATCGCCGACATGACGCGCGAGCGGATATTCGAGCGCTCCAGGGCGTCGCGCATGGCCAACGCGTTCATCAC
Source organism: Halomonas sp. HP20-15 (assembly GCF_033446685.1). Classification (NCBI taxonomy): domain Bacteria; kingdom Pseudomonadati; phylum Pseudomonadota; class Gammaproteobacteria; order Oceanospirillales; family Halomonadaceae; genus Halomonas; species Halomonas sp. HP20-15. Next base: position 109,405 of record NZ_JAWQLY010000003.1, on the reverse strand, counting down.
CGTGGCCAGCATGCCCATGTGATCGCCGGTCACGCGCTCCATGCCCGCTGCGTGCAGGGCCGCGCCGCGAAACAGGTTGCCGCCGCCGATGACGATGCCGATCTGGACGCCGATGCCCACCAACTGCCCGATCTCCAATGCCATGCGGTCGAGCACCTTGGGGTCGATGCCGAACTCGCCATCGCCCATCAGCGCCTCGCCAGACAGCTTGAGGAGGATCCGCTTGTACTTCGACTTGTCGCTGCGCGGCGCGGCGCTGGCATTCTGGTCGGAAATGGCGGGCATGGTGTCTCTCCTGGTAACAGCGGAAAAGTAGGCTGCCGGCGCTAAGAACCACCGGCCGGATACACAATGGCGTGCGCCGGAGCGCACGCCATGCAACAACCAGAAGCTAGGACCTCAGCTACGACGAGCCTGTTCCATGACTTCCTTGGCAAAATCGACTTCTTCCTTCTCGATGCCTTCGCCGACCTCGAAACGGGTGAAGCCAACCACCTCGCCACCGTGCGACTTGACGTAGTCGGCCACCGAGGTGTTGGGATCCTTGACGAAGGGCTGCTCGGTCAGGCTGACCTCGGCCAGGTACTTCTTGAGACGCCCCTGGACCATCTTCTCGGCGATCTGCTCGGGCTTGCCGGCCATGTCCGGCTGAGCCAGGATAATCGCCTTTTCCTTGTCGAGCTGCTCCTGCGGCATGTCCTCAGGGTGCGCCACCAGCGGATTGATCGCCGCGACGTGCATGGCGACGTCCTTGGCCGCGTCGGCATTGCCGCCCCTGAGCTGGGTCAGCACGCCGATGCGTCCGCTGTGCACGTAGGCACCGACCACACCGTCGGCCGGCGCCTCGACGACCACCGCGCGGCGCACGCTGATGTTCTCGCCGATCTTCTGGACCAGTTGCTCGCGCGCGGTTTCCAGCTCGCCGTCCATCAGGGCGGCGACGTCTTCGCTCTTGGTCTCGAAGACCTTGGCGATGACCTTCTCGGCGAACGCCTTGAAGTTGTCGTCACGGGCGACGAAGTCGGTCTCGGAGTTGACCTCGAGCATCACGCCGTAGCGACCGTCGTCGGCGACGCGGGTCACGACCGCGCCCTCGGCGGCGGTGCGGCCGGCCTTCTTGGCGGCCTTGAGGCCGGAGTTCTTGCGCAGGTCCTCGATCGCCCGCTCGATGTCGCCGTCCGCCTCGGTGAGTGCCTTCTTGCACTCCATCATGCCGAGCCCGGTGCGTTCACGCAGTTCCTTGACCAGAGATGCGCTGATAGCTGCCATGGTGAATAACCTCTGAAAATTGTCGACGTCGAATAACGTAAGCAAAGTTACCGCTCGGCGCGCCGGGTCCCTATCGAGCGATGGAGACCCGGCCGCACCGAGCCAAGCTCGATAGCCAGGGGCCTAGCCCCGTACCGGCCTCGCGGGCGGCATCGCCGCCCGGGCAGGCCCGCTACCGATCACTCGGCGACTTCGTTGCTCTCGGTCACTTCGACGAACTCGTCGGGACGGCCTTCCTTCGCCTTGGCGCTGGCATCGGCGATCGCCTGCACGTAGATCTGGATGGCGCGGATCGAGTCGTCGTTGCCGGGGATGACGTAATCGACGCCATCGGGGTTCGAGTTGGTGTCGACCACACCGATGACCGGAATACCCAGCTTGTTGGCTTCATTGATCGCGATGCGTTCATGGTCGACGTCAACCACGAACAGCGCGTCGGGCAGGCCGCCCATGTCCTTGATGCCGCCCACGCTGCGCTCGAGCTTGTCCTGCTCGCGCGTGGCCATCAGCACTTCTTTCTTGGTCAGCTTGGCGAAGGTGCCATCTTCGTGCATGGCTTCCAGTTCGCGCAGACGCTTGATGGATACGCGAATGGTCTTGTAGTTGGTCAGCATGCCGCCCAGCCAGCGATGGTTGACGAACGGCTGGCCGGCACGCTGGGCCTCTTCCTTGATGATCTTGCTGGCCGCACGCTTGGTGCCGACGAACAGGATCTTGTTGTTGGAAGCGGCCATCTTCTCGACCACGGCGGCGGCGTCATTGATCGCCGGCAGGGTGTGCTCGAGGTTGATGATATGGATCTTGTTGCGTGCGCCGAAGATGAACTTGCTCATCTTCGGGTTCCAGTACTTGGTCTGGTGGCCGAAGTGAGCGCCTGCCTTGAGCAGGTCACGCATATTGACTTGCGCCATGGGGATAACTCCTGATGTATCGGGTTAGGCCTCCATACACCCCATGGATCCGACCGCGACGAACGCTTCGTCGACGGCACCCGGGACCATGTGCCGGTGTATGTGTGTTTTTCAAGGCATTGATTGCTGCTTGTCGCCTGATCCACGCCGCAAGCATCGAGGCAGAGTGCCAAGGCGAGTGCGGATTGCAGTCAAGCGCGCGGCTTTATACCATAGATGATCGCCAAGATGAAGCCGGCCGGGCCTTTCAGGCCAATGCACGCCCCCCATTTCCCGACCCGAGATTCCATGAACGTCCCGATCAACACCCCCGACGATATCGAGAAGCTGAAGATAGCCGGACGCTGCGCCGCCCAGGTGCTCGAAATGATTGCCGACCATGTCCGTCCAGGCATCTCGACCGGCGAGATCGACAAGCTGTGCCAGGACTATCTGGAGCAGGAACTGGGCTGCATATCGGCCACCATCGGCTACCACGGTTACCAGCACGCCACCTGCATCTCGCTCAACCACGTGGTGTGCCACGGCATTCCCGATTTCGGCAAGCTGCTGAAGAAGGGCGACATCTTCAATATCGACGTCACCGTGATCAAGGACGGCTACTATGGCGACACCAGCCGCATGTTCGTGGTCGGCGAGAACATCAAGGGCGAGCGGCTCTCGCAGGTCACCCAGGAGTGCCTGTACAAGTCGCTCGAGATCGTCAAGGAAGGCACCCGCCTGTCCGACATCGGCAAGACGATCCAGGCCCATGCCGAGGACAACGGCTACAGCGTGGTGCGCGACTTCTGCGGGCACGGCATCGGCAAGAACTTCCACGAGGAACCGCAGGTACTGCATTATGACGGCTACGACCAACATAACGACCTGGTCCTCAAGGAAGGCATGTGCCTCACCATCGAGCCGATGATCAACGCCGGCAAGTACCAGACCAAGGTGCTCAAGGACGGCTGGACCGCGGTCACCCGCGACAAGAGCCTGTCGGCGCAGTGGGAACATACGCTGGTGGTCACCAAGGGCGGCTGCATCGTCACCACGGTGCGCCACGACGAGGACCTGTCGTTCCTCGGCGGCTGACACGCCGCTCCTGACCCGCCCGGCCGAGGCGCGATCCACGCTTCGGCCAGCCGCGCCCGCCTTTCGTCGCACCCATGGAGAGCCACTTCGCATGCTGCTGCATCACTACCGCTTCGTGGCCGACGACAAGCTGTTCGATGTCGCCGCCTTCCGCGCCGAGCTCGACACCGGTCGCCCGCCGATCCCGCTGTACAAGCAGGCGCTGCGCGACATTCAGGCGCGTCTCGATACGCGCTTTCACGACGGCGCCGACATTCGCGACCTGATCCACGGGCGCGCCTGGTGCCTCGACCGGCTGCTCGAGACGGCCTGGGCCCGCCATCCCTGGCCCGACACCGGCGTCGCGCTCCTTGCGGTGGGCGGTTACGGGCGCGGCGAGCTGCACCCGCATTCCGACATCGACCTGCTGCTGCTGCTCGAGCACGACGACGACGGCCCCTATCGCGAGCCGCTCACCGCCTTCATCACCTTCCTCTGGGACATCGGGCTGGAGATCGGCCACAGCGTGCGCTCGCTGGCCGATTGCGAACGCGAGGCGCGCGCCGACGTCACGGTCATCACCAACCTGCTGGAGACGCGCACCCTGGCCGGCGCGGAGCATCTTCGCCAGGCCATGACCAAACGCCTGTCGAGCCGCCACATGTGGCCGCCGGCTCAGTTCTTCGAGGCCAAGTGGCAGGAGCAGATCACCCGTCACTACAAGCACAACAACTCCGAGTACCAGCTCGAACCCAACCTCAAGAGCTCACCCGGCGGGCTGCGCGACATCCAGATGATCGGCTGGGTGGCCAAGCGCTATTTCGGTCCGCTGCGTTATGAGGACGTCGTCGCCCAGGGCTTCATGAACGACGCCGAGCTGCAGATCCTCAGCCAGGGCCAGGCCTTTCTATGGCAGGTCCGCTACGCCCTGCACACCCTCACCGGGCGCGCCGAGGACCGCCTGCTGTTCGATCACCAGCGCGCTATCGCCGAGCTGTTCGGCTTCCATGACAGCCCCGAAGGGCTGGGCGTCGAGCAGTTCATGAAACGCTACTATCGGCACGTCACCGCGCTGGCCGGGCTCAATGACATGCTGCTGCAGCATTTCGACGAGATGATCCTGCGCGGCGACGAGGCGCTCGAGATCCAGCCGCTCAACGCCCGCTTCGAGATTCGCGGCGGCTACATCCAGGCGCGCCACCCCGGCGTCTTCCGGCGCCGCCCCGGCGCACTGCTCGAGCTGTTTCTGCTGATGGCCCAGCACCCCGGCATCGAGGGCGTGCGCGCCGAGACCATCCGCCTGATTCGCGATCATCGCCACATGATCGACGAGGCGTTCCGCGACGACCTGCGCCACCAGAGCCTGTTCATGGAACTGCTGCGCAGCGGCGGCAATGTGCCGCGCCAGCTGCGGCGCATGAACCGCTACGGCATCCTCGGCAAGTACCTGCCCGAATTCGGCCAGGCGGTGGGACTGATGCAGCACGATCTGTTCCACCTGTACACCGTCGACGCCCATACCCTGCGCCTGCTCAAGTTCATCCAGCGCTTTCGCGAGACCGCCGGGCGCGAGGACTTTCCGGTCGCCGCCACGCTGATCCATCAACTGCCCAAGCTCGAGCTTCTCTGGATCGCCGGGCTCTATCACGACATCGGCAAGGGCCACGGCGGCGACCACTCGCTGATCGGCGCCCAGTACGTCGCCGAGTTCGGCGAGCGCCATGGCCTGTCGCCGCGCGACACGCGGCTGGTCGCCTGGCTGGTCGAGCATCACCTGCTGATGTCCAAGACCGCCCAGAAGCGCGACATCTCCGATCCCGACGTGATCCGCGAGTTCGCCCACCAGATGCGCGACGAAGTCCATCTCGACTACCTCTACGTACTCACCGTCGCCGACATCACCGCCACCAATCCCTCGCTGTGGAACGGCTGGCGCGCCGCGCTGCTTCGCCAGCTCCATGGCGAGACCAAGCGCGCCCTGCGTCGCGGCCTGGAAAACCCCATCGACCGCGACGACTGGGTCCGCGAGACCCGCACCGAGGCATTGGCCCTGCTGCGCACCCTGGGCGCCGACGTCGCCCGCGTCGAGATACTGTGGGACACCCTCGGCGACGACTACTTCGTCCAGTACACGCCCAGCGAGATTGTCTGGCAGACCCAGGGCATCCTCGCCCACGCCGGCTCTGAGCTGCCGCTGGTACTGGTCAGCGCCCCCGCCGAGGACACCAGCGAGGGCGGCACCAAGGTGTTCATCCATACCCGCTCGGTGGACGACCTGTTCGCCGCCACCGCCGCGGCCATGGACCAGCTCGACCTGTCGATCCACGACGCGCGCATCGCCACCTCGAGCAACGACTGGACGCTCAACACCTTCATCGTGCTCGACGATGCCAACGAGCCGATCCGCGAGGCGGCGCGCCTCGAGCGCATGCGTGCGCACCTGGTGGAGGAGCTCGACGATCCCGACGACTACCCGCAGATCGTCAACCGCCACACGCCACGCCAGCTCAAGCATTTCCGCGTACCCACCCAGGTGCTGATCGAGCAGGACCCGGCCAACGCCCGAACCATGCTCGAGCTGATCGCCCCCGACCGCCCGGGGCTGCTGGCGCGGGTCGGGCGCATCTTCATGGAGCAGCACATCGCCCTGTCGGCGGCCAAGATCGCCACCCTCGGCGAGCGCGTCGAGGACGTGTTCTTCATCACCGACAAGAACGGCGAGCCGCTCGTCGATCCCGAGCGCCAGGCGGCACTGCGCGAGCGGCTGCGCGAGATGCTGGATGTTTGACGGCGACCCGGCCGCCGCATTTGAGGGGGCCCCACGGCTTGCCTATAATCGGTGGCTTCGCGCCCCACGGCACCCATAACGAGACAATCCTGCCCTGGCGCAGATCGCTGGAACGCCCATGAACCCCAATCTCGATGCGCTAAAGCCCTACCCCTTCGAGCGCCTGACCCGCCTCAAGGCCGATGTGGTGGCGCCGGCCGATATGACGCCCATCGCGCTGTCCATCGGCGAGCCGCGTCACGCCCCGCCGCCGGCGGTGCTCGAGGCACTGCGCCGCCACGAGGGCGATGTCGCCCGCTACCCGACCACCACCGGCTTGCCCGAGCTGCGCACGGCGATCGCCGAATGGGCGACCCGCCGCTACACGCTGGCCGCGACGAGCCTCGATCCCGAACGCCATGTGCTGCCGGTCAACGGCACCCGCGAGGCGATCTTCGCCTTCGTCCAGGCGGCACTGGACCGCAGCCGGCCGGCCAGGGTGGCGATGCCAAATCCGTTCTATCAGATCTACGAAGGCGCCACGCTGCTCGCCGGCGGCGAGCCGCTGTATCTCGACTGCAGCGCCGAGAGCGGCTTCTGCCCCGACTACGCGGCGGTGCCCGCCGAGGTGTGGCGCGACGTCCAGCTGGTATTCGTCTGCTCGCCCGGCAACCCCACCGGCGCGGTCACGTCGCTCGCCGACTATCGCCAGCTGATCGAGCTCGCCGACGAGCACGACTTCCTGATCGCCTCCGACGAATGCTATTCCGAACTCTACCTCGACGAGGCCGCGCCGCCGCCGGGCCTGCTCGAGGCCTGCCGCAGCCTGGGCCGCGACGACTACCGGCGCTGTATCGTGTTTCACTCGCTGTCCAAGCGCTCCAACCTGCCCGGGCTGCGTTCGGGTTTCGTTGCCGGCGACGCCGCACTGATCGCGCCGTTCAAGCGCTACCGCACCTATCACGGCTGCGCGATGCCGCTGCAGACGCAGCATGCCTCGATCGTCGCCTGGCAGGACGAGCATCACGTGCGCGCCAACCGCGACGCCTATCGCGAGAAATTCGCCGCAGTGACCGATATCCTGGCCCCGGTGATGGATTTCCCCGCCCCCCAGGCCAGCTTCTACCTGTGGCCGGCGGTGCCCGGCGGCGACGACGAGGCCTTCGCACGCGACCTGTTCGCCGAGCAGCACGTCACGGTCCTGCCCGGTAGCTACATGTCGCGTGACAGCATGCCCAGCGGGACGACGTACAACCCGGGCGCCGGGCGCGTACGCCTGGCGCTGGTCGCCGAACGCGACGCCACCGTCGAGGCGGCACGCCGCATTCGCCGCTTCATCGAGACCCGCGGATGACCGAGAAGAAACGAGCCATGATTACGCTTTACGGTATCAAGAACTGCGACAGCTGCCGCAAGGCGCGCAAGGCCCTCGAGGCGCAGGGCATCGATTATCGCTATCACGACCTGCGCGACGACGGTCTCGACCGCGAGCGACTGACCCGATTTCTGACCATGGCCGAGCTCGCCACGCTGCTCAATACCCGTAGCACTACCTGGCGCGGCCTGGACGGTGCCGATCAGCAGGCGGCCCGCGACGACGCCGAGCGCGCCGCCTCGCTGATCCTCGCCCAGCCGACACTGCTCAAGCGCCCGCTGCTCGACACCGGCGAGCAATTGCTGGTCGGCCTGCCGCGCGACGGCTATGCCGGTCTGGACGACTCGGCGTGACGAGCGCAGCCGCCCGACCCACGACCCATCACTTTCAGGAGAATCGCATGCTGAGTTTCGCACTCGGAATCGGCAACCAGAACACCCAGGGCGACTGGCTCGACGTCTACTACCCGGCGCCGCTGTTCCAGCCGAGCAGTGCGCTGGCCGAGGCCGCGCGCGAGGCGCTCGATGCCCCCGCCGGCAACGCCGTGGTGAGTTTCCTGCCCGAGCACTGCGGCAAGCTGGCCGAGGCCTTCAAGGCCGCCGGCAGTGCCGAGCAGGCCGAGCTCGCCACCTCACTGGCGGCCAGTCAGCGCCCCTTGGTAGCGACCTTCATCGAGGTCGACCAGCCGCCCGAGAGCGCGCCGGAGGTCTATCTCAAGCTGCACCTGCTGTCGCATCGGCTGGTCAAGCCGCACGGCGTCGACCTGACCGGCATGTTCGGCCTGCTGCGCAACATCGCCTGGACCAACGAGGGCCCCATCGACGTCGAGGAGCTCCCAGCGCGACGCCTCAAGGCGCGCCTCGAAGGCCGCCCGCTGTCCGTGGACTGTGTCGACAAGTTCCCCAAGATGACCGACTACGTGGTGCCCAAGGGCATCCGTATCGGCGACACCGCGCGGGTGCGCCTGGGCGCCTATCTCGGCGAGGGCACCACGGTGATGCACGAGGGCTTCGTCAACTTCAACGCCGGCACCGAAGGCCCGGGGATGGTCGAGGGGCGCGTCTCGGCCGGCGTGATGATCGGCAAGGGTTCGGATCTCGGCGGCGGCTGCTCGACCATGGGTACGCTGTCCGGCGGCGGCAACATCGTCATCAAGGTCGGCGAGGGCTGCCTGATCGGCGCCAACGCCGGCATCGGCATCCCGCTGGGCGATCGCTGCACGGTCGAGGCCGGGCTCTACATCACCGCCGGCACCAAGGTCGCGGTGCTCGACGATCAGGGCCAGGAAGTCGAGAAGCTCGCGGCCCGCGAGCTGGCCGGCCAGAGCGACCTGCTGCTGCGTCGCAACTCGCTCAACGGTCGCGTCGAATGCCTGACCAACAAGAGCGCCGTGGCGCTCAACGAAGCGCTGCATGCCCACAATTGATTCGTGGCGCCCGGGCCGGGCGCCCCACTCTCCGTCAACCGGAACCGCCATGTCCTCGTCCGCCACTGCCGTGACCGGCCAGTCCCTGTCAGCGACACAGGAACTGGCCGTCGAACTGATGCGCCGCGTCTCGGTGACTCCCGACGACGCCGGCTGCCAGACGCTGATGATCGAGCGCCTCGAGCGCCTCGGTTTCAGCGTCCAGCGCTTGGCGTTCGGCGATGTCGAGAACTTCTGGGCGGTGCGCGGCCATCACGGCCCGGTGCTGGCCTTCGCCGGCCACACCGACGTGGTGCCCAGCGGTCCCGAGGCGCAGTGGCACACGCCGCCTTTCGAGCCGCACATCAACGAGGCCGGCGAGCTGTGCGGACGCGGCGCCGCCGATATGAAGGGCAGCCTGGCGGCGATGCTCACTGCGGTGGAGCGCTTCGTCGCCGCGCACCCCGACCACCCGGGACGGCTGGCCTTTTTGATCACCTCCGACGAGGAAGGCCCCGCCATCGACGGCACCCGGGCGGTGGTGGAGCACCTGCGCGAGGCCCACGAACGGCTGGACTACTGCATCGTCGGCGAGCCATCGTCCAGCGAGCGGCTCGGCGACACCGTCAAGAACGGTCGGCGCGGCTCGCTGGGCGGCGTGCTACGGGTAAAGGGCGTGCAGGGCCATGTCGCCTATCCGCACCTGGCGCACAACCCGATCCACGCTGCGGCGCCGGCGCTAGACGCGCTGTGCCGCGAGCACTGGGACGACGGCAACGCCTTCTTTCCCGCCACCAGTTTCCAGATCTCCAACCTGCGCGCGGGGACCGGCGCGACCAACGTGATTCCCGGCGAACTGGAAGTAGTGTTCAACTTCCGCTACTCCACCGAGGTCACCCATGAGCAGTTGCGCGAACGCGCCGAGGCGATCCTCGACGCCCATGGCCTCGATTACCGCCTCGACTGGACGCTCAACGGCGAGCCGTTCCTGACCGCCAAGGGCGAGCTGATCGAGGCGGTGCTCGCCGGAGTCAAGGACGTCACCGGCGAGACCCCGGCGCTGTCGACCGCCGGCGGCACCTCGGATGGCCGCTTCATCGCCCAGTTGGGTAGCCAGGTGGTCGAACTCGGCCCGCTCAACGCGACCATCCACAAGGTCAACGAACGCGTGCGCGCCGCCGATCTCGACACCCTGAGCCAGGCCTACGAAGCGATCATAAAACGGCTGTTCATCTGAGGTCCGCCATGCAACGCTATCCCGACATCGAGATCTACCTGGCCGACGCCTCGCTCGAACGCCTCAACGCCTGGCTCGGCTCGCAGCTCGATGCCGCCCCGCTCGAACCCGCCGGCAAGCGCAAGTGGCGGGGGAAGGGCCATAGCGAGGGCGCGCTGGTCCCGATCCTGCTGGTCGAGAACGCCGCCGACGGCTTCGCCAGCCTGTGGTTCGACAGCAACGCCACGCCCTGGCCGCGCGACATCGACTGCGCCCGTGCGGCGGTCGCCGCGCTGGCCTGCGAGGTGCGCTGCTCGCTGGGCGGCTGGCAGCCGGGCGACGATCCGGATCGTTTCTGGCAGGTCTGCCCCGACGGCCACGAAGGCGCCATCACCTGGCCGGATTCGGGCCAGTAACGGCGAAATCGCCTTTAATAAGCTTCAGGGAGGAAGCATCATGGCGGAATCCAAACCGGCGATCTATGCCGCGATGGGCGGTAACACATTGATCGCCATCACCAAGTTCGTCGCCGCGGCGATGACCGGCAGCTCGGCGATGCTCTCCGAGGGCATCCACTCGGTGGTCGATACCGGCAACCAGGTATTGCTGCTGCTGGGCCTCAAGCGCGCCAAGCAGCCCGCCAGCGCCCAGTTCCCCTTCGGTCACGGCAAGGAAGTCTACTTCTGGAGCTTCGTCGTCGCGCTGCTGATCTTCGCGATCGGCGCCGGGGTGTCGATCTACGAGGGCATCCATCACATTCTCGCCCCCGAGCCGATGGAGTCGCCGCTGATCAACTACGTCGTGCTGGGGCTGAGCATCCTCTTCGAGGGCGCCTCCTGGGCGTTCGCGCTCAACCAGTTCCGAAAGACCAAGGGCAAGTGGAGCTACGTGCAGGCGGTTCGCCGCGGCAAGGACCCGGCGCTGTTCGTGGTGGTCTTCGAGGATTCAGCGGCGCTGCTCGGTCTGTTGGCGGCGCTGGCCGGCGTGGCGCTGAGCCAGTGGACCGGCAATCCGGTGTTCGACGGCATCGCCTCGGTGCTGATCGGCCTGATCCTCGGCGGCACGGCGATCTGGCTGGCGGTCGAGACCAAGGGGTTGTTGATCGGCGAGAGCGCCAACCCCAGCGTGGTCGAGTCGATTCGCGGCCTGGCCGGCGAAGCCGAGGGCGTGGAACGGGTCAACGAGGTGTTGACCATGCACATGGGACCGGATTTCGTCCTGGCGATTCTCAGCGTGCGCTTTGCCCGCGGCACCCCGGCCGAGCGCATCGAGCGTTCGATCGCCGCCCTCGATGTGCGCATCAAGCAGCAACAGGAGACGGTCAAGCGGGTATTCGTCGAGGCCGAGGCGCGCGCCGATGTCGACTCGCGCCCCAACCACGGCGACGATCCGACTGCCGGTTAAACGCATCGCCCAGGCGGCCGGCCATCATGAAGACGCCCCGGCCGGCACAAGCCGACCGGGGCGTCCGGTCAAACGCGGGGCGTCGCGTTCAGGTGATGACGGTCACGTCGTCGGCCTGCAGGCCGCGTTCGTTGTTGATCACGTGATAGCGCACCTTCTGACCCTCGGCCAGGGTCCGGTGACCCTTGCCGCGAATGGCCCGAAAATGCACGAATACGTCTTCCCCATTGTCGCGGGTGATGAAGCCGTACCCCTTGTTGACGTTGAACCACTTCACCTCGCCCATCTCGCGATCGTCGTTCTCGATCTCGGCGAGATTGACGAGCTGCGGGGTGAGGCTGTGCACGGCGATGGTGGCAGCCAGCAGGATCAGGAACACCGCCACCGCGCTGGCGACGTAGATGCGTTCGACGCCGTCGAGCGTCAACGCTTCCTCGAAGGCCCCGGTCAGGGCGCCGTCGACCAGCGATGCAAACAGGGCGATCAACAGCGGGGCGGGAGCGGCAAGCAGGAGACTGATGAGACTACAGCGGAGTAATACCTTTCGATTCATGGACCTCGGACTCTCTTGTTGTGCTGACAATAACGGCCCTGACGCCACGGGTGCGACGGGGCGGTGCTTCGAAGAGCGATCGTTGCGAAGCTCGATGGTTCCAAGCTCAACTATCCGAAACGTCGGCGAATGCCGATGGGTTTCGAACATACGGTAAGGTGTCGCGATGAACGGCAACACACAGCGGAGCGATTCTAGCATGATCGAAAATGACACGCTCACCCGCCTGGAAGCGCGCCTCGAAGCGCTGGAGAGCCGCCTGGCCTATCAGGAGCACTGGCTCGACACTCTAGACCAGACCCTCGCCGGTCAGGCTCAGCGGCTCGATCGCCTGGAACGGGTCAATGCGCTGATGCAACAGCGCCTGCGCGAGCAACATCAGACGCTCGATGCCCTCGACGCGCCGGGCGTCAGCGACGCGGACGAGCGGCCCCCGCATTATTGAACGCCGGTGGCTGCCGCTACGGCGGTCTCAGACAGCAAAAGACCCCGCGGGCGAGCCGCCGGCGGGGTCTTGATGCAGGGCGCTTCGCGGACTAGTCGAGCCCTTCCAGGTAGCGCTCGACGTCCAATGCCGCCATGCAGCCGCTGCCCGCCGAGGTGATCGCCTGGCGATAGACGTGATCCATGACGTCGCCGGCGGCGAAGACGCCGGGCACGCTGGTCGCGGTGGCGTTGCCCTCGAGCCCAGAACGCACCCGGATGTAGCCATTGGCCATGTCCAGTTGGCCTTCGAAGATGCCGGTGTTGGGCGTGTGCCCGATGGCGATGAACACCCCCGGCGCGGAAAGCTCGCGCTGACTGTCATCGAGGGTGGAGCGCAGGCGCACCCCGGTCACCCCGGTATTGTCGCCCAGCACCTCTTCGACCACCTGGTTCCACTCGACGACGATGTTGCCCGACTCGACCTTCTCGAACAGCTTGTCCTGCAGGATCTTCTCGCCGCGCAGGCTGTCGCGCCGGTGGACCAGCGTCACCTTGGAGGCGATGTTGGATAGGTACAGCGCCTCTTCCACGGCGGTGTTGCCGCCGCCGACCACGATGACTTCCTGGTTGCGATAGAAGAACCCGTCGCAGGTCGCGCACGCCGACACGCCCTGGCCCATGAACTGCTGCTCGGACGGCAGGCCCAGGTAGCGGGCGCTGGCGCCGGTGGCGATAATCAGCGCATCGCAGGTATAGGTGCCGCTGCTGCCCTTGAGCGTGAAGGGCTTGCGACGCAGTTCCACCTCGTCGATATGATCGAACAGCACCTCGGTATCGAAGCGCTCGGCATGCCGACGCATACGCTCCATCAGCTCCGGGCCCTGGACGCCATCGGCGTCGCCCGGCCAGTTATCGACATCGGTGGTCGTGGTCAGCTGACCGCCCGCTTCCATGCCGGTGATCAGCAACGGCTTCAGGTTGGCGCGTGCCGCGTAGACGGCCGCGCTGTAACCGGCCGGGCCGGAGCCGAGGATAATCAGGCGCTCGTGCCGCACTTCACTCATGGATGGGTCCTCTCACGCATGGCGCCGCCGGACGACGGCACCGCTCGTTGGATAGATTGGATCTGGATTCGGCCCGGAATCGCCAAACGCAGGTCGCAATATATCTGGCACTGGCTTCGCTTGTTCATCAAAGGCCGGGCGGCATGGCCCAGACGGCAAAAGGGCGGCCAGCGGCCGCCCCATCGAACCGTCAAGGCTTACAGGTTCGAGGAATGGGTGCCGAGGTACTTGGCCACGCCTTCCGCGGTGTCCTTCATGCCTTCCTTACCTTCGTCCCAACCGGCCGGGCAGACTTCGCCGTGCTTCTCGTGGTGCTGAAGCGCCTTGACCATGCGCAGCATCTCGTCGACGTTACGACCCAGCGGCAGATTGTTGACGGTCTGATGCTGGACGACGCCGTTCGCATCGATCAGGAAGGACGCGCGCATCGCGACGCCGGCTTCTGGATGCTCGATACCGTAGGCCTGGACGATCTCGTGCTTGACGTCGGCAACGATCGGGAAGCCGACCTCGCCGATACCGCCGGCATCCGGCGACGTCTTGCGCCAGGCGTAATGCGAGAACTGTGAATCGATGGAAGCACCGATCACCTCGACGCCCAACTCCTTGAACTGTGCCAGACGATTGTCGTGGGCGATGATTTCGGACGGGCAAACGAAGGTGAAATCCAGCGGCCAGAAGAACAGCACGCGCAGCTTGCCGTTGCTGTCGGACAGCTTGAAGTTCTCGACGATGGTACCGTCACCGAGGACCGCCGCCGCTTCAAAATCCGGTGCCTGACGTCCAACCAATACGCTCATGTAACTTCTCCTAAAGGTTCAAGGTGGGTCGCAAAATATTAGCGGCCCAGACTAAAGTCGCAATTCTCGTCTGCCAATTTGATAACGCCAATGATAGGCATAGCGGTTGCCTATCGATCGACGTCTTGGGCGCGTCCCGCATGTCGGGATGGCGACACCGCGGGCAAACAGCGTCCTGCTTATAACACGTCGTCGTCGCGGGCCAGTGTCACGGCCTGCACACTGCCTTCCGGCTCCGCCACCTCGACGCTGACCTGAATCGGTGCGCAGCAGCATGGGCAATCCTCCCACGTGGAATGGCTGCCCTGGCTGCCATCGACCAGCAATTCGAACGGCGTGCCGCAATAGGGGCAACTGACCGGCCGTGCTGCAAGCATTTCTTCGTGCATGGCGTGATCCGCTCGCCGCGACGCTTGGTGAAGAGAATATGGGTATCGCCGTGGTCGCTTTCAAGGGTGAATGGCCGAACGCGGCGCCGCCAGCGCCATGCTCGTCTTGCCAAGCATAGTCGCTTGGCGGGCGCCGATAGCTGGCTGGCGGTTGAATTCACCGCCTATCATGACAATGTGATAAGTAGCAATAATCAACAGGATGTGTCGACAATCGCTGTCTCAAGCGTAGTATCTGGGAACGTCATCCAGGAACCTGACACTCGGGCAAGCGACATCGGCCAGTCGCAACGGCACCGTTCGGTGCCACTCAAGACGGCAAGGATTGGCCGTCACGCGAGGCCGGCCGCACCCGCCGAAGGCCAGCATTGCCCCGCTTGGTATAAGGAGGAGAGTCCATGAGCGCCGAAAACACGCCGAATACCCTGAGTTCCCTCGAGGCCGGAGGGAACACCTATCACTACTACAGCCTGCCCAAGGCCGCCGAAGCGCTCGGCAATATCGATCGCCTACCGTTCACGCTCAAGGTCCTGCTCGAGAACCAGCTGCGCTTCGCCGATTCCGACAGCGTTTCGACCGAGGACATGCAGGCGCTGGTCGACTGGCAGAAGGACGCGCGCTCGACCCGTGAGATCGGTTATCGCCCGGCGCGGGTGCTGATGCAGGACTTCACCGGGGTGCCCGGGGTGGTCGACCTGGCCTCGATGCGCGACGCCGTGGAGCGCCTCGGTGAAGACCCGGCACGCATCAACCCGCTGTCGCCCGTCGACCTGGTCATCGACCACTCGGTGATGGTCGATCACTTCGGCGACCCCTCGTCGTTCAAGGACAACGTCGCCATCGAGATGGAACGTAACCTCGAGCGTTACGAATTCCTGCGCTGGGGCCAGCAGGCCTTCGACAACTTCCGCGTGGTCCCGCCGGGCACCGGCATCTGCCACCAGGTCAACCTCGAGTACCTGGGACGCGCCGTGTGGACCAAGGACGAGGACGACAAGACCTTCGCCTATCCCGACACGCTGGTCGGCACCGACTCACACACCACCATGATCAACGGCCTGGGCGTGCTCGGCTGGGGCGTCGGCGGCATCGAGGCCGAAGCGGCGATGCTCGGCCAGCCAGTATCGATGCTGATCCCCGAAGTGATCGGCTTCAAGATCTCCGGCAAGCTGCGCGAAGGCATCACCGCCACCGACCTGGTGCTGACGGTGACCCAGATGCTGCGCCAGAAGGGTGTGGTCGGCAAGTTCGTCGAATTCTACGGCGACGGCCTCAAGGACATGCCGGTCGCCGACCGCGCGACGATCGCCAACATGGCCCCGGAATACGGGGCGACCTGCGGCTTCTTCCCGGTCGATGAGCAGACCCTGGCCTACATGCGCCTGACCGGTCGCGAGGACGCCCAGATCGAGCTGGTCGAGGCCTACGCCAAGGCCCAGGGTCTGTGGCGCGAGCCGGGCCACGAGCCGGTCTACTCCGACACCCTGCAGCTCGACATGAACGATGTCGAAGCCAGCCTGGCCGGGCCCAAGCGTCCCCAGGACCGCGTCGCCCTCACCGACATGAAGGCGACCTTCGAGAAGCTGATGGGCGGCGACGCACCCGACGCGCCGAGCACCGAACAGGACAAGTGGCAGTCCGAGGGCGGCCACGCCGTCGACGACGTCGAACTGCACGACAGCCATCGCCACTACGAGCACAGCGACAGCCAGGACTGCGAGATCGACGGCGAGCGCTTCAAGCTCAACCCGGGTGCCGTGGTGATCGCCGCGATCACCTCCTGCACCAACACCTCCAACCCCAGCGTGATGCTGGCCGCCGGCCTGCTGGCGCGCAAGGCGGTCGAAAAGGGCCTGGCCACCAAGCCGTGGGTCAAGACCTCGCTGGCGCCCGGTTCCAAGGTGGTCACCGACTACCTGGCCGCGGGCGGTGTGCAGGACGACCTCAACGAACTCGGCTTCAACCTGGTCGGCTACGGCTGCACCACCTGCATCGGCAACTCGGGGCCGCTGCCCGAGTCGGTCGAGAAGGCCATCGATGCCGGCGACCTGACCGTGGCCTCGGTGCTCTCGGGCAACCGCAACTTCGAAGGCCGGGTGCACCCGCTGGTCAGGACCAACTGGCTGGCCTCGCCGCCCCTGGTGGTGGCCTACGCGCTGGCCGGCAACGTGCGTCTCGACCTGTCCAAGGAAGCGCTGGGCACCGGCAAGGATGGCCAGCCGGTCTATCTCAAGGACATCTGGCCGTCACAGGCCGAGATCGCCGAGGCGGTCGAGCGGGTGCGCACCGACATGTTCCGCAAGGAATACGCCGAGGTGTTCGACGGCGACGAGGCCTGGAAATCGCTCAAGATTCCCGAGAGCAAGGTCTACGAGTGGTCCAAGGATTCCACCTACATCCAGCACCCGCCGTTCTTCGAGGGCATGGGCAAGGAGCCCGAGCCGGTCGAGGACGTCAAGGACGCCCGCGTGCTGGCGATGCTCGGCGACTCGGTGACCACCGACCACATCTCGCCGGCCGGTGCGATCAAGCCCGACAGCCCCGCCGGCAAGTACCTGCAGGAGCACGGCGTGGCGCCCAAGGACTTCAACTCCTACGGCTCGCGGCGCGGTAACCATGAGGTGATGATGCGCGGCACCTTCGCCAACGTGCGCATCAGAAACGAGATGCTCGACAACGTCGAGGGCGGCTATACGCGCCACGTGCCGTCCGGCGAGCAGATGGCGATCTACGACGCGGCGATGAAGTACGCCGAGGAGAACAAGCCGCTGGTCGTCGTCGCCGGCAAGGAGTACGGCACCGGCTCGAGCCGCGACTGGGCCGCCAAGGGCACGCTGCTGCTCGGCGTGCGCGCGGTGATCGCCGAATCCTACGAGCGCATCCACCGCTCCAACCTGATCGGCATGGGCGTGCTGCCGCTGCAGTTCCCCGAAGGCGAGGATCGCAAGTCGCTGGGCCTGACCGGCGACGAATCGTTCTCCATCGAGGGACTCGGCGAGCTGGAGCCGGGCGGCAGCGTCAAGGTGACCATCACTTCAGACAAGGGCGAGAAGAAGCTCGACGCCAAGTGCCGCATCGATACCGCCAACGAGCTGGAGTACTACCGTCACGGCGGGATCCTGCATTACGTGCTGCGCAACATGCTCTAAGCGCTGATGCGCCGGCCACCCGGCGCATTCGACGCACCAAAAAAACACCCCACCGCGCTGGCGATGGGGTGTTTTGCGTTGCTGCCTGAGCCTGGGATCGTGACGACTCCAGTCGATCCCCAAACCTTAGTAGGCGCGGCGCCGATAGCGACGATAGCGCGGGTACCAAAAGCTACGCTCGATCGCCGCATGCAGCACTTCATCGCTGGAAGATAGCGCCACGTCCTCTTCCTGGGCCTGCTTGGCGACGTCGAAGGCGATCGCCTTGCTCAACCCGCGGATATCCTTGAGCGCCGGCAGCAGCGCGCCCTCGCCGTATTCGACGATCGGCGCGCCGTTGGCCAGTGCATTGGAGGCCGCCATCAGCATGCCGTCGGTGACCCGCGTGGCGTTGGCCGCGACCACGCCGAGGCCGACCCCGGGGAAAATATAGGCGTTGTTGCACTGGGCGATGGGGATCTTGCGGCCGTCGACGTTCACCGGCGGGAAGGGGCTGCCGGTGGCGACCAGCGCCTGGCCATTGGTCCAGTCGAGGATGTCCTGCGGCGTCGCCTCGACCCGCGAGGTCGGGTTGGACAGCGGCATCACCAGCGGGTTGGGGCAATTGGCGTGCATGGCGCGAATCACCTCTTCGCTGAACAACCCCTTCTGCCCCGACACGCCGATCAGGATCGTCGGCTCGGCATGGGTGACCACATCGAGCAACTGGCTGCCCGGCCAGTCGGCGATCGTCTCGGGCGAATGGGCGAGGCGCTGCTGGAAGTCGTAGAGACCTTCCATGTCGTCGGTCAGCAGGCCGTTGCGATCGACCATGAAGATGCGCGCGCGGGCCTGCTTGTCGCTGAGGCCGTCCGCCTTCATCGCGACGATGATCTGCTCGGCGATGCCGCAGCCCGCCGAGCCGGCGCCGACGAACGTCACGCGCTGGTCGCTGATGCGCACGCCACGCGCCTTGCAGGCGGCCAGCAGGGTGCCCACACAGACCGCCGCGGTGCCCTGGACGTCGTCGTTGAAGCAGCACAGTTCATCGCGATAGCGCTCGAGCAGCGGCATGGCATTGGCCTGGGCGAAGTCCTCGAACTGCAACAGCACGTTGGGCCAGCGGCGCTTGACCGCCTGCATGAACATGTCGATGAACTCGTTGTACTCCTCGTCGCTGATGCGCTTGTGGCGCCAGCCCATGTACATCGGATCGTCGAGCAGTTGCTGGTTGTTGGTGCCCACGTCGAGCATGATCGGTAGCGTATAGGCCGGGCTGACGCCGCCGCAGGCGGTATACAGCGAGAGCTTGCCGATGGGGATGCCCATGCCGCCGATGCCCTGGTCACCGAGCCCCAGGATGCGCTCGCCGTCGGTCACCACGATCACCTTGACCTTGTCCTTGGTGGCGCTGCGCAGGATGTCGTCCATGTGCTCGCGGTCGGGGTAGGCGACGAAGATCCCGCGATGGTTGCGGTAGATGTTGGAGAACTCCTCGCACGCCTCGCCGACCGTCGGCGTGTAGATGATCGGCATCATCTCCTCGAGGTGTTCCTCGAGCAGGCGGTAGAACAGGGTCTCGTTGTCGTCCTGGATCGAGCGCAGGTAGATATGCTTGTCGAGATCGTTCTTGCACAAGCGGTATTGGCGATAGGCGCGCTCGACCTGTTCCTCGATGGTCTCGACGTTCTGCGGCAGCAGGCCGATCAGGTTGAAATCGATGCGCTCCTTGAGCGTGAACGCACTGCCCTTGTTAAGCAGCGGCATCTCCAGCAGTGACGGACCGGCGTAGGGGGTGTACAGGGGGCGCTTGGCGTTTTCGCTCATCTCTCGACTCGAGGTTGGTTCAATGGTGTTGGCGGACCTCCGCTGCGCGCCTGGCGCCTGGAGGCGAACGCAGTCCAGTGGCGTAAAGATAACACGCAAGCACTCCTCGCGCCGCTGCCAGGCACTCCCGAGCGGCTTTCGTCACGCCGTGGCGATGCTATGGTGAAGCGAGGTGACGATGGCCGGCTGGCGGAAAATCATCGTCGGGAAGGCCCAACGACCGCGGAGTGCTTGCCCATGCGCACCTTCTATCACGACGACCAGGCCCTGCATCATCCGCATCTGTACTTCTCGCGCGGTGCGATGCGCCAGCCCCAGGAAGTGCCGGCACGTCTCGAACCGCTGCTGGCCGCCGTGAAAAGGCTCGGCGGCAGCCTCGAGACGCCACCCGACAGCGGCATGCAGGCCATCGGCGAGGTGCACGCCCTGCCCTATCTGCGCTTTCTGGAAAGCGCCCACCGGCGCTGGCCGGAGGACTGGGGCGCCGAAGTGATCTCCAATATCTTCGTACGCGAGAACAACGCCCTGCGCGGCATCCTCGCCGAAGCCGGGCGCTACCTGGCCGATGGCAGCGCCCCGGTGGGGCCGGACACCTGGCGCTCCGCCTACGCTTCGGCGCAGAGCGCCATCGCCGGCGCCGACGCCCTGCTGCACGGCGAGCGCCTGAGCTATGCACTGTGCCGTCCGCCCGGCCATCACGCCCGGCCCGACGGCGCCGGCGGCTTCTGCTATCTCAACAATGCGGCGATCGCCGCCCAACGGCTCTCGCACCACTATCCGCGCGTCGCCATCCTCGACACCGACATGCACCACGGCCAGGGTATCCAGGAAACCTTCTACCGGCGCGGCGACGTGCTGTACGTCTCGGTCCACGGCGACCCCACCAACTTCTATCCCGCGGTCTGCGGTTTCGAGGACGAGCGCGGCGAGGGCCCGGGCGACGGCTACAACATCAACCTGCCGATGCCCCACGGCGCCCCCGAGGCGCTGTTCTTCGCGCGCCTCGAGGAAGCCCGCCAGGCGTTGCGCCTGTATGCCCCCGACGTGCTGGTCGTGGCATTGGGCTTCGACATCTATCACGATGATCCGCAGGCCAGGGTCAGCGTGAGCACCGACGGTTTCTCGCGGCTCGGCCAGGCGATCGCCGAACTCGCCCTGCCCACGCTGATCGTCCAGGAGGGCGGTTACGCCCTCGACGCGCTGGAAAAGAATGCCTACGGCTTCTTTCGCGGCTTGCTCAAGCAGTGACCCAACGAAGAGCGCCCCGCCCGGAAACCGGACGGGGCGTGAAGATACGCGGCGTAGCGACGTCGGCAAATGGCCGCTTTAGCGTCCTTCCAGCGTCCGCCGCGGACGTTCGAAGAACCATGGACGCAGTTTCACGCCCAGCATGTTGCCGGCAAATGCCGCGACCAGCCACAACCAGCCGTGCAGGCTGCCCGACGCGATGCCGCCGAAGTAGGCGCCGATGTTGCAGCCGAAGGCCAGCCGCGCGCCGTAGCCCAGCAGTAGCCCGCCGACGACGGCGGCCACCACCGAGCGCAGCGGGATGCGCAAGTTCGGCGCGAAACGCCCGGCCAGCGAGGCGGCGATCATCGCCCCGAGAATGATGCCCAGGTCCATCACCGTGGTGATGTCCGACCATACGCTGGCCTTGAGCGCCTCGGCATTGCCGGGCAGCTGCCAGTAGCCCCACTGGCTGACGTCGCCGCCCAGCGCCTCGAAGCCCTTGGCGCCCCATAGCGCGAACGCCGAGGTGATGCCCCAGGGTCGTCCGGCCAGCCACAGGGTGATGAAGTTGAGCAGTGCCAGGCCCACCGCCCCGGCCAGCAACGGCCACGGGCCGCGCAGCCAGCGCGAACCGTGCTTCGTGTCATGCTCCGGTGTCGCCTCGAGCCCGCCGTGGCGGCGGCGCTCGACCACCACCGTTAAGGCGGCGATCGCCGCGAACAGCACCACGCTGACGGCGATACCGCCGCCGGCGCCGAACACGTCGACCAGCGACACCGGCTGGAAGGCCGGCAGACTGATCCACCAGCTGAAGTGCGCGGTGCCGATCAGCGAGCCGACGACGAAGAACGCCAGGGTGATCAGCATCCGCGCGTTACCCCCGCCGACGGTATACAGCGTGCCCGAGGCGCAACCGCTGCCCAGTTGCATGCCCAGCCCGAACAGAAAGGCCCCGACCAGCACCGAAATGCCCACCGGCGCCACGAAGCCGGCGACCTCGGTGCCGAACAGCGACCCGGCGCCCAGCGCCGGAAAGAACAGCACCACGGCCAGCGTCAGCATCACCATCTGCGCGCGCAGGCCGCGCCCGCGGCGCTCGAGAATGAACACCCGCCACGCACCGGTGAAGCCGAAGGCGGCGTGGTAGAGCACCACACCGAAGGCACCGCCGACCAGCGCCAGCGCGGCCAGCCTCGGGCCGAAGGCGATCCCCAGCCCGACGATGCCGATCGCCAGCAACAAACCGGCAATCAAAGTGGCCGGCGCCAGGCGGGGCGCCGAAGCGGTCATCTGCGTCATTCAAGCCTCCTTGGAAGCATTCGATTCGAATTGTTAAGAGCCTAGCTTCTTAACCAAAGGCTGTGAAATGCATAAGTAAAATCGTTTCGATAACTTAAGCGCATAAGAGATTTAACGAAACAAGAACTCCAGCGAATAAAAAACGGAGCCCTGGGCTCCGTTCGGTTGTTGCTGTCACGCGGATTCGCGTCCGGGCTCGCCTCAGACGAAGCGCCCGAGGCCCACGCTATGGCGCAGCCGGTCCATCAGCGGCGCGGCCTCGGCGCGGGCACGCTCGGCGCCCTTCCTCAGCACCTCCTCGATGTGTCCCGGGTCTTCCATCAGCGCCTGATAACGCTCGCGGGGCTCGCGCAGGTGGGCGTTGAGGTACTCGAACAGCTCGTCCTTGGCCTCGCCCCAGCCGATGCCCTCGGCGTAGCGCTGCCGCATCGCCTGGGTCTCCTCGGCGCTGGCGAAGGCCGAATAGATCTGAAACAGCGTGCAGCTGTCGGGATCCTTGGGTTCGCCCGGCTCCAGCGAGTTGGTCTTGATCTTGCGCACCAGCTTCAGAAGCTTCTTTTCGGAGACGAACAGCGGAATGGTGTTGTTGTAGCTCTTGGACATCTTGCGCCCGTCGAGCCCGCCGAGCACCTCGACCTTCTGATCGACCACCGCCTCGGGCAGGGTGAAGTACTCACTCTTGTAGAGATGATTGAAGCGACCAGCCATGTCACGGGCCATCTCGATGTGCTGGATCTGGTCGCGACCTACCGGCACCTTGTTGGCGTTGAACATCAGGATGTCGGCGGCCATCAGCACCGGGTAGCCGAACAGTCCCATGGTCACGCCCTTGTCGGGATCGGGGTTGCCAGCCGCCTCGTTGTCGGCGACCGCCGCCTTGTAGGCATGCGCGCGATTCATCAGTCCCTTGGCGCACACGCAGGAGAGCATCCAGGTCAGCTCGGGAATCTCGGGAATATCCGACTGGCGGTAGAAGATCGCATTGTCGGTATCCAGGCCCAGCGCCAGCCAGGTCGCGGCGATCTCGAGGCGCGACTCCTCCACCCGCTTGGGGTCCTGGCACTTTATCAGCGCGTGCAGGTCGGCGAGGAAGTAATAGGATTGGACGCTGGGGTCCTGGCTCTCGGCGATGGCCGGCTTGATGGCGCCGACATAGTTGCCGAGATGCGGCGTGCCGGTGGTGGTGATACCGGTAAGAACGCGGGTCTTGTGCATGGCGATAAAGGTGTCTGCGAGCGATGGCAAAGGCGTGAGTGTAACGTGCCGAGGCTTTGCAAAGCGACCGTGCCCGTCTCAACCAACGTGCCACCGCCGGCCCGGCAGGTGCCGGGCCGGCGGTCGTGCGGCGATCAGCCGGTCAGGCTGGCCGGATCGATACTCTCGAGGCCGAAGGCGCCCGCCACCGCCGGGTGGGTCACCTGGCCGTCGTGAACGTTGAGCCCTGCCAGGAAGTGGCGATCCTCGGCCAGCGCCCGCTGCCAGCCCTTGTCGGCCAAGGCAGTGACGAACGGCATGGTGGCGTTGGTCAGTGCCTGGGTCGAGGTGCGCGCCACGGCGCCGGGCATGTTGGCCACGCAATAGTGCACCACCCCGTCGACCACGTAGGTGGGTTCGGCGTGGGTGGTCGCCTTGCTGGTCTCGAAACAGCCGCCCTGGTCGATGGCGACATCGACCAGCACGCTGCCGGGTTTCATGTCGGCGAGCTGCTTGCGGGTGATCAGCTTCGGCGCCGCGGCGCCGGGGACCAGCACCGCACCGATGATCAGGTCGGACTCGCGGATCGCCTCTTCCAGCGCATCGGCGGTGGAATAGACGGTATGCAGCCGGCCCTGATAGCGATGATCGAGCGCCTCGAGCCGCGTCAGCGACTTGTCGAGCACGGTAACGTCCGCACCCAGCCCCAGCGCCATGCGCGCGGCGTTCTCACCGACCACCCCGCCACCGATCACCGTGACCTTGCCGGGCGCCACGCCGGGCACGCCCGGCAGCAACACGCCGGAGCCACCCTGGGCCTTCTCCAGGCTGTGCGCGCCGGCCTGCACCGCCATGCGCCCGGCGACCCGGCTCATCGGCGCGAGCAGCGGCAGCCCGCCCTGAGGGTCGGTGATGGTCTCGTAGGCGATGCAGGTGGCGCCGGAGTCCAGCAGCCCCTTGGTCAGCTTCTCCTCGGCGGCCAGATGCAGGTAGGTAAACAGCGTATGGCCCGGCTTGAGTCGCGCGACTTCCTCGCTTTGCGGCTCCTTGACCTTGACGATCAGCTCGGCCGTATCCCACAGCACATCGACATCGGATTCCAGCGTGGCGCCGACTGCCTCATAGGCGCTGTCGGGAAAGCCCGAGCCCTCGCCGGCCCCGGCCTGGACCACGACGCGGTGACCGCGTTCGACCAGTTCGCGGACGCCGGTCGGCGTCAGAGCGACACGGTACTCATGATTCTTGATTTCCTTGGGAACGCCGATCTTCATGAAACCCTCCTGCGGTGGACTTGTTGGACATGGCGGGGCCGAAATTGACATGGCATTAGTACAGCACAGCGCGAGGAGCGCGATAGAGGGGGCGGTGAAAACGTTATTTTCTACGGTATGTAAAATATCCAGCAGAAAAAAATGCTCTCAAGGCGAAAATAGGAGCAATCTTTCTGGGCAACCGGGTACGGTCACTCTCAAGCAGTCACTCTTCGGCGACCAGTGCCTGGCCATAGAGGTCGCGATAGGCTGCCGGCATGCGCCGCGCCCGGCCGCTGGACAGTTCGATGCAGGCAAAACGCGTGCGGGCGCGCAGCAGCGTCGTGGCATCGCTGCCGCGTATCAGCTGAAAACGCCGGGTCAGGGTCAGGCGGCCGTCGCAGGCGACGATCCAAGTCGCCAGCCGCAGCGAGTCGCCGGCACGCGCCGGTGCCAGGTAATCCAGCTCGTGACGGTGGACCGCCATCGCCCGGTCGTGCTGGCGATAGTCGTGGATGTCCAGGCCGAGATGCTGCGAGTGCGACCAGCTGATCCGCTCGATCCAGCGCAGATACTCGGCATTGTTGGCATGCCCATAGGCGTCGATGGCGCTCTCTTCGACCTCGATGTCGATCACGAAGGGCGACGGCAGATCCCAGCTCATGACACGCGGCTCCTGTCTTCCGTTTCACTCGGCAAGCGTGGCAGGCGACGGTGCGGCCGGACGCCGCGGCTCACTCCGGGCGCGGCGCGCCGCACTGCCAGCAGGCGTCGAACACCCCGTCGAGGCGTTCATGACATCGCGGGCAGGCCCACACTTGCAAGGGCCGCGAAGGACCCGCCAGCGCCTCGTCGAGTAGCGCCTTGGCATCCGCCAACTGACGACTTTCCACCCATACCACCGGTTCGCAATCGCCCGGCGGCAACTCGCCGGCGCCCCCGCCCAGCGTGGTGTTGCGCAGCTCGCAGGCGATGCCGGCCCCTTCCAGCACGTTGCGGACATGCGCCACGACGAGCAGGTTGGCATGCTGGTAGAGCCGCACCCAGGCCATCGCGCCGCCGCTCAGTCGCGAAACACACGGACCCCGAGCGCCTTGAGATAGGCGGTTTCGGGGATCGACGGGTGAACCGGATGGTCCGCCCCCTGACCGCCCTGATAGATGATCTGGCCGTGACGGTCCTGATGGCGCACCGCGCCACGAACGCACTCCACCAGACGCTCCGGGGTCAGATGCATCGAACACGAGGCGGAGAGCAGCAGCCCGTCGCGGCCCAGCAGGCGCATCGCCTCGCGATTGAGTCGCGCATAGGCACGCTCGCCGTTGGGAATGTCCTTGCGCTTCTTGATGAACGCCGGCGGGTCGAGGATCACCACGTCGAATTGCTCGCCGTCCGCCTTGAGCGAAGCCAGCGCCTCGAAGACATCCGCCTCGCCGATCGCCACCCGATCGTCCACCCCGTTGAGCGCGGCATTCTCGGCGACCTGCTCGAGCGCCTCGCCGCTGCGGTCGATGCAGAGCACCTCGGCGGCGCCGTGGGCGGCGGCCTGCACGCCCCAGCCGCCCACGTAGCTGTACAGGTCGAGCACCCGCTTGTCGTCGACCAGGCCGTTGAGCCAGGCGCGGTTGGCGCGGTGGTCGTAGAACCAGCCGGTCTTCTGGCCATTCACCACCGGGACGGCGAAACGCACGCCGTTCTCCTCCAGCAATATCCGTTCGGGCAGCTCGCCGTGGACCACCTCGACATGGCTCTCGAGCTGCTCCTGGCGGCGTCCCGAGGAGTCGTTCTTGAACACGATGGCGCGCGGCTTGAACACCTTGTCCAGCGCGGCCACGACCTCCTCGCCGAGACGCTCCATGCCAAGCGTGTTGAGCTGCACCACCAGGACGTCGCCGAAGCGGTCGACGATCAGCCCCGGCAGCAGGTCGCCCTCGCCGAACACCAGCCGGTAGAAGGGCTTGTCGAACAACCGCTCGCGCAGCGCCAGCGCCTGGTTGAAGCGGTGCACCAGCAGCGAACGGTCCAGGCGCACGTTGACGTCGCGCGAGACCACCCGCGCGCAGATCAGCGAGTTGGGGTTGATGTAGGCGATGCCCATCGGCTTGCCGTTGGCCGCCTCGATGACGGCCTGGGCGCCGGGTTCGACGCCCTTCAGGGGCGTTTCCTGGGTGTCGATCTCGTTGGAATAGAGCCACAGATGACCGGCCTTGAGGCGGCGATCGGCGTTCTTCTTGAGGCGCAGGCGTTCGGTCACGGGGACTCCGGTTCAGGTCATAACGATGTTGGCATTTTAACGCGCTCGCGCGCCGCGGGGGAAAGCCCCGAATGCGGACTGATCAGGTCTGGCAATTGGCGCAGAACACACTCGCCCGCTGCCCCAGGGTGATCAGGCGCAGCTCGCCGCCGCAGCGCCGGCAGACCTGGCCGGCGCGGCCATAGACGTTGAGCCGCTGGGCGAAGTAGCCGGGCTCGCCGGTGCCGCTGACGAAGTCACGCAGCGTGGTGCCGCCTTGAGTGATCGCCGCGGCGAGTACCTCGCGAGCGGCGGCGGCGAGGCGCTCGTAGCGCTCGAGGGAGACGCGGCCGGCGGCCCGGCGCGGATCGATCCCGGCGAGATAAAGCGCCTCCGCGGCATAGATGTTGCCCACCCCCACGACCACGGCGTTGTCCATCAGAAACGGCTTGATCGCCAGCCGGCGGCCCCGCGACAGCCGATAGAGGCGCTCGCCGGTGAATTCCGGCGACAGCGGCTCGGGGCCCAGCCGCGCCAGGCGCGGATCGTCGCGCACGCCGCCCTGCAGCCAGTCGACGAAACCGAAGCGGCGCGGATCGTGATAGCGCAGGATAGCGCCGCCGTCGAGCACCACATCGACATGATCGTGCTTTTTCGGCAGATCGCCGACCCGGGCGATGCGCAGGCTGCCCGACATGCCCAGATGCCAGAGCAGCGAGCGCTGACCGGCGCTGGCGTCGATCAGGGGAATCAGCAGGTACTTGGCGCGCCGACCCAGCTCGCCGATACGCCGCCCGACCAGCGCCTCCTCGAGACCGGCCGGCACTGGGGTGCGCAGGCGGCGTTCGCGAACGATCACTTCATTGATCTCGCGACCCTCGACGTAGGGGGCGATGCCACGGCGGGTGGTCTCGACTTCGGGCAACTCGGGCATGCTGGGCTCCGTAACTTGCAGTCCATGACTTACAGTCCGTGACTGGCTGGGCGGACCGGATACGAAAAGACCCGGCGCAGGGGGCCGGGTCTCTTCTGGCAGGCGCCACGCCTGCGGTGGAAGCATCAAGGGTTACTTGATCTTGGCTTCCTTGTACATCACGTGCTTGCGAACGACCGGATCGTACTTCTTGAATTCAAGCTTGTCCGGAGTGTTCCGCTTGTTCTTATTGGTGGTGTAGAAGTGGCCGGTACCGGCGCTGGACACCAACTTGATCTTGTCACGCATGGACCTAACTCCCGTTAAATGCGCTCACCGCGCTTGCGAATTTCGGAAAGCACCGTGTCGATGCCTTTCTTGTCGATGATCCGCATACCCTTGGTGGAGACGCGCAGCTTGACGAAGCGCTTCTCGGCTTCCACCCAGAAACGGTGGGTGTGAAGATTGGGCACGAAACGGCGACGCGTCTTGCGCTGGGAGTGCGATACGTTGTTACCAGTCACCGGACGCTTGCCGGTAACCTGACATACTTTGGACATTGGAGCCTCCAACCGCTGGGCGAGTTGTTCAAAACCTGTCGGGCAAACCGGGAAGAGAGAATGGCAGGTAACCGCCTTCCGCCCCTTAATTAACCCAAGGAAGTCAAAGGGCGTACGTTATACCAGAGCCCCGGCGTCTCGGCAAGCGAGAACCGCCCGATTGCCCCAAAACGCGGCGATTCTAGCGATTTTTGGGTTCGACGCCTATAACCAGCCCCGTTCGGCGAACGACACCACTTCGCCGTCGCCGACCACGAAGTGATCGAGCACGCGGATCTCGAACAACTCCAGCGCCTGCTTCAGGCGCTCGGTGATACGCCGATCGGCATTGCTGGGCTCGGCGACGCCCGACGGATGATTGTGGGCGAAGATCAACGCCCCGGCGCCCAGTTCCAGCGCCCGCTTGGCCACTTCGCGCGGGTAGACCGAGGCGCTGTCCAGCGTGCCGCGAAACAGCGACTCGAAACGGATCACCCGATGCTGGGTATCGAGGAACAGCGCGGCGAACTCCTCATGCCCCAGGTGACGCATCTGCGCCGCCAGGTAGGCGCGCACCAGCGTCGGCGAGGTCAGCGCCCCGCCGCGCTCGAGCTGGCTGGCCAAGTGGCGGCGCGACAGTTCGAGCACCGCCTGCAGTTGCACGTACTTGGCCTCGCCCAGGCCGTGCTCGGCGCAGAAGCGCTCGCGATCGGCCTCGAGCAGCGGCCGCAAGCCGCCGAAGGCGCTGAGCAGATCGCGCGCCAGATCCACCGCCGAGCGCCCCTTGACCCCCACACGCAGGAATATCGCCAGCAGTTCGGCGTCACTGAGCGACTGCGAGCCGAGGCTCATGAGCTTTTCGCGCGGCCGCTCACCCTCCGGCCAGTGTCGGATTGCCATGCATCACCCGGAGTAAAGAAGGCGGCGGGCGCGCCGCGGACCACGGCGCGCCCATGATAAAGCGACAACGATCGCCAGGCGTGAGGCAAGCCTCAGGGCGTCGCCGACGCGTCGGGCTGCCAGGACCGCAGCACGGCCTTGCGCGCGGCGCTCTTCTCGGCCGGGGACGCGCCCCAGTCGCCGCCGTAGATCGCGCCCTCCCAGTCGCCATAGGTGGGATTCGGCAGCATCACGAAACGCCGGCCGAACTGCTCGCTCTGCTCGGCCACCCGGGCCCGACGCTCGGCCGGCACGTCGCTGTCGTAGACACTGGAGAAGTCGGCCAGGTTGTCGCCCATGTACAGCGCCACCTCATGATCGGCGAGTACCCGATCGCGCCTGGCCTGCTTGTCCGACGAATCGGTCCGCAGCATCAGGTGCTCGCCCTCGAGCTGCGGGAAGCCGAGCGCGGCCATGTTGTCGCGGGTCGCCTCGAGCGCATCGGCGTCGCGGTTGGTGATGTAGTAGACGTCCACCCCCTGGGATACCGCGTAGTCGAGAAACTCCACCGCGCCGGGCAGCGCCTTGGCCTCGCGGGCCGCCATCCATTGGTGCCAGAGTTCGCTGTTATAGGCCGCGTCGTGATCGACCAGGTAGGCCTCGAAGGCGGTGTTGTCGATCACCGTCTCGTCGGCATCGACGACCACCGCCAGCGGCCGGTCGTCATTGCCGTGACGCGCCAGGGCCTCGTCGAGCTGGTCGCGGGCGACGTTGAAGGCCTGATGGCTCAGCGCCCGGTATTCCGCCGAACTCTGCATCCAGGCGGTCGCCATCACCAGCTGCTCGTTGAGGTCGCTCAGGGTATAGGCGCCGGGCCCGGCTTCGTGCTCGGCGGATGGCGCGGCGCAACCGCCGACCAGCAGTGCCAGCGTGGCAACGCCCGCCATACGCTGGGCGGGAAAGAAAAGACGATCGGGTATCGATGTCATGACAGGCTCTTGTCGTTAGGTTGTAAAGGGCACCGGCGAGCGTCACCGCCCGCCCATGGCCGGCCAGTACGCTTTAGTGTATCAGCGAATCCGCATACGCGTGCCTGGCGACGGGCCCGCCCCGCCCAGCTATCGACCAATGTCTCATCGCGCCTGTTGTCAATCCAACTACCATACTAGTTATATCAGGCAGCCCGAAGACCCATCGCCATGACGCCGTCGCTACTCGCCCTGTGGGAAGAACAGCCGGAAAGCAGCGTTCGCCAGCGCCTCTACGCGGTGCTGCGCCAATCGATCATCCGCATGACGCTGGCGCCCGGCCAGGCGCTCTCCGAAAAGGAGATCGCCGAGACCTTTGCCGTCAGCCGCCAGCCGGTACGCGAAGCCTTCATCCGGCTATCCGAAGCCAACCTGGTGGAGGTGCGCCCGCAGCGCGGCACCTACGTGGTGCCCATTTCCCAGGCCGCGGTCATGGAGGCGCGCTTCGTGCGCGAGGCGCTCGAAGTGGCCGTGGCACGTTCAGCCGCCGAGCAAGGCCTGAACAACGCGGTACTCGACGAGCTCTACGAGCTGATCGCGCGCCAGAAGCGCTGTGCCGAAAGCGACGATCACGATCGCTTCTATCGCCTCGACGAAGCCTTCCATCGCACGCTATCGCTGGGCGCCGGCCATGACGCCGCCTGGGGAGTCACCCAGGAGGTCAAGGCCCAGTTGGACCGGGTGCGCTATCTGAGCGTGCCGGATGCCACGCCGATCACCAAGCTGATCGAACAGCACACCGCGATCCTCGATAGCGTCGCCGCCGGCGATGCCGACGCGGCCGAGCGCGCCGTCAAGGCGCACATGCGCGAGATCCTCAGTTCGTTGCCCGAACTCATCGCGCGTTTCCCGGAGCTGTTCGATACCGCCGGCGCCCCGCTTTCCGCCGTCAGTGGGGAGCCGGCATGAAGATTCGCGAGGCCGAAACCCTCGCGACCGCCACGCTCCGTCACCGGTGAGCGCCGTCAGCATTCGCTTCAGCAATCAGGGCCAGTAAATAAGGGAGAGTCATCCATGCAAGCGTTTCAGGTCAGGGCCCCTCACGATTACGCCCTCGTCGATGTCGAGACCCCGCAGGCCGCCGCCGGCGAGGTATTGGTCAAGGTCGCCTTCGCCGGCATATGCGGCTCCGACATGCACATCATCCACGGCGAGAACGCCTTCGTGCGCTTTCCCCGGGTCACCGGCCACGAGTTCGCCGGCGTGGTCGAGGCGGTGGGCGATGGCGTCGACAGCCACAGCGTCGGCGACCGCGTATGCATCGACCCGGTGATCAACTGCGGCGAGTGCTACCCATGCCGTATCGGCCGACCCAATGTATGTACCCGGCTCGAAGTGCTCGGCGTGCATCGCAACGGCGGCTTCGCCAACCAGGTCAGCGTTCCCGCCGCCAACGCCCACCGCCTGCCCGAGTCGATCGCTCTCGACCAGGCCGCGCTGGTAGAGCCCTACACCATCGCCGCCAACGTGCTGGAGCGCATGCAGCCCTTTGATGGCGACGCCCTGCTGATCCTCGGCGCCGGGGTGATCGGGCTGACGATCCTCCAGGTCGCCCGGGCCAAGGGGATCACCGATATAGTCGTCTGCGACGTCATCGACGACCGCCTTCAGGCCGCACGCGAACTGGGCGCCAGCCACGTCATCAACGGCCGCCACGAGGATCTCGAGGCCATGATCGCCGAACGCACCGCGGGCGAAGGCATTCCGCTGATCGCCGACGCCGCCTGCGTGCCGGCGCTGTTCCCGTCGCTGGTGCGCATGGCCTCGCCGGCCGGACGCATCGGCCTGCTGGGCTTCAACGCCACGCCCAGCGACCTGGTCCAGCTCGAGGTGATCAAGAAGGAGCTGACGATCGTCGGCTCGCGGCTTAACAACCGCAAGTTCCCCGAAGTCATCGAGATGCTCGCCAGCGGGCGGCTCGATGCCACGGCGCTGGTCAGCCACCGGCTGCCCTTCGCCGACATGGGTGAGGCGATTCAATTGATCGACCATCACCCGGAGCGTGTGCGCAAGGTACTCATCGACCTCGGTGCCTGAGGCGCCGGACGCGCGGTCCCGCGCCACGGGCGAACGCCACGTCATCCACGACTCGATACCCGCGACAACAACAGCCACAAACCGAAGTCAGGAGTGAACGCCATGTTCAAACAGCTACTCGCCAGCGCCGTCATCGGCTCGAGCCTACTCGCCGCACCGTTCGCCACGGCCGCGGACTACACCCTCAAGTTCGGCCATCTGGCCAACCAGGAACATATCTGGAACAAGGCCGCCGAACGCTTCAAGCAGATCGTCGAGAAGCAATCCGACGGCCAGATCGAGGTCCAGATCTTTCCCAACGAGCAGCTGGGCAACGAGATGGATGTCATCAACAGCATCCAACTCGGCACGGCCGACATGACCATCACCGGCGAAAGCCTGCAGAATTGGGCGCCCAAGGCGGCGATGATGGCCGTGCCCTATGCGTTTCGCGACTCCGAACACATGCGCAAGGCGGTCGAAGGCGACATCGGCAAGGAGATCGAAGCGCAGATCGAGGCCCAGACCGGCCTGGTGCCGATCGCCTGGTTCGAGCGCGGTCCGCGCGAGCTGACCTCCAACCGGCCGATCAAGAAACCCAGCGACCTCAACGGCCTGCGTCTGCGCGTGCCCAACGTGCCGCTGTTCGTCGACACCTGGCAGGCACTTGGCGCCAAGCCGACGCCGATGGCCTTCAGCGAAGTCTTCACGGCGCTGCAGCAAGGCACCATCGATGCCCAGGAAAACCCGTTGTCGCTGATCGAGAGCGCCAGCTTCAACGAGGTCCAGGACTACGTGAACATGACCGACCATGTGCGCAGCTGGATTTATGTGGTGATCGGCAAGAACAAGCTCGAGTCGATGCCCGAGGAGCTGCAGAAGGTCGTCCAAGACGCCGCCGACGAGATGCAGAGCTACGAGGAAGAACTGTTCGCCAAGGACCAGCAGCGTCTCGAACAGGCACTCAAGGATGCCGGCATGGAGTTCGTCGAGGTCGACCAGCAGGCCTTCGCCGAAAAGGCCAAACCGGCCATCGAGGCCTCGCTGAACGAAGAGCAACAGAAGCTCTACCAGGCCATCCAGGATCTCTGATCCGGCGCGCCCCGGGCCGGCACCAGCCGGCCCGGGGCCTCCCGCATTCATCGCAGGCTTCAAAGCAAGGGATTCCCAATGCGTGAACCCGACTCGGCCTTCCCCGACGCGTTGCACGGCATCGCCGCGATCCCGCCGCTGGGCGGATTCTTCGGCCGCCTGGTCACTGGGCTCGATCGACTGTTCGCCCTGCTCGCCTCGCTGGCGCTGCTCGGCATCGCCGCGGTGGTGATACTGCAGATCATCGCCCGTACGACACTACCCAGCTCGCCGGCCTGGACGGAAGAGCTGTCGCGCTATCTGTTCATCTACATGGTCGCCCTGTCCTCCGGGCTGGTGTTGCGCCGCGACCAGCACGTCAACGTCGAACTTTTTCAGCAGCATCTCGGTCGGCGCGGCCAGTGGCTGTATCGCGCCCTGATCTGCCTCGCGGTGGGCGTCTTCGCGGCGATGATGCTGCCCTATGCCTGGCAGTACGCGCAGATCGGCGCCTTCCAGACCTCGCCGACCCTGCGCCTGCCCATGCGCTACGTGTTCTTTACCACCGTGGTGCTATTCGCCCTGACCGCCCTCTACGCGGCGATCGGCATCATCGAGGCCGTCGTGGCGATCCGCCGCGACCCGTCAGCCCAGCGCAAGGAGCGAGACTGATGGAAGTCATGATCCTGTTCAGCGTGTTCATCGTCCTGCTGCTGGTCGGCATTCCCATCGCCTTCTCGCTGGGCATCGCCTCGCTCGCCTACCTGCTGCTCGAGGGCATCTCGCTGACCATCATCCCGCAACGCATGTACAGCGGCATCGACTCCTTCGTGCTGCTGTGCATCCCGGGGTTCGTGCTCGCCGGCAATCTGATGAATGTCGGCAATATCACCGACCACATCGTGCGCTTCTCGAATGCGCTGATGGGACACATTCGCGGCGGCCTGGGGCTGGCCAACGTCGGCGGCTCGATGATCTTCGGCGGCATTTCCGGTACCGCCGTGGCCGACGCGGCCAGCATCGGCTCGGTGATGATTCCCGGCATGGCCCGCGCCGGCTACGACAAGCCCTTCGCCGCCGCGGTGACGGCCGCCTCGTCGACGGTGGGCCCAATCATCCCGCCCAGCGTGCCGATGATCATCGCCGGCTCGCTGTCCGGCGTCTCGGTGGGGCGGATGTTCCTGGCCGGCGCCATTCCCGGCCTGCTGATGGGCCTGGCGATGATGATCACCGTGTACATCCTGGCGGTGAAGCGCGGCTATCCGCGCGAGAAGCGTTCGTCCTTCCGCGAACTGGTGCGGGAAGGCCGCAGTGCCTTCTGGGCGCTGCTGATGACCTTCATCATCCTCTACGGCATCATCGGCGGCTTCTTCACGCCCACCGAGGCCTCGATCGTCGCCAGCCTGTACGCCTTCGTGATCGGCATGTTCGTCTACAAGGGCATCACCTGGCGCAACCTGCCGCAGATCGTCGTCGATACGGTACTGACCTCCGGCTCGTTGATGATCCTGGTCGGGCTGGCCAACCTGTTCGGCTGGATCCTCACCAGCCAGCAGATTCCACAGATGATCGCCGATCAGATCCTGTCGATCAGCGAGAACCCGCTGGTGGTGATCCTGATCATCAACCTGATCCTGCTGGTGGTGGGCACCTTCATGGAAACCATCGCCGCGCTGATCATCCTGTTCCCGGCGCTACTGGGGGTGGCCACCGGCGTGGGCATGGACCCGGTCCACTTCGGCCTGATGGCGGTGCTCAACCTGATGATCGGACTGACCACGCCGCCGCTCGGCGTGTGTCTGTTCATCGTCGCGGGCATCGGCAAGCTGCCGATGCTGCGCGTGGCCCGGGCCATCGTGCCGTTTTTGATCTGCAACCTCGTGGTGCTGCTGCTGGTGGCGTACATACCAGCGCTGTCGCTGTGGCTCCCCAATCTGTTGCTCGGGGAGTGACCGGTCATGGACCCGACACACCGCGATCGTACACCGGCCACCGACGCCCACGGCCTCGTGGCCGCCCCGATCAACCTCGCAACCTCGACGGAGTAGCGACCCCATGGAACATACCTGGCGCTGGTTCGGCCCCAGCGACCCCATCAGCCTGGCCGATGTCCGTCAGACGGGCGCCACCGGCATCGTCACCGCCCTGCACGAGATCGCCAACGGCGAGACCTGGCCGGAAGCCGCGATCGCCGAGCGCAAAGCGCTGATCGAGGCGTCTGGACTCACCTGGTCGGTGGTCGAGAGCGTGCCGGTTCACGAGGACATCAAGCAGCGTCGCGGCGACTGCGAGACCTACATCGCGCGTTACCAGCAGACGCTGCGCAACCTGGCGGCCTGCGGCATCGACGTGGTCTGCTACAACTTCATGCCGGTGCTCGACTGGACGCGCACCGACCTGGCCTGGCCGCTGCCCGGCGGCGGCACCGCACTGCGCTTCGAGCAGACCGCGTTCGCCGCCTTCGATCTGTACCTGCTCGAGCGTCCCGGGGCCGAGCGCGACTACAGCGACGCCGAACGCGCCGACGCGCGCCGTTATCTCGATGGCCTCGACGACACGGCGCGCCGGCGACTGGCCGACACCCTCATCGCCGGCCTGCCCGGTGCCGAGGAACACTACACCCTGGCGCGCTTTCGCCAGGCGATCGCCGACTATGCCGAGATCGACGCTGCCCGGCTGCGCGACAACCTGGGCCATTTCCTGCGCGCCATCGTACCGGTGGCCGAGGAGGTCGGCATTCGCCTGGCCATCCATCCCGACGACCCGCCCCGCTCGCTGTTCGGCCTGCCGCGGGTGGTCTCGACCCCCGACGACGCCCAGTGGCTGCTCGATGCCGCGCCCAGCCCGGCCAATGGCCTGACCTTCTGCACCGGCTCCTACGGCGTCAGCGCGGCGATCGACCTGGTGGCGATGGGCCAGCGCTTCGCCTCGTGCATCTATTTCGCCCACCTGCGCGCCACTCAGCGTGAAACCGATCCGCGGACCTTCCATGAGGCGGCGCATCTCGATGGCGACGTCGACATGGTCGGCGTGATCAAGACGCTGGTCGACGAGGAGCGCCGCCGCGAGCGCGACGGCGGGCCGCGCCTGCCGCTGCGCCCGGACCACGGCCATCACCTGCTCGACGACCTGAATCGCGATACACGCCCTGGCTATCCGTTGATCGGCCGACTCAAGGGCCTGGCCGAGTTGCGCGGCGTCGAGACCGCCGTCCGCCGGCTGACTTCCTGACCGCCCGCACGCGGCGGACGGGCGATGACGCAAAGCCCGCGACAGGATGATAAAATCGAGCCCCGAACGTTTCAGGGGTGAATCGTCATGTCACAGCTGGCCGCCGCGCCATTGACCGGCAAGCGCATCCTGCTCGGCATCAGCGCCGGCATTGCCGCCTACAAGAGCGCCGTGCTCGCGCGCCTTTTGAAGAAGGCCGGCGCCGAGGTGCGGGTGGTGATGACCGAGGGCGCCCAGGCCTTCATCACCCCGCTGACCCTGCAGGCGCTGACCGGCGAGAGCGTGCGCACCTCGCTGCTCGACCCCGAGGCGGAGGCCGGCATGGGCCACATCGAGCTGGCGCGCTGGGCGGAACTGGTGCTGATCGCCCCGGCCACCGCCGACCTGATGGCGCGGCTCGCCCATGGCCACGCCGACGATCTGTTGACCACGCTGTGTCTGGCCACCCACGCCGAGTGCGTCATGGCACCGGCGATGAACCAGGCCATGTGGGGCCACCCGGCGACCCGCGACAACGCCCGCCGCCTCGAAGGCTACGGCTGGCGATTGCTGGGTCCCGATTCCGGCGACCAGGCCTGCGGCGATGTCGGTGCCGGACGCATGCTGGAGCCCGAGGCGATCGTCGCCCGGCTGTCTATGGCGCCCGGGGCCGCGTCTGCTATGGCGCTCGAAGATACGCCGCATTCCATGGCGCCCGAAACCGCGCCGAGCGTGTCCGAAGCACCAGGGCCCGGCGACGCCCGCGGGCTGACGGTGACCGTCACCGCCGGGCCGACCCGGGAAGCGCTCGATCCGGTGCGCTATCTCTCCAACCACAGCTCGGGCAAGATGGGCTACGCGCTGGCCGCCGCCGCCGCCGCGCGGGGCGCCCGCGTGCGCTTGATCAGCGGCCCGGTGACCCTGGCCACGCCGGCCGGCGTGGAGCGCATCGACGTGACCTCGGCCGTCGAGATGCTCGAGGCCGCCCGCCAGGCGGCAGTCGACAGCGACATCTTCATCGGCTGCGCGGCGGTCGCCGACTATCGTGCCGAGCGGATCGCCGAACACAAGCTCAAGAAGGCCGACGGCGATGACGGGATGACGCTGAAACTGGTCAAGAACCCCGACATCATCGCCATGATCGCCGAGGCCAGTATCAACGCCAGTGTTAACGAGAGTACCGCCGCCAGCCCACGGCCGTTCGTGGTCGGCTTCGCCGCCGAGACCCGCGATCTCGAAGTCCATGCGCGCGACAAGCTCGAGCGCAAGCGGCTCGACATGATCGTCGCCAACGACGTCTCGCAAGCCGGCCTCGGCTTCGGCGCCGACGACAACGCCGCGTTGCTGCTGTGGCGCAACACCGCCGCCGAGCCCGGGCGCGCCGAGCTGCCGGCACAGAGCAAGACCCGCCTGGCCGAGGCCGTGATCGACCAGGCGCTGCGCGGTTATCGCGCTACACGCCACGCCGCACCGCCAGCCGCGCCACAACAGGATTCCCGATGAGCGATACGACCCGCGATACACCCGTTACCGAGACCACCGGCGCCCAGCCGCTGCGCCGCCAGCCGCAACTGGCCGTCAAGATCCTCGACGAGCGGGTGCGCGACTACCCGCTGCCGCACTACGCTACCCAGGGCAGCGCCGGCATGGATCTGCGCGCACTGCTCGACGCGCCGCTGACGCTGGCACCCGGCGATTGCGAGCTGGTGCGCACCGGGCTCGCCGCACACATCGCCGACCCGGGCCTGGCGGGAATGATCCTGCCGCGCTCGGGTCTGGGCCACAAGCACGGTATCGTGCTCGGCAATCTGGTCGGACTGATCGACTCGGACTACCAGGGCGAACTGATGATCTCGGTATGGAACCGCGGCCAGACGCCCTTTACGCTCGAACCCGGCGAACGCCTGGCCCAGTTCGTGCTGGTCCCGGTGGTCCAGGCCGAGATCGACCTTGTCGATGACTTCGCCGCCAGCCAGCGTGGCGCCGGGGGCTTCGGCCACTCCGGCCGCCGTTAGGCAACGCCCTGGCGCACGCTGACTGGCGAGCCAACTAGACTGGAGGCAGTCGCCAACACGCCGCTTCCAGTCGTCTACCAAGGAGGGAACCCATGAGTGAGATTACCCCGTCCATCTTCCGCGCCTACGATATACGCGGCATCGTCGATGACACCCTGACCGAGGAATCCGTCGAGTTGATCGGCCGGGCGATCGGCAGCGAGGCAGCCGCGCGCGGCGAGCGCTCGGTGATCGTCGCCCGCGATGGCCGGCACTCGGGGCCGCGCCTGCAGGCAGCGCTGATCAAGGGACTGACCGCCGCCGGCCGCGATGTCGTCAATATCGGCATGGTGCCCACGCCGGTGCTCTACTACGCCACCAATACGCTGGGCGACAGCACCTCGGGGGTCATGGTCACCGGCAGCCACAACCCGCCGGACTACAACGGCTTCAAGATCGTGCTGGGTGGCGAGACACTCTCCGGCGAAGCGATCACCGCGCTCTACCAGCGCATCGCCGACGACGACTTCACCGGCGGCGAGGGCCAGGTCCGCGAGCAGGACGTGCGCGAGGCCTATCTGGATCGCATCATCGGCGACATCACCCTGAGCGGGAAGATCAAGGCGGTGGTCGACTGCGGCAACGGCGTGGCCGGCGAGCTGGGTCCCAAGCTGATCGAGCGCCTGGGCGCCGAGACCGTGCCGCTGTTCGCCGAGATCGACGGCGACTTCCCCAATCATCACCCCGATCCCGGCAAGCTCGAGAACCTCGAGGACCTGATCCGTACCGTCAAGGAAACCGGTGCCGACATCGGCCTGGCCTTCGACGGCGACGGCGACCGGCTCGGCGTGGTCACGCCCGCCGGCGAGGTGATCTACCCCGATCGCCTGATGATGGCCTTCTCCGAGGACATGCTCGAGCGCAATCCCGGCGCGCGGGTGATCTTCGACGTCAAGTGCACCGGCAATCTGGCCAAGGTGATCGAAGAGGCCGGCGGCACCCCCGAGATGTGGCGCACCGGGCACTCGCTGATCAAGGGTCGGATGAAGGAGACCGGCGCCCAGTTGGCCGGCGAGATGAGCGGCCACATCTTCTTCAAGGAGCGCTGGTACGGTTTCGACGACGGTCTCTACGGCGCGGCGCGGCTGCTCGAGATCCTCTCCAAGCAGCGCACCGATGCCGACAGCTTCTTCGCCCGCTTCCCGCAGGACCTGGGCACCCCGGAACTCAACGTCCAGGTTACCGACGACAACAAGTTCGACATCGTCGAGAAACTGGCCCGCGAGGGCGACTTCGGCGACGACGGCGTCAAGACCACCCTCGACGGGATTCGCGTCGACTATGCCGACGGCTGGGGACTGTGCCGCGCCTCCAACACCACGCCGGTGCTGGTGCTGCGCTTCGAGGGCAAGAGCCAGGAGTCCCTCGAGCGTGTCCAGGCACGCTTTCGCGACGCCCTGAAGCAGGTCGTCCCGGACGCCGAACTGCCCTTCTGAATCCAGCCTTCCTGAACCGGTCCGCGCCGCGCCGGCAGCGCGGGCCGGCCCAATCGATGGAGAATCGCCGATGAGCGAACACCCCCGGGACCCGCGCCAGGTGGTCGAGGTCCTGTCCGAAGCCCTGCCCTATATCCAACGCTTCTCCGGCAAAACCGTGGTGGTCAAGTATGGCGGCAACGCCATGACCGAACAGACCCTGGTCGACTCCTTCGCCCGCGACATGGTGTTGATGAAGGAAGTCGGCATCAATCCGGTGGTGGTGCACGGCGGTGGGCCACAGATCGGCGAGCTGCTCGGCAAGCTCAAGATCGAGTCGCGCTTCGTCAACGGCATGCGCGTTACCGACGCCGAGACCATGGACGTCGTGGAGATGGTGCTCGGCGGGCTGGTCAACAAGGGCATCGTCAATCTGATCAACCAGTGCGGCGGCAAGGCGATCGGCCTGACCGGCAAGGATGGCGGCCAGATTCGCGCCCGCCAGCTCAAGGTCGAGCAGCAGAGTGTGGAAATGCGCGTACCCGAGATCATCGACATCGGCCATGTCGGCGAGGTCGAGCACGTCTCCACCGAGTTGATCGAGATGCTCACCGCCCGCGACTTCATCCCGGTGATCGCGCCGATCGGCGTCGACGCCAAGGGCCGCAGCTACAACATCAACGCCGACCTGGTGGCCGGCAAGGTCGCCGAGGCGCTGCACGCCGAGAAGCTGATGCTGCTGACCAACGTCGCCGGGCTGATGAACGGCGCCGGCGAGGTATTGACCGGACTCTCCACCGCCCAGGTCGATGCGCTGATCAGTGACGGCACCATCCACGGCGGGATGCTGCCCAAGATTCGCTGCGCACTGGAGGCCGTCAAGGGCGGCGTGGCCAGTTCGCACATCATCGATGGTCGCGTGCCCCACGCCACCCTGCTGGAGATATTCACCAACGCCGGTGTCGGTACCCTGATCACCGACCACCCACCGCAGGACTGAATATTCCAGCTCGAACCGCATTAGAACGTTAACCCAAAAACAATGCACCGGTTTGCCCTGGGACAGGCCCGACAGTACGATTGGCGGGAACCAATATTATTAGAAGAAAACCATGACGCAGGTATCATCCAAGCAAAACCGCCGGGAGCAGATCCTCCAGGCGCTGGCGCTGATGCTGGAGGAAGACAGCGGCAAGCGCATCACCACGGCGTCGCTGGCCCGCCAGGTCGGCGTCTCCGAAGCCGCCCTCTATCGCCACTTCCCCAGCAAGGCGCGCATGTTCGAGGGGCTGATCGAATTCATCGAGGCCACGCTGTTCGAGCGCATTCGCCGGATACTCGACGAAACGCCCGAGGCGTTGCCGCGCTGCCAGCACATCCTGATGCTGCTGCTGGGCTTCGCCGAGAAGAATCCCGGCCTCTGCCGACTACTCAACGGCGACGCGCTGACCGGCGAGACCGCCCGGTTGAGAGTGCGCATGGGCCAGCTGTTCGAACGCCTCGAGACCCAGCTCAAGCAGATCCTTCGCGAAGCCGAGATCCACGAAGGGTTGCGCCCGGTGCTGCCGGTCTCCTCGGCCGCCAACGTGCTGCTGGCCTATGCCGAGGGACGCATCGGCCAGTACGTGCGTAGCGACTTCAAGCGGCTGCCGACCAGCCACTGGGAAGAACACTGGCAGTTGCTGTCGCGCGACCTGCTGGTCGCCACAGCGCAGGCCAGCCGCGCCTAGCTGGCCAGCCGCAACAAGCGCTGGATACGACAACGCCCGGCCGAAGCCGGGCGTTTCATGAAGCGCACTCACGATGCCAATCAGGCCGCCAGCGATTCTCCCAACTGCTGGCGGATCTTCTTCATGGCGTTCTTCTCGAGCTGGCGGATCCGCTCGGCGGAAACCCCGTAGACGTCGGCCAACTCGTGCAGCGTGGCCTTGCTTTCGGCCAGCCAGCGGCTCTGCAGAATATGCCGAGAACGCTCGTCGAGATTGCCCAGCGCATCCTGCAGGCGGCGTGTGGAATCGGCCTCCCAATCGCTGTCCTCGAGCTGCACGGCCGGGTCGTAACGCGCATCGTCGAGATACTGTGCCGGCGCTTGATAGCTGCTCTGTTCGTCATCATCGCTCGGCGAGGCGTCGAAGCCGGCATCAAAGGCCGAGAGCCGCCCTTCCATCTCGCGCACGACCTCGGGCTTGACGTCGAGATCCTTGGCGATGGCATCGACTTCATCGGTGTTCAACCAGGCCAGGCGCTTCTTGGCGCTGCGCAGGTTGAAGAACAGCTTGCGCTGGGCCTTGGTGGTCGCCACCTTGACGATCCGCCAGTTGCGCAGCACGAACTCGTGAATCTCGGCCTTGATCCAATGCACGGCGAATGACACCAGCCGTACGCCCTGATTGGGATCGAAGCGTTTGACGGCCTTCATTAGCCCGACGTTGCCTTCCTGGATCAGGTCGGCCTGCGGCAGGCCATACCCCGAATAGCTCCTGGCGATATGCACCACGAAGCGCAGATGCGACATGACCAGACGGCGCGCCGCCTCGAGATCGTTCTCATCATGCAGACGGAAGGCGAGTTCACGCTCTTCGTCCACGGTCAGCACCGGGATGCCATTAACCGCCTGGATGTAGCCGTTCAAGTCATGGCCGGGAGAAAGCTGGCCAATAGGCTGAAGACTGGTGCTCATGCAGGGTGTCTCCAAGTTGCCCAACAGGTGTTACCCAACGTGGGGAGCCCGTGGGCTCGACCCGGTAACCGTTAAAATGCCTGACTTCGACGGTCCCGAAACTAGGACCCTTAGCGTAGAAACAAGTTCAACGTTCTTGCAAGGAGCTTATCTGATGCCTTGCAATAGACATCCTCCAAGTCTAACGCGGGCGGGTTTCGGCAAGATGCCGATGCACCGCGACCCAGCCGCCCAGCCAGCCCAATAGTGTACTCGAGACCAGCAGGATTGCCGAGCCCTGCCAGCCGAGGCCGGGCATCACGAACTGCGCGCCGTAGCTCTCGGCCAACGTCTGCAACGGCGCGGTCAGCCAGCGCCCGCCCAGGCTCAGCAGCAGCCAGGCGCTCAGCCCGCCGCCCAGGCCGTACCAGGCGCCGCTATACAAAAACGGCCGGCGCACGAAGGCGTGGGTCGCGCCGATCAGCGTCACCACCTCGATCTCGCGTCGCCGGCTCTCGACGGCCAGGCGGATGGTATTGCCGACGATCAGCAATGCGCCGAAACCGAACAGTATCGCCAGGGCCAGGGCCAGGCGCTGGCCGAACGCCGCCAGGCTGCTCAGCCGCTCCAGCCAGGCGAGATCGACGCGCACCTCGTCGACGCCGTCGACGCTCGCCAGTTGACTGCGCAGATCGTCGACCGCCGCGGGGCTGGTATCGAGCGGCGAGACCACCACGCTGGCCGGCAACGGGTTGTCGTCGAGTTCGGCCAGCGCATCGTCGAGGCCCAGCGCCTGCTGGAATTCGGCCATGCCCTCGGCGGCGGTGATCAGCCGGGCGCCATCGACTTCGGGATGGCTGCGCAGGGTATCGGCCAGTTGCATCGCCTCGCGCTCGCCCACCGCGGGTGCCAGGTAGGCGGTCAGGGTGGCGCTCTCCTCGAGCCGCGAGCCGACGCCCCTGGCCCCGTCGAGTGCCAGCCATAGCCCCGCCGGAAGCAGCAACGCGATGCCGATGGCGAGCATCGTCATCAGGCTGCCCAGTGGCTGACGCAATAGCCGCCGGGCGCTGTCGGTGGCCATCTGGCGATGGTGACGCGCCCAAGCGCGGCGGCGACTGTCGAATCCCGGTCGATGGCTGCGCGCACCGCGGCGGGGCGCCTGGCGCGAGGCGTTGTCGCGGGGAGCGGCGCTCATGCCACGCCTCCCTGGTCGATGCGCTCGTCGCTGATCAGGCGGCCTTCGCGCAGGCCCAGCACGCGATGGCGCAACCGGGCGATCAACGCCAGATCGTGACTGGCGACCAGCACGGTGGTGCCGATGCGGTTGAACTCCTCGAACAGCCGCATGATGTCGGCGGACAATTGCGGATCGAGGTTGCCGGTGGGTTCGTCGGCGAGCAGCAGCGCCGGCTTGTTGACCACCGCACGGGCGATGCCCACGCGCTGCTGTTCACCGCTGGAGAGCTCGATGGGCAGCGCGCGTTCGCGGTGCAGCAAGCCCACCTTGTCGAGTGCCGCGCGTACCCGCCGCGCGCCCTCGCGGGGCTCGACCCCCTGAATTTCCAGCGGCAGCGCGACGTTGGCGAACACGTCGCGA
Source organism: Halomonas sp. HP20-15 (assembly GCF_033446685.1). NCBI lineage: Bacteria > Pseudomonadati > Pseudomonadota > Gammaproteobacteria > Oceanospirillales > Halomonadaceae > Halomonas > Halomonas sp. HP20-15. Next base: position 65,228 of record NZ_JAWQLY010000003.1, on the reverse strand, counting down.
TCGAACAGCAATTGGTGATCCTGGAAGACCACGCCGATTTGACGCCGGTAGAAAGGTATCTGGCTGTTGTGCAGCCGGTCGATATCGTGGCCGGCGACCAGCAGGCGCCCGCGCGAGGGCCGCTCGAGGCGCATGATCAGGCGCAACAGCGAACTCTTGCCGGCGCCGGAGTGCCCGGTGAGGAACAGCATCTCGCCGCGCTCGACGCCGAAGTTGATGTCGGCGAGCGCCTCGAAGCGCCCGCCGTAGCGCTTGCCGACGTGCTCGAAGACGATCACGGCCTAGCGATCCGCCGCTTCACGGTCGAACAGCGCGCCGACGAAATCCTCGGCGGCGAACGGCCGCAGGTCGTCGAGGCCTTCGCCGACGCCGATAAAGCGGATCGGCGTGCCCTGCTGCTTGGCCAGGGCGAAGATGATCCCGCCCTTGGCGGTGCCGTCGAGCTTGGTCAGGGTGATGCCGGTGACCGGAATCGCCTCGTCGAAGGTCTTGGCCTGGGACAACGCGTTCTGTCCGGTACCGGCATCGAGTACCAGCATCACCTCGTGCGGTGCGGCGGCGTCGAGCTTGGCCATTACCCGCTGGACCTTCTTGAGCTCCTCCATCAGGTGGCTCTTGTTGTGCAGGCGACCGGCGGTGTCGGCGATCAGCACGTCGACGCCGCGGGCCTTGGCGGCGGACAGCGCGTCATAGATCACCGAGGCGCTGTCGGCGCCGGTGTGCTGGGCGATCACCGGCACCTTGTTGCGCTCGCCCCAGACCTTGAGCTGCTCGACGGCCGCGGCGCGGAAGGTGTCGCCGGCAGCCAGCATCACGCTGCGCCCCTGGTTCTGGAAGCGCTGAGTCAACTTGCCGATGGTGGTGGTCTTACCGACGCCGTTGACGCCGACCATCAGGATCACGAACGGCCCCTGGCCCTTGGCCGGCAGCTCCAGCGGCGTGGTCACCGGCGCCAGCAACCCGGTGAGTTCCTCCTGCAGCGCGCCGAACAGCGCCTCGGGGTCCTTGAGTTCCTTGCGCGAGACCCGTGCGGTGAGGTTGTCGATGATCTCGCTGGTCGCCTCGATGCCCACGTCGGCCATCAGCAGCTGGGTTTCGAGATCCTCCATCAACTCGTCGTCGATCTGCTTCTTGCCGAGGAACAGATCGGCCAATCCGTCGGTGAGATTGGCACGGGTCTTGCCCAGCCCGGCCTTGATGCGCGCCAGCCAACCCCGCTTCTCGCCGCTCGGCTTGTCGCGTCTGGCGGTGGCGCTGTCGGTAGGCGGCGCCTCATCGGTGACGGCGTGGCTCGAGGGCTCGACGGGCGGCGGCGTGCTATCTACTTCACCAACCTCGCGCTGCGACTCGGACGCAACCGACGACGGCACTTCCACCTGCTCGTCGGGCTCCATACGGCGTTCGGCCGTTGCGCTTTCCGGCGAGGCCGATTCAGTCGCGGACGCCGCCAGGGCGTCGTCCTCGGGGCGCCGCGCCTCTTCCGCGAGTTCGTCGCGGGGTGTTTCGACGGGTATCTCGTCGAGCGCGCTATGGGCCTCGCCCGTTGCCAGGTCACCGTCCAGCGCTTCGCGGGCGGCCTCACGCTCGAGCGCGGTGGGCGCATAGCCGGCTTCCTGCCGGGCCTGCGGATCGTGTTCGCGGACCGGCGCTTGAGCCTCGTCGCTGATGGCTCGCCGGGGCGACTGAACATCGTCGGTACCGAGCGGAGCCGAGTCGTCGCGCTGGGCAGCGGGTTCATCGCCATCGGGCGTGGCGCCGGACCCGAGGTCGTCGAGTGACGGATCGCGCGCGTCGCGATCGGAAGGTTGATCTTTCTTCTTGCGCTTGAAAAAACCGAACATGGGCGAGTCAGTCGATTGGCAGGTAAACGATCAGCCCATCGTAACACCCCCCGCTACCACTGTGGATAAGCCGCGCGTACAATCCGCCGACTATGAGTCGTCACCGTTCCAGGCCGCCTTCCCGGCGCGGCCGACCGTCCCAGCCAGCGGCCAAGCGGGGTGCCAGAACCCCGGGCAAGCTGCGCATCATCGGCGGGCAGTTCCGCCGTCGGCAACTGCCCATAGCCGACAGCCCGGGATTGCGCCCGACGCCCGACCGGGTGCGCGAGACGCTGTTCAACTGGCTGGCTTTCGAGCTTGCCGGAGGCCGCGTGCTCGACCTTTATGCCGGCACCGGCGCACTGGGGCTGGAGGCGCTGTCGCGCGGCGCCCGCGAGGCCATCTTCGTCGAATCCGCCGCCCCGGTCGCCAGGACCATCGAGGACAACCTGGCTACACTGGGCATCGCGGGCCGGGTCGTCGACAGCGAGGTCATGACGTTCCTGGCCGGCCCGGCGACGCCTTTCGAGGTGGTCTTCCTCGACCCGCCCTTTCGTCAGCAGCGCGTCGCACCGACCTGCCGGGCGCTGGAGGATGCCGGCTGGTTAAGCGACCCGGCGTGGGTTTACGTCGAGCAGGAAGCGCAGGCCCCGGTCGAGGTTCCGGACAACTGGACGCTGCACCGCCAAGTCGTCGCCGGGGACACCCACGGGCGGCTTTACAGGCGGCTGGCGTCGCCGCCGGGAGACGCTTGCCGAGCCCCGGACCACGGCGTACGCTGACGACCAGCACGCCGCGGCGCAATACAGCGATCAGCGATTCACAGGCACGCAATCCAGGCAAGCAATTCAGGAGAAACGGATGAGCAGCGAACTTTTCAATCAGCTCGAACAGAAGGTCGGCAACGCGATCGAATCGCTCGAGATGCTGAAAATGGAAGCCGAGGAGCTGCGCGAGGAAAATGCCCGCCTCAAGCAGGAGCACGACGAGTGGGAACGCCGCCTGAACGGCCTGCTGGCGCAGTTCCGCGAGTTGGAAGGCAGCGAGAGCACGCAGAACCCGGTTTCCTGACCCGCCAGCCTGTCGGCGCCGGCAGCCGTCATCCGCTGCCGGCGTTGCCCACCATGAGATTTCGCGACATCAACAGCGCATCCTCGCGCCGTCCGGCCTTTGCCGGGTAATAGTTCGCGCGCCGACCGTCGACGACGAACCCCATGGAGCGATACAGCGCCTGGGCGCCGTGATTGGTGCCGCGCACCTCGAGCAGCATACGCTCGCTGCCCCACGCCTCGGCCCTGGCGATCAGCCGCTCGAGCAACTGCCGGGCCACGCCACGCCGGCGCACCCGGGGATCGACGGTGATCGCCTGGAGCTCGGCCTCGAACGGCAATCGGTAAAGTATGGCATGACCCACCAGCGCGCCGCCCTCGCCATGCACGCCCCAGCATTCGGCATGGCCGTCGTCGAGCGCCTCGCTGAGCCACGCCTCGCGCCAGGGGTGGGGCTGCCCCAGGCGTTCGAGTTCGGCCAGCTCGTCGATGTCGCCCGGGGTCAGCCTGCTCAGCCGTAGCTCAGTCATCACCCGCCCTGTCATCGCCTGCCCTGTCTTCAACGTGGCTCGCACCGCGATGCCAAGCCTCACGCCACTCCGCCAGCAGCGGCAGCAACGCCCGCTTGGCATCGGCCGATACGATCAGCTCGTCCAGTGCGGGGCCGCACCAGGCGGGAATCTCGAGCAGCCGACTGCGGCCCTCGACGATCTCCAGCACCCGCTCGAGATCGTCGTGAGCGCCGAACAGCAGCAGCCGCTCGGGCTGCCAACCGCGCCGGCGACGACCCTCGATGAATGCCCGCAGGCCCTCGCGGGCCTCCTCGAACGGCGCCTGCGCCGGGATATCGTCCATCAACGGCCAACGGAAGGTTTCGAAGACCGGCGGTTGCGCGGTCTCGATGGTGGCGGCCTTGAACAGATTGCTCAGCAGCCGCCGGGCGTCGGCCGGCGGCGCGCCATCGGCGACCTGCAGGACCAGCCAGCGCCCCTCGAGCGCGGCGACCTGCAGCGTGAAACGCAGCGCCTCGCCGGGCGCCTCCTCCGCGCTGTGGTCAGGTGAGCCGACCGGCGGATCTACGGCCACTGGCGGCGCCTTCAGCTCAGCGGGTTGCGGCTCATCGGCTGGCGGCTCGCCGAGCAGCGCCCGGGCGCGCTTGATCGGCGCACCGGCCCGCGGTGTGGGGGTCGCGTCAATCGCGGCGGCTGGCTGCGGCGGCGCTTGCGCGGCAGCCTCGTTGGCGTCGTCGAGCAGCGCATGCAGGCGTTTTGCCGGCGGCTGGCGCGGTTCGTCGGGCGCTTCCTGCCACTCGCAGCGCGGCGTCTCCAGGGCGTTGGGCAGCCGATAGCGGCTGACCCAGGCGGTCAGCCCCATCGCCTCCAGGTATTGCGAGCGCTGCGGTTCGCCCATGGGCCCGGTCGCCGCGTCAGCGACCACTGCCGCCTCGGCAATTGGGCGAATCGGGACGCGCATTGCCGCGTGCCTGCCACTCGGCGGGGGTATACAGGTGCAGGGCCAGAGCGTGCACCGGGCCGGCCAGCTCGTCGGCCAGTGCCGCGTAGATCTGCTGATGACGCTTGACCGGCATCAGTCCGTCGAAACGCTCGGACACCAGCGTGACCTTGAAGTGGGTTTCCGAGTCGGCCGGCACACTATGCATGTGACTCTCGTTCTCGACGGTCAGATGGACCGGCTCGAGCGAGCTCAGCTTGTCTTCGATTCGTGCCTGAACACTCATGGCGTCTCCTCCCGGGTCGCAAGCGCTTCATTGTAACGTCTAAGCCCCGCGCAGGATAAGCCGCGCGCTGGATAAGACTCGCTCAAGCCGTGCGGCCGCGTTTCGCCAACGGCACACGCCACAGGCTCAGCGCCAGGGCCACCACGACGAAGGCGCAGCACGCCCACAGCGCCAGGGACAGCGAGCCGAACGACAGCGCCAGCATCATGCCGACCATCGCGGTACCCAGCGCCTGGCCGAAGGTCCGCACCGAGGCCAGTACGCCGGAGGCGTTGGCGCTGTACTCGAGCGCCACGCTGCCGATCATTTCGCGATTGTTGGGTGCCTGGAAGATCCCGTAGCCGATCCCGCACAGCGCCACCCGCCAGGCGATGTCGCCGGGCACCGCCGTATCGCCGAGCATGGCCAATGACAGCATGCCGAGCAGGAAGATCGTCAGCCCCAGCGACGAGATCAGCGTCGGGTTGAAACGATCCGCCAGGCGGCCGGCGAACGGGCCGGTCAGCATCAGCGCCAGCGGCCAGGGCGTGAACAGTACCGCCGCGGCGATCGGGCTCAGGCCCATCACGCTCTGGAACAGGAACGGCAGGCCGACGAACGACGCACCCTGGGCGATGAACGCCAGCATCGAGATTACCGCCGCCACGCTGAAGCGCGGCTCGCGAAAGATCACCAGCGGCACCAGCGGGCTCATCGCACGGCGCTGACGCCAGACGAACAGCGCCAGGCAACCCAGGCTCGCCGCGAGCGGCAGCAGCGCCGCCGAATTGGCATTGCCGTGGCCGATACGATCGAGGGCGAACACGAAGCCGCTGACCATGACCATCGACAGCAGCGCGCCGGGCCAGTCGAAACGCCCCGCCTCGGGTGCTTCGCGGGGCAGCGCGCGCAGCGCCAGGGCCAGTGCGGCGATGCCGATCGGCACGTTGATGGCGAACAGCCATGGCCAGCTTGCCAGGTACAGGATGCCGCCGCCCAACGACGGCCCGAAGGCGATGCCGAAGGCCACCACCAGCGCCCCCAGGCCGATCGCCGAGCCGAGCAGGCGCGGCGGGAAGATTACCCGATACATCGACGGGCCGATGCTCAGCATGGCCGCCGCGCCGATGCCCTGAACCATCCGCGACACCACCAGCCATTCGAAACTGCGTGACAAGGCACAGGCGAGCGAGGCCAGCGTGAACACGCCGAGGCCGCCGATATACAGTCGATGGCGGCCGATCAAGCGGCTCAGCGCGGCGAAGGCCAGCAGCGTCGAGGCGCTGACCAGCTGATAGATGTTGGTGATCCACACCGCGCGGGATTCGCTGACGTCGAGTTCACGCGCGAGGGTCGGCAACGCGATGTTGACGATGCCGCCGTCGAACACCGCCATCAGGGTACCCAGCACCAGAACCAGCATCGCCAGGCGACGCTGCGGACCGGGCAGCCCGGTGTCGCCGGGGCGGGTTTCGAACAGCCGGCTCATCAGCATGCCGGACGATTCCGGCTGCCGACAGGCGCAAGCGAAACGAGCTCAGGGGCGTAGCGGGGATATCTCGAGCGGCTCACCGACGATCTCAGTCCTCGTCGGTTTCGAGCAGCAACTCATCGTCAATATCGGAGATCTCGATGGGCTCGTCGTCCTCGAGATCGAGCGCCAGGTAGCTGTGCTCGACCACCACGAAGCGCTCGAACAGCGCCCAATTTAGGCTGTCGGGCCATTGCCGGGTGTCTTCCTCCCAGGCCCGCAGTTCGTTCTCGAGAATGTCGAGGTGGCGTTCGCGCACATAGTCGGCCAGCGCTTCCGGCGTATCCATCTCGGGAATCAGATAGACGGTGCTTTCGCTGTCGACGTCGTCGAGTGTCAGGTCGTCCTCGCCGACGGTCGGTTCCAGCGAGTTGACCCAGTCGACGAACGCCTGGGTAGGCTTGACGCTCAGCGCGGAACGGTTGAGCAGTTTCATCGTCTCTTTCTCCTCGACAGACGGGCTCCTCGACAGACGGGCCTCGGCAGACTTGTCCGGGAACGCTTGCCGAAGCGGCAGCAGTGTCTCGACGTGCGCGGCACGCCGTCGAAACGCCGCTCATTATGGGCGCTCGCGGCGCCGCTTACCAATCATTCCGTCCACCGGCGCGCTTGCGGCCGGGCTATTCCGGACGCATGGCGGGAAACAGCAGCACGTCGCGGATCGAGGCGCTATCGGTGAACAGCATCACCAGCCGGTCGATGCCGATGCCCTCGCCGGCGGTCGGCGGTAGCCCGTACTCAAGCGCACGCACGTAGTCGGCGTCGTAGTACATCGCCTCGAGGTCGCCGGCGTCCTTCTCGGCGACCTGGGCGGCGAAGCGCTCGGCCTGGTCCTCGGCGTCGTTGAGCTCGGAGAAGCCGTTGGCGATCTCGCGCCCGCCGACGAAGAACTCGAAGCGGTCGGTGACGAACGGATCGGCATCGTTGCGCCGCGCCAGCGGGCTGACCTCGGCCGGATATTCGATGATGAAGGTCGGCTGGTCGAGACGGTGCTCGGCGACCTCCTCGAAGATCTCGGTCTGCAGCTTGCCCAGGCCCCAGCCGGGCTTGACCTGGATGCCGAGGCGCTCGGCGGTGGCCCGCGCCGCCTCCAGCGTGTCGATATCGCCGTCGGTGAGATTGTCGCCATGTTCGAGGATCGCCTGGCGCAGCGTCAGGCGCCGGAACGGCCGGCCCAGATCGTACTCGGTGCCCTGATAGTTCAGCACGGTGGTGCCCAGCACCTCCTCGGCGGCGCCCCTGATCATCGCCTCGGTCAGGTCGAGCAGATCCTTGTAGTCCGCGTAGGCCCAGTAGAACTCGAGCATGGTGAACTCGGGGTTGTGGCGCGTCGACAGCCCCTCGTTGCGGAAGTTGCGGTTGATCTCGAAGACCCGCTCGAAGCCGCCCACCACCAGCCGTTTGAGGTACAGCTCGGGAGCGATGCGCAGGTACATGTCGATGTCCAGCGCGTTGTGATGGGTGATGAACGGCCGCGCCGTCGCCCCGCCGGGAATCGGCTGCAGCATCGGCGTCTCGACCTCCATGAAGCCGCGCGCCTCGAAGAAACGCCGGATCGAGGCGATCACCCCGGCGCGCACCTCGAAGGCCCGGCGCGACTCGGGGTTCATGATCAGGTCGACATAGCGCTGGCGGTAGCGCGCCTCCATGTCGGTCAGGCCGTGAAACTTGTCGGGCAGCGGGCGCAGGCTCTTGGTCAGCAACTGGGCCTTGTCCATCTTGACGTAGAGATCGCCCTTGCCGGATTTGTGCACCGGTCCGCGCGCGGCGACGATGTCGCCGATGTCCCAGCCCTTGACGTCCTCGAGCACGTCCTCGGGCAGGCCCTTCTTGTCGACGTAGAGCTGGATCTGCCCGGAGACGTCCTGGATCACCAGAAACGGCCCGCGCTTGCGCAGGATGCGCCCGGCGACCGCCGCCTCGCGGCCCAGCGCCTCGAGCTCGGCCTTGTCCCTGTCACCCAGCTCGGCCTGCAGTTCGTCGGCCAGGCTATCGCGGCGGAAGTCATTGGGAAAGGCGCTGCCGCCCTGGGCGGCAGCCTGCTCGCGGCGCGCGGCCAGCTTGGCGCGACGCTCGGCGATCAGGCGGTTCTCGTCCTGGGCCTCGGGGGATGATTGCGGGTTGTCCTGATTCGCCATGGTTCTGCCTGTCTATGGAAGGTCGCTACGGTTGTGGCGCGACGGGTGCGCCACTCGGATCGAGACGTGAGACGCGTCATGAGCGACGGCGAGGCCAGTCGTGGCGGCGCGAAATCAGCGCTATGGACGCGGTTGTCCATGAGCATGATGAGCACCGCCGCAACGCCGCCTCGTCGAGCGCAATAGCGTCGCTCAAAGGCCCTGTTTGAGGCTGGCTACTATGTACTGATCGAGATCCCCGTCGAGCACCTTCTCGCAATTGCTCGACTGCACGCCGGTACGCAGATCCTTGATGCGCTGGTCGTCGAGCACATAGGAACGGATCTGGCTGCCCCAGCCGATGTCGGCCTTGCTGTCCTCGGCTTCCTGCTTGGCGGCGTTGCGCTTTTGCATCTCGAGTTCCCACAGCTTGGCCTTCAACTGCTTCATGGCGAAGTCGCGGTTGGCGTGCTGGCTGCGCTGGTTCTGGCACGAGACGACGATTCCGGTGGGCTCGTGGGTGATACGTACCGCCGAGTCGGTGGTGTTGACGTGCTGGCCGCCCGCGCCGCTGGAGCGATAGGTATCGGTGCGCAGATCGGCGGGGTTGATCTCGACCTCGAAGCTGTCGTCGATCTCCGGCGACAGGAACACCGAGGCGAACGAGGTGTGGCGGCGGCCGCCGGAGTCGAACGGACTCTTGCGCACCAGCCGGTGCACGCCGGTTTCGGTACGCAGCCAGCCGAAGGCGTACTCGCCCTGGACGTGGATCGTCGCCGACTTGATGCCGGCCACCTCGCCGGCGGAAAGCTCGACGATCTCGGTCTTGAAGCCATGGTGCTCGCACCAACGCAGGTACATGCGCAGCAGCATGTTGGCCCAGTCCTGGGCTTCGGTACCGCCCGAGCCGGCCTGGATGTCGAGATAAGCGTTGTTGGCGTCCATCTCGCCGGAGAACATGCGCCGGAATTCGAGTTTCTCGAGTGCCGCCTCAAGCTGGTCGAGCTCCTTACGGACCTCGTCGACGGTATCGTCGTCCTCTTCCATCACCGCCAGTTCCAGCAGGTCGGCGTTGTCGCCAAGGCCCTGGTCCAACTGGTCGATGGTGGCGACGATCTGCTCGAGCGTCGAGCGCTCCTTGCCCAGCTTCTGGGCATGGTCCGGATCGTTCCAGACGTCCGGATTCTCGAGCTCGCGGGTGACCTCCTCTAGCCGATCCTTCTTCTCGGCATAGTCAAAGATACCCCCTCAGGACGTCTGTCCGTTCGGACAGGTCCTTGATCTGCTGATTGACCGGATTGATCTCTTGCATGGTCGTCCCGTGTTGGCGTGCAAAGACGCCGCAGTCGAAGGCGCCGGGCAAAAACCCGGCGCATGAAAGAAGATCGACATTGTAGCCAACCCGGACAGCACCGTCATCCGCCACGCCGGGCGCGAGTCGGCGGCGGCGGCCAGCGCCAGCAGCCGGCTATCGTCGTGTACGTCCCGCCATAGAGCGGCTATGCATAATCCGAAAACCCGTATTCAAAATTCGCAATGGACATCGTCCCGGCGTAGCGAGATGGTCTGACAAGTTCATGACTTTAGCGAGCCTGCTAAGGGCTCGGCCCGTCATCGGGACAACAACAACCATCCAGGACTCGATATGCACTTCAAACGTCGTTCGCTGATCGCCGCCATCGCCCTGTCCACCGGCCTGATGGCCAGCCCGCTGTATGCCGAAACTCTGAACATCGGAGTCATGGGCGAGCTCGCCTCCTTCGACACCTCGCAGGTATCCGGCGGGGTGTGGGAATCGCAGATCCTCATGGACGTCTACGAGGGCCTGCTCAAGGAAAACCCCAAGGGCGAGGTCATCCCCGGCATGGCCACCGACTGGGAGGTCTCCGAAGACGGCAAGACCTACACCTTCCATCTGCGCGAGGGTGCCAAGTGGTCGGACGGCGAACCGGTCACCGCCGAGGACTTCGTGTTCGGCTGGCAGCATCTTCTCGACCCGGCCAGCGCCTCGAAGTACGCCTATCTGCTCTACCCGATCAAGAACGCCGAGGCGGTCAACACCGGTGACAAGCCGCTCGACGCGATCGGCGCCGAATCGCTGGATGACGGCAAGACCCTCAAGGTCACCCTCGAGTCGCCGACGCCCTACTTCCTGCAGCTGCTGACCCACTACACCGCCTACCCGGTGCCCAAGCATGCCGTCGAGAAGTACGGCGATGCCTGGATCAAGATGGAGAACATCGTCACCAACGGCGCCTTCAAGCCGGTCGAGTGGATCTCGCAGTCGCGCATCAGCGTCGAGAAGAATCCCGAATACTACGACGCCTCCGACGTCTCCCTGGATGGCGTCAACTACTTCACCACCGAGGATCGCAACGCCGCCATCTCGCGCTTTCGCGCCGGCGAGCTGGACATCATCCGCGACTATCCGTCGAGCCGCTATCAGTGGCTGAAGGACAACCTGCCGAAGGCTACCCACCTGAGCCCGATGCTGGGTTCCTACTACTACGTGCTCAACAATCGCGAAGGCCGGCCGACCGCCGACGAGCGCATCCGCGAAGCGCTCAACCTGGTGGTGCGGCGCAAGGTGCTTTCCGAGCAGATCATGGCCGGCAGCTTCAAGGACGCCTACTCGCTGGTCCCGCCGGGTACCAGTCATTACGACGTCCAGCACATGGATGGCGTCGACGGCGACTACCAGGAGCGCCTGGCCAAGGCCAAGCAGCTGATCAAGGACGCCGGCTACGGCCCGGACAATCCGCTGCACCTGCAGCTTCGCTACAACACCTCCGATGAGCACAAGAAGATCGCCATCGCCCTGGCGGCGATGTGGAAGCCGCTCGGCGTCGAGGTCGAGATGACCAACGCCGAGGCCACCGTCCACTACCAGACCATCCAGCAAGGCGACTTCGACATCGCCCGGGCCGGCTGGATCGCCGACTACAACGACGCCGAGAACTTCCTGACCCTGCTGCGCAGCGGTGTCGGCAACAACTACGGCGCCTACTCCAACCCCGAGTACGACAAGCTGCTCGACAAGGCCGCCAACACGCTGGATCTCGACAAGCGCCAGCAGTTCCTGCAGCAGGCCGAGAACGTGGCACTCGACGACTACGCCCTGGCGCCCCTGCTCTACTACGTGACGCGCAATCTGGTGGACCCGTCGATCAGCGGCTGGCAGGACAATGCCGAGGACGACCACCCCTCGCGCTGGGTCACCTTCGACCAGTAACGCCCCGCCAGGCCTGCGGCGGACCCTGTCCGCCGCAGCGCCGGATCGCTGCCGCTATTCGACGGACGCGATCGGCTTCGCTGCGTGACCGGTTGATAGCCGTCTGGCCGGCCCGTCCCGGGGCTGGCCGCCGACGCCAAGCAACGCTTACCCCTTCGCTATTCCATGCCGAGGACTAGACCCTTGCCCTACCGTGCCTCTTCGCCCAGGCCCTTGTATCGTCAATGGTACTGCTGCCTTACCGGTGCCCCTTGGCGCTTCGCCGACCTCAAGGGGGGCGCCCAATGCTGAGCTATACGCTGAAGCGGCTGCTGCAGGCCATCCCCACGATGCTGGTGGTGATCACCATCTCGTTCTTCCTGATGCGCGTCGCCCCGGGTGGCCCGTTCGATGGCGAGCGCCAGTTGCCGCCCGAGATCGAGGCCAACCTCAAGGCGGCCTACCATCTCGACGAGCCGCTGCCGATGCAGTACCTGCGCTACATGGGCAACCTGCTGCAGGGCGATTTCGGACCGTCGTTCAAGTACAAGGACTTCTCGGTCACCGAACTGATCGCCCAGGGCTTCCCGGTGAGTCTCGAGATCGGTGGCCTGGCGATCCTGCTGGCGCTGCTGCTCGGCCTGCCGCTGGGGATATTCGCCGCGTTGCGACGCAACTCAGGCGTAGATTACGCGGTGATGAGCGTGGCGCTGGCCGGCATCGCGGTGCCCAACTTCGTGATCGCGCCGATCCTGGCGCTGGTATTCGGCGTGCTGCTCGCCTGGCTGCCGGCCGGCGGCTGGAATGGCGGCGCGCTGCCCAACCTGGTGCTGCCGGTGATCGCCCTGTCGATCCAGCAGATCGCCTATATCGCGCGGATGATGCGCGCCAGCATGATCGAGGTGCTGGGAAGCCACTACATCCGCACCGCGCGTGCCAAGGGGCTCTCCGAGCGCCAGGTGATCTGGCGCCACGCCATCCGCCCGGCGCTGCTGCCCGTGACCTCCTATCTGGGCCCGGCGATCGCCGGGATCATCACCGGCTCGGTGGTGATCGAGCAGATCTTCGGCATTCCCGGCATCGGCCGCTACTTCGTGCAGGGCGCGCTCAACCGCGACTACACCCTGGTGATGGGCACGGTGGTGTTCTATGGCGCGTTGATCGTGCTGATGAACCTGCTCGTCGACCTGATCTACTCCGCGCTCGATCCGCAAATCCGCTATGACGACTGACCGGCCAGGGATGTAACGCCATGACCACCGATACCACGCCCTACAGCGGCCACAACATGCCGGCCGGCGGCCCCAACCCACCCGCCGAGCCCGACCCCGAAGCCGGCGCGGTCGCCGGCGAAAGCCTCGGCCGGGACGCCTGGCGGCGCCTCAAGCAGAACAAGGCGGCGATGGTCAGCCTGGTGCTGCTGATCGTGATCGCCGCGACCTGCCTGATCGGCCCCTATCTACTGCCCTGGGGACTCGCCGAAGTCGACTGGAGCGCCTTCAGCGCCGCGCCGAGCCTCGAGGGCGGCCATTTCCTGGGTACCGACGCCAACGGCCGCGACCTGCTCACCCGCACCCTCTACGGCGGTCGCGTGTCGCTGTCGGTGGCGCTGGTGGCGAGCTTCGTCAGCCTGGTGATCGGGGTGCTCTACGGCGCCATCTCCGGTTACGTCGGCGGACGCCTGGACAGCTACATGATGCGCTTCGTCGACATCATGTACTCGTTGCCGTTCATGTTTCTGGTGATCCTGCTGATGGTGGTGTTCGGGCGCAACATCTTCCTGATCTACGCCGCCATCGGCGCGGTCGAATGGCTCGACATGGCGCGCATCGTGCGCGGCCAGACGCTGGCGCTCAAGCAGCGCGAGTTCATCGAGGCCGCCCACGCGCTGGGCGTGCGCGATCGCAAGATCGTCACCCGCCACCTGATCCCCAACGCCATCGGCCCCGTGATCGTCTACGTCACGCTCACCGTGCCCAAGGTCATCCTGCTCGAGAGTTTCCTGTCGTTCCTCGGCCTCGGCGTGCAGGAACCGCTGACCAGTTGGGGCGTGCTGATCTCCGAGGGCACCGACATGATGCAGAGCGCACCGTGGCTGCTGCTGGTGCCGTCGGTGTTCCTCGCGCTGACGCTGTTCTGTCTCAACTTCCTGGGCGATGGGTTGCGCGACGCCCTCGACCCGAAAACACGCTGAGGTGACCGTGGCTGACAATCTGCTTGAAATCGACAACCTGACGGTCGACTTCCAACTGCCCACCGGCACGGTCTCCGCGGTCAAGGGGGTGAGTTTCGCCATTAAGCCCGGCGAGACGCTGGCGCTGGTCGGCGAATCGGGCTCCGGCAAGTCGGTGTCATCGACCGCCGCGATGCGCCTGCTGCCCGAGCTGGCCCAGACGTCCGGCGCCATCCGCTTCAAGGGCGAGGACCTGCTGAAGGTCACGCCCAAGCGCATGCGGCGCATTCGCGGCAACGCGATCTCGATGATCTTCCAGGAGCCGATGACCTCGCTCAACCCGCTGCACCGCATCGGCCGTCAGGTCGCCGAGGTACTGGAAAAGCACCGCGGGCTCAGGGGCCGGCAGGCACGCGCCAAGGTCGTCGAGCTGCTCGAACAGGTCGGCATTCCCGAACCCGCCCGGCGCATCGACAGTTACCCCTACGAACTTTCCGGCGGCCAGCGCCAGCGGGTGATGATCGCCATGGCGCTGGCCTGCGAGCCGGAGCTGCTGATCGCCGACGAACCGACCACCGCGCTCGACGTCACCGTTCAGGCGCAGATCCTGGCACTGCTCAAGGACCTGCAGGCGCGCTACGGCATGGCGATCCTGTTCATCACCCACGACCTGGGAATCGTCCGTCACTTCGCCGACCGGGTATGCGTGATGCGCCGCGGCGAGTTGGTCGAAAGCGGCGCCACCGCCGAGGTGTTCGGCAATCCGCAACACGACTACACGCGCATGCTGATCGATGCCGACCCGCACGGTCGCAAGGCGCCGATCGACGAGACCATGCCGGTGCTGCTCGAGGCGAAAGACGTCCGCGTACGCTTTGCGCTCAAGAAACGCCTGTTCCGCGACAGCGAGTACTTCGAGGCGGTGCGCGGCATCGACCTGACCATCCGCCGCGGGCAGACCGTGGGCATCGTCGGCGAGTCCGGCTCGGGCAAGTCGACGCTGGGCCGGGCGCTGTTGCGGCTGCTCAAAAGCCGCGGCGACATCCGCTTCGACGGCAGCGATATCGCCAACCTCGACACCAGCGGCATGCGTCCGTTGCGCGCGCGCATGCAGGTGGTCTTCCAGGATCCCTTCGGTTCGCTGTCGCCGCGCATGACCGTCGGCGAAGTGATCAGCGAGGGGCTGCAAGTGCATCACCCCGAATTCAACCGGCGCCAGCGCGAAGCGCAGGTGATCGAGGCGCTCAAGGAAGTCGCGCTCGACCCGGCGATGCGCAATCGCTATCCCCACGAGTTCTCCGGCGGCCAGCGTCAGCGTATCGCCATCGCCCGGGCGCTGGTGCTCAAGCCGGAATTCCTGCTGCTCGACGAGCCCACCTCGGCGCTGGACCGCTCGGTGCAGGTCACGGTGATCGACCTGCTGCGCGACCTGCAGCAGAAACACGACCTGACCTACCTGTTCATCAGCCACGATCTTTCGGTGGTGCGTGCACTGGCCGACACCGTGCTGGTGATGAAGGAGGGCCAGGTGGTCGAGCAGGGTCCCACCGAAGCGATCTTCGCCAACCCGCGCGAGCGCTACACCCAGGAACTGATGAGGGCCGCCTTCATCGACGACGCCGCCTGATCCGCAGTAACTCCAAGAACAATCGATTTCGGCTGCAGGCGCTCACGGCGCCTGCCAGGAACGCCTGCGGCCGTTTGGTGGGGCACTTGCCCCAAAACACACTCCCTAGAGGAGCTTTTAGATGCGCAAGAGAACCGGACTTCTCACCCTCGCCAGCCTGCTGGCCCTGGCCGGCTGCCAGGGCTACACCCCGGCCGGCGACGGTGAGGGCAGCTTCGCGCGTGGCAAGCTGGAAATGAGCGCGCCACCGGCTCAGGTCGCCCGCTTCCATGAACTCGATGCCGACGACAATGGCAGCATCGATCCCAGCGAGGCGCGCACCGATACCGATCTGATGGCCGGCTTCGGCACCCTGGATCAGGACAGCGACCGGCAACTGTCGCTGAAGGAATTCCTCGCCGGTCAGTAGTATCCGCAGGCCCCTCCGCTACCCGCGGAAAACAAGAAACACAACGACTCACAAGGTTCGTCATGTTCAATAATCACAAGCTCACCGGGCTGGCCGTCGCCATCGCCGCCGCCCTGACCGCACAGCAGGCGCAGGCCGTCACCGTTTACGAAACCACCAGCGACAAGCTGACCTTCAGCGGCCGCATCGCAGCCGGCAGCAGCTTCGTCGACGAGGTCGACGACGACCACGACCCGGTCAACGCCGGTTCGCGCGTACGGCTGATCCATGAACACAACTTCCAGGGCGGCTGGTCATCCATCGCCCGCGCCGAATGGGGCTTCGATCCATTCTTCGAGGATGGCACCGACGCCCACTACAAGCGTCTGCTCTACGCCGGGGCGAGCCACGACGACTACGGCACCGTGCTGGTCGGCAAGCAGTATTCACTGTGGTACGACATGGTCGCCTACTGGACCGACTGGTTCTGGTACAACGGCGCCACCGCCCAGGGCAGCTTCAACGGCGCGGCCGGCGACGGCGGCTTCGAGGGCAACGGCCGCCCCGACAACGCGGTTTCCTACAAGAACACCTTCGGCGACTGGACGGTCGGCGTGCTCTACCAGAGTTCGCGTGACGACGTACCCACCAATGCCGGCTACACCGGCAACCTGAACGGCTACGAGCGCAACTACACCGGCCAGGGCGCGGTGGTCTACAAGCCCAGCGAGGACTGGTCGTTCGGTGCCACCTATACGCACAGCGATATCGACGGCAAGGTCGCGGGCGCCACCACCTCGGAGAACGTCGATGCCGGCCTGCTGGCGGCCCGCTGGACGCCGGGCAACTGGTACTTCGCGTTGACCGGTGGCGAATACCGCAACCTGATTCGCGACGGCAGCTTCAGCGGTACCAGCGAGGCCGACGGGATCATCGACGAAGCGCGCGGCTACGAGGGCGTAGCGCTGTACAACGTCAAGGACCAGGTCCCGGGCACGGTACAGCTGTATAGCGGGTTCAACCGACTCGAGCACGCCGATTCCCAGGCACGCAGCGCCTTCTACCTGGCCGGTGCCGCCTGGCTGACCTTCGACGAGAACCTGATCGTCGCCGTGGAGCGCAAGTTCGACGACTCGGTGGATGCCGACGGCAACGCCGATATCGGCAACGACGAGACCGATCTGCTGGTGCGCTACAACTTCTAGTCTCGGTGCCGGGAGCCAGCTCCCGGCCCGCTTTTATACGATAGAAGTTACAGCCACAAAAAACCCGGCCATTCGGCCGGGTTTCTCGTTAACGCGATGGGATTTAGAAGCGATAGGTCGCCTGCGCGCCGAAGCCATGGGCTTCGTTCTCGTAGTCGGCCTCGTAGCTTGCGGCAGTAGTTTGCGACTGTTGACTCACCGGGGCCGTATCCTCGGTCAGGTAGGTGTAGGCAAAGTCCAGCGTCAGGTTGGGGGTCGGTGTCCAGCCGGCGCCCAGCGAGAAGATCGTCCGGTCGCCGGACGGCACGCGCACGGTGCGCACTTCGTCGCTGATCGGCGATTCGTCATAGGCGACCCCGCCGCGCAGCGTCACCGCCGGGTTGACGTGGTAGGCCACACCCAGCGCGTACTGCCAGGCATCCTCGTAATCCTGATTTTCGGTTTGATCGCCCAAGGGGCTGTCATTTTCGATGACTAGTCTGTCGAAGCTACTCCACTTGACCAGTGCGGCACCGGCCATCACCGTCCAGCGATCGTTCAGGTCATGGGTCACCGAGAAGTCGATGGTCTCGGGCAGCGTGATGTCCAGCCCCGCATCGTAGGAAGCATTCGGGAGAGTGCCCGGGCCGGCGCCGGGATAGACATTATTGATTTCAGCATCACCTTCGAGTTCGTAGTCGACATCCGAACGATAGGTCACACCCAGCGTGGTCGACTCGACCGGCTTGTACATCATGCCGAAGGTGAAGCCGAACGCCTCGTCGTCACCTTGGACGTTGAAGCTACCATCACCGAAGGGACCGCCATAGGTGGCGCTCTCCAACTCACCCTCGATACGGTTGTAGGTGATGCCGAAACCGGCCGAGAGCTGATCGCTGAACTTGATCGACAAGGTCGGCTGGACGGTCATCACCTTGACGTCGCTGTAGTTGCCGAAGTAACGGCCCTCGAAGTCGTCCTCGTAATCGGTTACCACGCCGAACGGTGCGTAGACGCCCAGGCCGAAATGCAGGTGGTCGTTGATCGGCTGCACGAAATAGCCGAACGGAATCGTCTCGCTCGGGACCATATCGCCCTCGTTGGAGGCCGGCGTCACCGGCGTACCCAGCGCCGTGGTCCCTGACGCATTGTCGATATCGGTATTGACGTTCAGGTAGGTGGCCCCGGCGGTGATCTGGGCACGATCGAGGAATGACATCCCCGCCGGGTTGCCGAAGACGATCGAGGCGTCGGTGACGTTCGACGTACGTCCGGCAAACGCCGTGCCCTGCGAACTGACGCTCTGCTCGTTGAGCTGGAAACCGCCGGCCGCAGCCTGTCCCGAGATCAGCGCCGCCGAGGCAGCGGCGATCGCGATGGCGAGCTTGTTGATATTGTTTTGCATGATGTTCCGTTCCCTATTCATGATGACGCTGGCGTGATGATGGTATTGCTCGTACCAGGCAATGGCAGTCTTAGTCGTTTTGGCTGATCGATGAAATCAAGTCAAGAACAAACGGCCGTTTTAATTGTCTGCGACACCTATCCATTAGTCGAAGGCGGCGCGCGCTCTTTTCGCCAGGCCGCATGCCACGCTGGATAGCACGGAATCGCTGTGTTTCGCCTGGCGGTTTTACCGATCCTCCGGCCTTGCCCTTGACCTATGTGTTACCTCTAGGTTCTAGACTCTCTGCCAAGAGCCTGCCCAGGAGGCGCCATGAAAGTCATCGAACTGGCCCGCAGCGCCGGCGTCACCGCCGAGACGGTGCGCCACTACACCCGCGAAGGGCTGCTGCACCCCGAACGCGATCCGCATAACGGCTACCAGCGCTACGGCAACGACTCGCTGACCCGGCTGCGCTTCATCCAGCGTGCCCGCACGCTGGGCTTCAGCCTCAAGGAGATCGGCGAGATCCTCGGTCACGCCGATCACGGCGATTCGCCGTGCCCCATGGTCCGCGACCTGCTCGCCGCACGCCTGCCCGAGATCAAGCAGCGCATTCGCGAACTCGAGCAATTGGCCGCACGCATGGAGAGCGCCCTGAGCAACTGGGCCGAGATGCCCGATGGCGCCCCGGACGGCAACACCATCTGCCAACTGATCGAACACTGGAATCAGCCGCGAGAACCACACGAGGAGCGCTCATGAACGATGCCGTCGAACAACGCGCAACGACCTGGTCGCTGGCCCTCGACGGTCTGACCTGTGGCGGCTGCGTGGCCCGCACGCGGCGCGCACTCGAGGCGCTGGACGCGCGGGCCGTGATCGAACTCGACACGCGCCTGGCAAGGATCACCACCGATCGCGAAGTCGCTGAGGTAGTCGCGGCGATCGAGGCCGCGGGCTACCAGGCGATCCCCATGCCCGGTGCGCCGCTGGCGCTGCGCGTTTCCGGAATCAGTTGCCAGGGCTGCGTGAGCAAGATACGCCGCGCCCTTAACGCCCGCGATGATGCCGCCGAGGTGGTCGGCGAGCCCGCCCACGGCTGGCTCAGCGTGTCGAGCCAATTGCCCAGCGCGTCGCTCATCGCCGCAGTACGCGAGGCCGGCTTCGGCGCCGAACCCGCTGCCTTTGTCCATCGCGAGCGCACGATCCCGGCGATGTCGTGCCAGGGCTGCGTCAAGCGCATGCGCGAAGCGATCCAGGCCCGCGACCCACTGGCCCGCGTGACGGGCGAGCCGAGCGCTCGGCGCCTGGACGTCGACAGCTACCTGCCGGATGGCCTGCTCGACGTCACGCTGCGCGAGGCCGGCTACCCAGCGGACGAGACTGAGCCATCGGACGAGGCCGACGGGCAAGCCAGCGAAAGCGCCTCAGCCAGGAGCGATGCCAGCGACGATCGAGCCACCCGCGAGTCCGACTCACAACCCGCTGCGCAGTCGCGCCAGAGCGTCGAGCTGGCGCTGTCGGGCATCACCTGCGCCAGTTGCGTGCGCACCATCCAGCAGGCGCTCGACGCCGTGGCCGGCGTCGAGCGCGCCGAGGTCAATTTCGCCAGCCGCACCGCCACGGTCAATGGGCGCGTCTCGTCCGCGACCCTGGTCGCCACCGTCGAGGCGGTGGGCTACGGCGCCGAGGTCATCGAGGACATCGAGCGCGGCGAGGCCAAGCGCGAGGACAACGAGGCCCGCGAATACCGCAGCCGGCTGCGCGACACCTGGCTGGCGCTGGTTCCCGGTGCCGCGTTGATGGTGCTGATGTTCTTCCACCACCCGATGCTCGAGGGCGTCGAGCGCTGGCTGTGGGTCGCCGTGGGCCTGGGCACGCTGGGCGTGCTGGCGAGCGCCGGGCGGGGATTCTTCGTCGGCGCGCTCAAGGCCCTGCGCCACCATCAGGCCAACATGGACATGCTGGTGGCACTGGGCACCGGCGTCGCCTGGCTCTACTCGATGGTCGTCGCACTGGCGCCCGAGTTCATTCCCGAGGCCGCCCGTGCGCTGTACTTCGAGGCCTCGCTGATGATCGTCGGGCTGATCAACGTCGGTCAGGCGCTCGAAGTGCGTGCCCGGGGGCGGACCTCGCAGGCGCTCAAGCACCTGCTCGACCTGCGACCGCGCAGCGCACGGGTGATCCGCGAGGGTCAGGAGCGCGACGTCGCCATCGACGAGGTCGCCGAGGGTGAACTGCTGCGCGTGCGCCCCGGCGAACGCCTGCCGGTCGACGGCGATGTCATCGAGGGCGAAAGCTTCGTCGACGAATCGACGCTCACCGGCGAACCGATGCCGGTGGCCAAGGGCGTCGGCGATGCGCTGTCCGCCGGCACGGTGAACGGCAAGGGCTCGCTGGTCTACCGAGCCACCCGGGTGGGCCGGCATACCCGCCTGTCGCGGATCATCGAGCAGGTGCGCAGCGCCCAGAATTCGCGGCCGCCGATCAGCCGGCTGGCCGACCGGGTCGCGGCGGTATTCGTGCCCGCGGTCATGATCATCGCCGTGATCACCGCGCTGGTGTGGTTCAACCTCGGCCCCGAGCCGCGCCTGATTCACATGCTGGTCGCCGCGACCACCGTGCTGATTATCGCCTGCCCCTGCGCGCTGGGCCTGGCCACGCCGATCTCGACCATGATCGGGGTCGGCAAGGCCGCCGAGTACGGCGTGCTGATCCGCAATGGCGAGGCGCTGCAGAGCGCCAGCCGGCTGACCACGCTGGTGGTCGACAAGACCGGCACGCTGACCGAGGGTCGGCCGCGCGTCACCGCCTGGCGGGCGTTCGGCGACGAGCATCGGGCGCTGTCCGCGGCGCTGGCCCTGGAGCGTGGCTCGGAGCATCCGCTGGCCACCGCGCTGGTCGGCTTCGCCGAATCCCGTGACGCGACACCGCCGAGCATCGAGGGCTTCGCCTCGCTGACCGGACGCGGCGTCGCCGCCCAGGGCACCCGGGGCGAGCGTCTGTTGCTGGGTAACGCCGCGCTGATGCGCGACGAAGGCATCGATCTAACGGCCGCCGGCGACGACGTCGCGGGTTACGAGGCACAGGCCAATACGGTGGTCTACTTGGCCATCGACGGACGGCTAGCGGCGCTGTTCGCGATCGCCGACCCGTTGCGCGACGATGCCGTCGCGGCGATCGCGCGTCTGCGTGGCGAGGGACTCAAGGTGATCATGCTGACCGGCGACGCCGAACCCACCGCGGCGGCCATCGCCCGCGAGGCCGGCATCGATGATTTCCGCGCCGGCCTGCTGCCCGAGGACAAGCACGCCGCCGTCGAGCGCCTGCAGGCGTCGGGCGAAGTCGTGGGAATGGTCGGTGACGGGATCAACGATGCCCCGGCCCTGGCACGCGCCGACGTCGGCTTCGCCATTGGCCAGGGCACCGACGTGGCCATCGAGTCGGCGGGCATCGCGCTGATGCGCAATTCGCTGCACGGCGTGGCCGACGCCATCGCCATCAGCCGCGCCGCGCTTTCCAACATCAAGCAAAACCTGTGGGGCGCGTTCGGCTACAACGCCCTGGGCATCCCGATCGCCGCCGGCGTGCTCTACCCGGCCACCGGCATGCTGCTGTCGCCGGTGATCGCCGCCGTGGCGATGTCGCTGTCCTCGGTGACCGTGGTCAGCAACGCCAATCGGCTGCGGTTGTTCAAACCCACCCGAACGCAGGAGAAGATCACATGACGTTGATCGTCAATTTCACCGGCGTGCTGCTGATCGCGGCCATCGTCTGGTGGTTCTGGATGCCCCGGGGGTGATACTCGAGGCTAGAAGAAGCCGGCGTCGAACGGACATGTTTCTTGGCAGTACCCGCCTGGGTGCTGCCGCTTTTATCGCAACGCCTAGCCCGCCCTTCTTTCCGCCTCATCGCTTCGGCATTGCTATGCTGCACTGGATACCGCCATTTCCGGAGAGCCTATGCCGACCCTCAACGGCGTCCTCGAGACGGCGCTGTATGTCGCCGACATGTCGCGCGCCCGCGACTTCTTCGAATCGGTGATGGGGCTTACGCCGTTCACCGCCGATCATCGCTTCACCGCCTACGATGTCGGCAACCAGACGGTGCTGCTGCTGTTCCTGCACGGCGAGACCGGGCAGACCGTCGTCCTGCCGGACGCGATGGGCACCATCCCGCCCCACGACGGCGCAGGCCGCAGCCACATGGCGCTGGCCGTCGACGCCGACCAGCTCGGCGCCTGGCAAGCGCGGCTCGCCGAACACGGCGTGGAAATCGAGGGGCGCACCCACTGGCCGCGCGGCGGCGAGAGCCTCTACTTCCGCGACCCCGACGATCACCTGCTGGAGCTGGCCACCCCCGGCGTGTGGCCGAGTTATTGAAGACAATTACTAAAGCGGCGGCGGGACGCTGTATTTACGTTACGAGCGAAGAGAAGCTGGTCGCCGCAGGAACGCAGCTACCGCAGTTGACTTGCTGCTCAATGAGGATAGCGAGTACCTCCGGCGGCCAGCCTATCGAGCGCAGTAGTAAATTCAGTGTACCGGCTCGGCATGCTCGATCATCAGCTGCAACGACTCCCGCCCCTTCCAGCGGTTGCGCGACAGCTTGTAGGCGCAGCGCAACCGCGCGCCCAGCTCGAACGCCGGCAGCTCGCCGGGCGTCAATGCGCGAAACCAGATCGCCCGAACGCTGGCCGCGCCCTGGCTCAGAGTGAGCATCAGATGGCTGCCGTCGGCGCCGACCACCCGCAGGTTGTCGACCAGGAACTCGCCATCGAACAGCGGCGCGTCGAATTCACGGCCGAACGGCGCCAACCGCTCGAGCTCGTCGAGGGTGGCCAGGCACAGCTGGGCCGCCAGCAACTCGCCGTCGGTATATACGCAGGGGTACAACTCGCACTCGCCGAGCTGTTCATCGACCGCCTGGCGCAGGGCCGCGGAGAACTCCGCGAGCCGTTCGTGGGGCACGCCGACGCCCGCCGCACCACGATGGCCGCCGAAGCGCGGCAGGGCCTCGGGCGCCAGTTCGAAGGCGCGCTGCAAGGCGTCGCGCAGATGCAGGCCGTCGATCGAGCGCCCCGAGCCGGTGAGCATGCCCGGCGTTACCGCCGGGGTCAGCACCAGCGCCGGACGCCCGAAGGCCTGGACCAGCCTCGATGCGACGATGCCCTGCACCCCGGCATGGCCATCCTCGAGATGGACGATCACCACCCGGGCGCCCTCGGCTAGCTGGGCCATCGCGCGTTCGCGGGCCAGCTCGGTCATGTCGGCCTCGATCGCCTTGCGCGACTGGTTGTCCTGGTCGAGGACCTCGAGATGCTCGCGCGCGCTGGCGTCGTCGGCGGCCAGCATGAAGTGCAGCGCCGCGTAGGGATCGTCGAGCCGCGAGCGGGCGTTGATTCGCGGCCCCATCTGGAAGGCCAGCGTCTCGGCGTCGAACGGCGTGCTGTCGGCGCCCAGGCGCTCGGCCATCACCCGCCAGCAGGGCGACTGCATGCGGTTGATCAGCGCCAGCCCCTGGGTCACCACCGCGCGGTTGATGGCGCTGCCGCCCAGCGAGACGCAATCGGCGACGGTGCCCAGCGCCACATAGGAGAGCCACGGCGAGAGCTTCGGCGTCGACGACGAGACGTGGCCGATCTCGATCAGCACCGCGCGGGCCAGCGACATCAGCAGCCAGGCGACCATGCAGCCGGCGATGGTCGGATCGGGGAAGCCGCAGTCCTCGCGGGTCGGATTGATGGTGGCATAGGCCGAGCCCGGCGGACCCTCCAGCGGCAAGGCGTGATGGTCGCTGACGATGACATCGATGCCGGCCTCGCGCAGCCGGGCGATACGCGGCTCGTCCGAGGAGCCGCAGTCGGCGGTGATGATCACGCTGGGCCGCGGCGATAGCGCCAGCGCTCGCTCGACCAGCGGCAGGCTGATGCCGTAGCCGTCGTTGATGCGGTGGCCGATCAGGCTGTGCAGCTTGTAGGCCGGCACCCCGAACAGCTCGTTCAGGGTCCTGAGGATCACCACGTGCGAGGTGATGCCGTCGACGTCGTAATCGGTGAGGATGCCGATATGCTCGCCCTCGGCGACCGCCCGGGCGATGCGCTCGGCGCCGCGCCGGGCGTCGGTGAGCCGCTCGGGGTGCTCGAGATGGCGCAGGCTGGGCGCCACCAGCGGTTCCAGCTCGCCCTGGTAGCCGGCGAGCCGCCCGGCGAGGATCCGTGCCTGCAGCTCGGAAAGCCCCGCGTCGAGCCCGCGCCGATAGAGCGCCGCGTCGCGCGGGCGCGCCAGGATGCGCCGCGTCAGCAGGTCGCTGTTTGGGGATTCGGTCGAGGATTCGATGATAACGGCGGACACGATGGCTCCTTGCGACTCGGCCACGACTGCAAACTGCGTTGGCCCGGACCGCGCGGGGCGGCCCAGGGCGCGGAGCGGCGGATTGGCGTTACGGCGTGCGGCGATTGTCGGCGACGAAGGCCTGTACCGCGGCCAGCTCGGCCGGCAGCACCGTGTAGCGCTCCTCACGCTCGAGCAGGTCGTCCATGTGCGCCGGTAGGGGCACGCCGGAAAAACCGGCCTTGACCACCGCATCGGCGAACTTGGCCGGATGCGCGGTGGCCAGGGTGATCATCGGCGTGGCGGCGTCCGCCCGGCAGACCTCGGCGGCGCGGTAGCCGGTGGCGGTATGCGGGTCGAGCAGCTCCTTGGTGCGATGGTGCGCCTCGCGAATCACCTCGAGAATCGTCGCGTCGTCGACGCTATGGCTGGCGAATTTCTCGCGCAACCGGGCCAGCGGCGCCTCGGCCAGCGCGGCGGGCTCTTGCTGGAAGCGTTCGAGCAACGCGCGTACCGCATCGCCGTCGTGCTCGTAGGCGTCGAACAGCAGCCGCTCGAAGTTCGACGACACCACGATGTCCATCGACGGCGCCAGGGTCGCCGCGAGTTCACGCTTGGCGAAGTCGTTGTCGGCGAGCGTGCGGTGCAGGATGTCGTTGGCGTTGGTGGCGATCACGAACTGCTTGACCGGCAGCCCCATCTTGTAGGCCATGTAGCCGGCGAAGACGTTGCCGAAGTTGGCCGAGGGCACGCAGAAGCTGATCTCGCGATGCGGCGCACCGAGCGCCACGCCGGCGGCGACGTAGTAGACGACCTGGGCCATGATCCGCGCCCAGTTGATCGAGTTGACCGCCACCAGCCGCGTGCCGTTGAGAAATGCCTGATCGGCGAAGCTGGCCTTGACCATCGCCTGGGCGTCGTCGAAGTTGCCCTCGATGGCGATGTTGAAGACGTTGTCGGCGAGTACCGAGGTCATCTGCCGGCGCTGCACTTCCGAGACGCGGTTGTGCGGGTGCAGGATGAAGATGTCGAGGTTGTCGCAATGCCGGCAGCCCTCGATCGCCGCCGAGCCGGTATCGCCGGAGGTGGCACCCATGATCACCGCGCGCTCGCCGCGCTTGATGAGGAAGTGATCGAGGATCCGGCCGAGCAGTTGCAGGGCGACATCCTTGAACGCCAGGGTCGGGCCGTGGAACAGCTCGAGCAGGAAGTGATTGCTGTCGAGCTGATTGAGCGGCACCACTGCCTCGTGACTGAACGTCGCGTAGGCGTCGCGGACGATGTCGCGGAAGGTCGCGTCGTCGATCTCGCCGCCGACGAACGGCTTCATCACCCGGAAGGCGATCTCGGCGTAGGACAGCCCGGCCATCGCCGCGAGCTCGTCGCGGGATA
The DNA here is from genome assembly GCF_033446685.1 of Halomonas sp. HP20-15. Classification (NCBI taxonomy): domain Bacteria; kingdom Pseudomonadati; phylum Pseudomonadota; class Gammaproteobacteria; order Oceanospirillales; family Halomonadaceae; genus Halomonas; species Halomonas sp. HP20-15. The sequence continues at coordinate 39,300 of NZ_JAWQLY010000003.1, read as the reverse complement.
GCGTCGGCACGCTCTCGGGCACGTAGAGCCCGCCATCGCTGGCCATGCCGGTGAGTACCACGTCTTCGAAGTTAAGCGCGGGCGCCTGCCCACGCGTGCTGATGTAGCGCATGTATTCACTCCGTGAGTGACGAGCTGCGAGCCTCAAGCTTCGAGCGCTCGTAGCTCGTAGCTCGTAGCTCGTAGCTCGTAGCTCGTAGCTCGTAGCTGAAGTTATTCGTCTTCGTTGAGGCTTTCCACGCGGATCCGCGTGACCGGGCCGGCGATGTCCGACAACGACTCGAGCTGGCGGATCACCTCGTTCATCTGTTTCTCGCGGGTACGATGGGTGAGCAGGATGATCGGCACCAGCTCGCCCTCGGTGGCTTCCTTCTGGATGATCGCCTCGATCGAGATGCCCTGCTCGGAGAGGATCGTCGCCACCCGCGCCAGCACCCCGGGACGATCCACCGCCAGCAGCCGCAGGTAGTAGGCGGTGACGATGTCCTCCATCGGCAGGATCGGCAGGCTGTCGTCGCCCTCGGTGATGCCGCTGAAGGCCAGGTAGGGCACCCGGTAATGATGCTCGGTGGCGATGTCGCGAGCCACATCGAGCAGGTCCGCGACCACCGCCGAGGCTGTCGGCTCGGCGCCGGCACCGGCGCCGTAGTAGAGCGTCGGGCCGACGGCGTCGCCCATCACCGCGATGGCGTTCTTGACGCCGTGAACGCTGGCCAGCAGCCGCTCCTTGGGGATCAGCGTGGGGTGCACGCGCAGTTCGAGCCCGGCATCGGTGCGCTTGGATATCCCCAGGTGCTTGATGATGTAACCCAGGTTGTCGGCCTGATCGACGTCCTCGGCGGTGATCCGCGAGATGCCCTCGGTGTAGGCCTTCTCGAACTGCAGCGGCACGCCGTAGGCGATCGAGGCGAGGATGGTCAGCTTGTGGGCGGCGTCGATGCCCTCGACGTCGAAGGTCGGGTCGGCCTCGGCGTAGCCCAGCGCCTGGGCCTCGGCGAGCACGTCCTCGAAGGCCCGGCCCTCGTCGCGCATGTGGGTGAGGATGTAGTTGCCGGTGCCGTTGATGATGCCCGCCAGCCACTCGATGCAGTTGGCGCCCAGGCCTTCACGAATCGACTTGATCACCGGGATGCCGCCGGCCACCGCCGCCTCGAAGGCGACGATCACGCCCTTGTCGTGAGCGGCCCGGAATATCTCGTTGCCGTGCACGGCGATCAGCGCCTTGTTGGCGGTGACCACATGCTTGCCGTTGCTGATCGCCGTCAGCACCAGCTCGCGGGCGACGTCGTAGCCGCCGATCAGCTCGACCAGCACGTCGACGTCGGGGTTTTGCGCCACCTCGAAGATATCGGCGGTGACCTTGACCCCGGTGGTGTCGCAATCGGGATTGTCGCGCCGCGCCGCGACCTGCTCAATGACGATCGGCCGCCCCGCGCGACGTGCAATCTCGTCGGCATTGCGCATCAGTACATTGAACGTGCCGCTACCGACGGTCCCCAGTCCACAGATCCCCACTCTCACCGGTTTCAACGTCGTGCTCCCCTATCTTGTATGGATGATCTCGATCCGGCCTTGGCGACCGATCACTGTGTCCAACGCGTCCGCTCTCAGCCGGACTTGCGTGTGTCGAGGCCAAGCATGTTGGCCAGCCGCTCGGCGGGGACGTAGCCCGGCACCATGCGCCCGTCGGGCAGCACGATGGCGGGTGTGCCCTGCACGCCCAGCTCGAGCCCCAGATGATACTGCTCCGGGACCGGATTGTCGCAGTCGGGGGCGTTGCTCAGCGTATCGCCACGCTTGGCCGCGCTCAGCGCCTCGGCGGGATTGGCGGCGCACCACACCTGGGCGAGCTGGCGTGCGCCGTCGGACTGCAGGCCGCTGCGCGGAAAGGCCAGGTATTGAACCTCGATGCCCATCTCGTTGAGCCGCGGCACTTCCTCGTGGAACTTGCGGCAGTACGGACAGGTGACGTCGGTGAATACCTGGATGACGGCCCGGGGCTTCTCGCTGCCGCGGAAGATGATGCGTTCGTCTTCGGGCACGGCGGCCAGCCGTTCGGCACGCTCGGCGTTATTGGCCTGCTGGGTCAGGTTGACCAGGCCTTCCGGGCGATTGGCGATCAGCTCGCCGACGATGAAGTGATCGCCGGCGGCATTGCTGTAGAAGGTTTCACCGCTTTTCAGGCGCACTTCGTAGATGCCCTCCAGCGGGGTCTCGCTGACCCGCTCGACCGGCATCGGCTCGCCCTTGACCGTGAGTTTCTCGGCGAGCGCGTCGGCCTCGGGCGTCGCCGCCTGGGAGAGCGCCGCGATCGACAGAGTGGCGACAGCCAACAGGCCGGCTAGCAGAGTGCGTGACGTTCGATGCATGATTCAACCTCGAGGATGGTGTTCGGCGTGCAGCGCCTCCAGGCGCGCCTGTGCCACATGGGTATAGATCTGCGTGGTCGATAGGTCGCTATGTCCCAGCAACAGCTGTACGACCCGCAGGTTGGCCCCATGATTCAACAAGTGCGTGGCGAAAGCATGGCGCAGCGTGTGCGGCGACAGCGGTTTATCGATCCCGGCCAGGCGCGCGTAATGCTTGATGCGGTGCCAGAAGGTCTGGCGGGTCATGAAGCCGTCGCGGCGTCCCGGAAACAACGGCGCCTGGCGAATGTCATCCATCAACTGGCCGCGCCCGCCGCGCAGATAGCGCTCGGTCCAGCGCTGGGCCTCCTCGCCCATCGGCACCAGACGCTCCTTGTCGCCCTTGCCCAGCACCCGCACCACGCCCTGGCGCAGATTGACGCTGTCCTGGCGCAGGCCGACGAGTTCCGAGACGCGCAGCCCGCAGGCGTACAGCAGCTCGAGCATCGCCCGGTCGCGCAGCCCCAGCGGCGTATCGACGTCGGGCGCCTCTAGCAGTCGCTCGACCTCGGCCTCGTCGAGGGTGTCGGGCAACTTGGCGTGCACCCGCGGCAGGCGTACTTCCGTCAGCGGATCAGCATCGCACAATCCCTGGGCCAGCGCCCAGCGGTAGAAACGCCTGAGACTCGACAACAGCCGCGCGTTGCTGCGCAACTGATAGCCCGTCTCGCGCCGCGCGTCCAGCCAGTCGGGCAACGCCTCGCCTCCCGGCTCGAGCAGTCCGACGCGGCGCTGTGCCAGGCACGTGCACCAGGCCAGCAGGTCATGACGATAAGCGCTCAGCGTATGCTCGCTGGCGCCCTGGTCGAGCCACAGGGCGTCGAGAAAGGCATCGATCAGCTGCGAGTCGTCATCGTCACCGCCCATGGTGTCGTCCTATACCGTCGCAACGGGCCCGGTACGCAGGGGCCAGATATGAAAAACCCCGCCCCGCATGATGCGGCGACGGGGTCGCGTGGCTCGCTGAAGCGGGCTTATCAGGCCAGCTTTTCCTTGATGCGCGCCGACTTGCCGCTGCGCTCGCGGAGGTAGTAGAGCTTGGCCTGGCGTACGTCACCGCGACGCTTGACCTCGATGGTGGCCACCTGCGGGCTGTAGGTCTGGAAGGTACGCTCGACGCCGACGCCGTGGGATACCTTGCGCACGGTGAAGGCGGAGTTCAGGCCGCGGTTGCGCTTGCCGATCACCACGCCTTCGAAGGCCTGGAGACGCTCGCGCGTACCTTCGACGACCTTGACCTGCACGACGACGGTGTCACCGGGGGAGAATTCCGGGACGGCCTTTTCCATCTGCTCGGCCTCGAGTGCCTGGATCACCTTGTTCTTGCTACTCATGATGCAACTCCTTGACTGATGTTCTTGCCGGCGGGCGCATCGACACGCTTGATGTCTGTGCGCATTTCGCTGCGATCGTTTCGCGACCGCGCTACGCCCGCCTGGCGTGTGATCCCGACGCTCGACGACGCGGGAACGAGTATATGGGTGACGCGTGGCGTTCGCTCTAGCCGGTCTCGACCGGCCCCGGGCCACGCTCCTCCGCCGGGTCGGCGTATTCGGCGATGAAGGCCTCGAGCAGTTCACGCTGCTCGGCGTTCAACGCCTGATTCTGCAACAACTCGGGGCGCCTGAGCCAGGTGCGCCCCAACGACTGCTTGAGGCGCCAGCGGCGAATCATTTCGTGGTTGCCGCTGAGCAGCACGTCCGGCACCTGACGCCCGTCGATCGTCTCGGGACGAGTATAGTGCGGACAGTCCAGCAAACCATCGCTGAACGAGTCCTCAACGGCGGACCCCTGATGGCCGAGCACCCCCGGCACCAGGCGGGCCGCCGCATCGATCAGCACCATCGCCGGTAGCTCGCCGCCGCTCAGCACGTAGTCGCCGATCGAGACCTCTTCATCGATGTCGCTTTCCACGACGCGTTCATCGATGCCTTCATAACGTCCCGCGACCAGCACCAGGGGGCCGCTGGCCGCCAACTCCTGCACGCCGCGCTGGTCCAGCGGCCGGCCCTGCGGCGACAGGTAGACCACCTTGGGCGTAGCGCCGAAGCGTCGCTCACCCCGCTCGCGCGCCGCATGAATCGCCTGGCGCAGCGTGGCGACCTTCATCAGCATCCCCGGGCCGCCGCCGTAAGGCCGGTCGTCGACCGTGCGATGGCGGTCCGTGGCGTAATCCCGCGGGTTCCAGAACTCGATGTCCAGAAGCCCCTGGCTAACCGCTCGGCCGGTCACCCCGAAGCCGGTCACGGCTTCGAACATGCCCGGAAACAGTGAGACGACACCAATCCACACGGCAGATCCATAGCGCCCCTGAGCGACGCATTCGGGCCCGTCGCTCGACCGGGCAGCCCCGATGCTAGAAATCCGGATCCCAGTCGACCGTCAGCCGGCCGGCTTCGAGATCCGCCTCGCGAATCACCTCGTCGGGCAAAAACGGCAACAACCGCTCCTTGCCATCGAGGCTGCGCTCGTCGCCCTGAACCACCAGGACATCGTTGGCGCCGGTCTCGAACAGGTAATTCACGTAGCCCAGATCGACGTCCTGCAGGGTCACGACCCGCAGGCCCTCGAGCTGATACCAATAGTAATCACCGGCATCGAGCGTCGGCAGCGTCTGCTTGGGCAGCAGGATCTCCGCCCCCGCCAGCAGTTCGGCCTGCTCCCGCGAATCGATGCCCTCAAGGCTGGCCACCAGGCCCTTGCCCTGACGGCGCCCCTGAATCAGGCGTCGGGTCACGCGTTCGCCGCGCTGTACGACGACCCATTCGGGGTACTCGAGGATGCCGTCCATCGGGCTGGTGTACGAATACACCTTCAGCCAGCCCTTAACGCCGTAGGGGCTGGTCAGCTTGCCCAGTACGACATAATCGTCCGGCGCACCGGCAGCATTCTTCGCGTTACTCGGCATGCCGGGCAACGCCTCAGGCCTGTTGCTTGCGGGCTTCTTTGATCAGCTCGGCGACACGATCGGAAACCTGGGCTCCGAGGCTCTGCCAATGGCTGACGCGCTCGAGATCAACACGCAGACGCTCTTCCTGGCCGCGGGCGACCGGGTTGAAGAAGCCGACGCGCTCGATGAAACGACCATCGCGAGACTTGCGCGAGTCGCTGACGGCCAGATGATAGAAGGGACGCTTCTTGGCGCCACCCCGTGCCAGACGAATGGTAACCATTGCGTTACTGTCCTTCGGTTGTATTCAGAAATTACGCCACAGTGATGACTGCGGCTGCAGTCATTCGCCGCGCATGCGCGCAGCTTGCCACGAAGACGCAGCATTCTACGGAAAACGGCCGGCGTTGGAAACCTTTTTCCGTAGCGGTCCTGGCGTTCGGCAAACGCTCAGCGGCGCGGAAAACCACCCGGGCCGCCCATGCCTCCCATACCGCCGGGACCACCCATTCCGCCTGAGCCGCCCATCCCGGGCATTCCGCCCATGCCGCGCATCATCTTCTGCATGCCGCCCTTCTTGCCGACCTTCTTCATCATCTTCTGCATCTGCTTGTGCTGCTTGAGCAGGCGATTGAGGTCGGGCACCTGCAGGCCGGCGCCGGCGGCGATGCGGCGCTTGCGCGAGCCGTTGATCACTTCCGGCTTGTGGCGCTCCTTGGGGGTCATCGAATTGATCAGCGCCTCGAGCTTGCCCAGCTCCTTCTCCATTCCCGGGCCCTGGGCCGCCTCGGCCATCTGCCCCATACCGGGCAGCTTGCTCATCAGGCCGCCCATGCCGCCCATCTTCTTGAGCTGCTGGAGCTGGTCGCGGAAATCCTCGAGATCGAAGCCGTCGCCCTTCTTGACCTTCTTGGCAAGCCGCTCGGCCTTGCTCTTGTCGACGCTGCGCTCGGCCTCCTCGATCAGCGACAGCATGTCGCCCATGCCGAGGATCCGCGACGCCACGCGATCGGGATGGAACGGCTCCAGGGCATCGACCTTCTCGCCCATGCCCATGAACTTGATCGGCTTGCCGGTGACGTGGCGTACCGATAGCGCCGCCCCGCCCCGCGCATCACCGTCGGCCTTGGTCAGGACGACCCCGGTCAGCGGCAGCGCATCATGAAAGGCCTTGGCGGTGTTGGCGGCGTCCTGGCCGGTCATGGCGTCGACGACGAACAGCGTCTCCTGCGGCATCAACGCCTTATGCAGCGCTTGGATCTCGTCCATCATGTCGCTGTCGACATGCAGGCGACCGGCGGTATCGACGATCACCACATCGTGGAACTGGATCTTGGCGTGCTTGATCGCGGCGTTGGCGATCGCCACCGGCTGCTGGTCGCTGGTAGAAGGGAAGAAATCGACCTCGACCTCCTTGGCCAGGGTCTCGAGCTGATCGATTGCCGCCGGGCGGTAGACGTCGGCGGAAACCACCAGCACCTTCTTCTTCTCGCGTTCGCGAAGGAAGCGCGCCAGCTTGGCCACCGAGGTAGTCTTGCCCGCGCCCTGCAGACCCGCCATCAGGATCACCGACGGCTGCGTCTTGAGTTCGAGCGGCACGTTGCCTTCGCCCATGATCGCCTCGAGTTCCTGCTGGACGATCTTGACGAACTGCTGGCCCGGCGACAGGCTCTTCGAGACTTCCTGACCCACTGCCCGCTCGCGCACGCGCTCGATGAACGCCTTGACCACCGGCAGCGCGACGTCGGCCTCGAGCAGCGCGCGGCGCACCTCGCGCAGCGTGTCCTTGATGTTATCCTCGGTCAGTCGCGCCTGACCGGTAATCGACTTGAGCGTCTTCGACAGACGATCCGAGAGACTCTCGAACATGTGACTCTCCGGCTATGGATGCACGGTGCCCGACATGGGCGGGACGGGGTCGTCACGCCACGGGCACGACGCGTTTGGGCGGCGATTATACGCGTTCAGGCGGCGTCTCTCCATGCTCGCGAGCGATGCAGGCTGGGCGCGCGCAGCACAATTCGCTATAGTGGCGCGCGTATCGATTCGCTTTTCCATCCAGCTCCCGGGTCGGCAGGACCTTTCATGCAGGCGTTCCCCTTCGCTATCTTGGCCATGGTCTTCTACGTCGCCGGCGGCGTCTGCCAGGGCCTGGCGCTGACCCGGCGCGTGCCGCCGCACCCGATCCTGGTGCGCGCCCTCGGGGTGCTCGCCGTGGCCTGCCATAGCGTGGTGGTGACCGCCGCCCTGGACGATCTCGGCGAGCTGAGCCTGGGCATCTCGGCCAGCGCCTCGCTGGTCAGCTGGCTGGTCGCGATCCTGATATTGCTGACGAGCCTCTTCAAACCGGTGCTGAGCGCCGCCGTGGCGCTGTTCCCGATCGCCGCCGCGACCGTACTGTTAGCCACGGAGTTGCCGGTCGGCAGTCATCGGGCCGGCCTCACTCCGGGGATCATGGTGCATATCCTGACCTCGATCGTGGCCTTCGCGGTGTTCGCCATCGCCGCCGTCCAGGCGTTCCTGATGGCGCGCCAGAACCAGGCGCTGCGCCATCACCACACGCGCGGGCTGGTGCAGTCGCTGCCGCCGCTGACGACCATGGAGCGGGTGCTGTTCGAACTGATCTGGGTCGGCATGGTACTGCTCACGGCGGCGATCGTCAGCGGCGTCGTGTTCCTCGACAACCTCTTCGCCCAGCATCTGGTCCACAAGACGGTCCTTTCCTTTGCCGCCTGGGTGATTTTCGCCACGCTGCTCGCCGGCCGCCACTTCCTGGGCTGGCGCGGCAACCGCGCGGCACGCTGGACGCTGGGCGGCTGCGCGCTGCTGCTGCTGGCCTATTTCGGCAGTAAATTTGCCCTCGAAGTGGTCTTCGACCGAGTCTGAAAGCCCGCATCGGCGCTCCGTCGCCTTGACACCGGGGCGCTCGATTCCCTACAAACGAGCTTGATACGCGATTGAGGACTCTTCGATCTTGAGCGACGACATCCCCTTGGGACTGCTGTTCGGCCTGCTTTTCTTACTTATTTGCCTGTCTGCCTTCTTCTCGAGTTCCGAGACCGGCATGATGTCGATCAATCGCTACCGGCTGAGCCATCAGGCGAAGAGTGGCGAGCGGCGCGCCCAGCGAGTCATGCGCCTGCTGTCACGTCCCGATCGACTGATCGGGGTGATCCTGATCGGCAACAACTTCGTCAACAACCTGGCGGCCTCGATCGGCACCATCATCGCCATTCACTTCTTCGGCGAAGTATCGGGCCCGGCCATCTCCACCCTGGCGCTGACCATCGTCGTGCTGATCTTCGCCGAGGTCACCCCCAAGACCTACGCGGCGATCAAGCCCGAACGCATTGCCTATCCGGCGTCGCTGGCCCTGGAACCGCTGCTCAAGGGACTCTATCCGCTGGTCTGGCTGGTCAATGCGATGTCCAACGGCCTGCTGCGCATGCTCGGGGTCAAGAACATCGAGGGCGGCGCCGACAACCTGACCCGCGACGAATTGCGCACGGTGGTCCACGAAGCCGGCACCATGATTCCGCGTCGCCACCAGGCGATGCTGCTGTCGATCCTCGATCTCGAGAACGTCACCGTCAACGACATCATGGTGCCGCGCCACGAGATCGCCGGCATCGACCTCGACGATGACCTGGAGAGCATCCTCGCCCAGATTCGCGCCAGCCAGCATACCCGCGTGCCGGTCTACAAGGGCGACATCAACAACATCATCGGCATCCTGCATCTACGCAACGCGGCGCGTTTCCTGTCCAAGAGCGAAGTGACCAAGGCGGCGATCGTCCAGGAGGCGCGCGAGCCCTACTTCATTCCCGAATCGACACCGCTGCATACCCAATTGCTCAACTTCCAGCAGCAGAAACGGCGCATCGGCATCGTCGTCGACGAGTATGGCGATGTGGAGGGATTGGTCACGCTGGAGGATATCCTCGAGGAGATCGTCGGCGAATTCACCACCGACGTCGCCGGCATGCACAAGGAAATCCACCTCCAGGACGACGGCAGCTACATCATCGAGGGCACCGCCAACATCCGCGAGATCAACAAGATGCTCGGCTGGCAGTTGCCCACCGACGGGCCCAAGACCCTCAATGGCCTGATCATCGAGCATCTCGAGTCGTTCCCCGACGCGCCGGCCTGCCTGCAACTGGGCACGACGCGTATGGAGATCATTCAGGTCAAGGACAATCTAATCACCGCGGCGCGCTGCTGGCAGCCGGTACGCCGCGCCCGGCTCGCCTACTGACGCCCCTTAGCCGCCTTGCAGGCCAGGCTCTGCTCGGCGTTTTCCTTGAGCGCGCGCACCCGCGCCTCGAGCGTCGCGCGGTCGGCCTGCCCCGGTGACAACGCCTCGCCGAACACCAGCGCGACCCGCGGCCGAAAGCGCCGCGGCAGCTTGGTGAAGGCCCTGCCATCGCAATGCGAGGTCCATGACCCCCACAACCCGGCCAGCGCCGCGGGCACCACCGGTACCGCGTCGCGGCGCAGGATCATGTCGACCCCGCGGCGGAAATACTGCACCTCGCCGTCGGTGGTCAGGCGCCCCTCGGGAAACAGCATCACCACTTCACCGTCGCGCAGCGCCCGGCTGACCTCCTGCATGGCGCGGCGCACACCGCCGGGATCGCGTCGCTCGGAATCCACCGGAATCGCCCCCGCCAGCCGGAAGAACCAGTTCAGCCCCGGCGACTCGTAGATCGGCCGGTCCATCAGAAAGCGCAGCGGACGCGGGCTGGCACCGCCGATCACCAGCGCATCCATGAAGCTGACATGATTGCAGACCACCAGCGCCGGGCCTTCCGCGGGGATATGGCCACGTCCGACGAAGCGCAGTCGATAGAGTACCCGCGTCAGAGCAAAGATCGACAGCCTGAGCACTGCGCGTGGGTTGATCGTCAGGGCCACGAGGCCGATCAGCAGGGCAATGCCCGCCAGCCAGGCGAAGAAGACGTTGAGCGAAACGTCGAGTACGCTCAGCAGCAGAATGCCGAAGCCCGCGGCGAGCACCATGAACAGCGCATTGAGCAGATTGTTGGCGGCGATCATCCGCGCCCGCTGGCCCTCGGCGCTGATCACCTGCACCAGGGTGTAGAGCGGCACGATATACAACCCGCCGCCGACGCCGACCAGCGCCAGCGCCAGCGACATCGCCCAAAAGCCCGGGATGGCCAGCAGCGCGGCGAGGGTCGTCGTCTCGCCGACCAGCGCCGACTGTTCGGCAAACGCCAGCCCGGCGGCGGCGATCAATAACGCCCCCAGCGGCACCAGACCCAGCTCGAGGCGCCCCGCGGACAGCCGCGAACACAGCATGGCGCCGCTGCCCACGCCCAGTGCGAAGGCGCCGAGCAGCCAGCTGACGGCGCTTTCGCCGCCGTGGACGACGTCGCGCACCCACGCCGGCAACTGGGTCAGATAGCAGGTACCCAAAAACCAGAACAGGCTGATGCCCAGCAGGGCGCGGAAGATCCGCGGCTGACGCCAGCTGTCGCGCAGGACCGCGACACTGCCGGCAAACGGCCGCCAGCCGACCGGGCCCGGGTCGCTGGATGGCGCCGGCGGCACGGCCAGGCTGGTGGCATAGCCGAGCAAGGCCACGCCGATCAGCGTGACGGCGATCGCCAGCCGCGCGGTACGCTCGTCGAACGAAGTCAGCACCCCCGCCAGCAGGGTGCCCAGCAGGATCGACACGAAGGTGCCCAGATTGACCCAGGCGTTGCCGCGCACCAGCTCGGTGCGCGGCAAATGCTGCGGCAGGATCGAGTACTTGACCGGCCCGAACAGCGCCGACTGGGTGCCCATCATGAATAGCAGGCCGAGCAGCAGCAGGAACTGCTCGAACCACACTGCCGTCGCCGCCAGGCACATGGTGACCAGCTCGAGCAGCTTGAGCCGGCGCACCAGGCGCTGCTTGTCGAGGCGGTCGGCCAGCGTGCCGCCCCAGGCCGAGAACAGCAGGAAGGGCAGGATGAACAGCCCCGCCGCGAGGTTGTTGAGCAGGCCGGTGTCCCAGCCATGGCGCGGCACCGCGACGAAGGTCAGCAGCAGCAGCAAAACGTTCTTGAAGACGTTGTCGTTGAAGGCCCCCAGCGCCTGGGTCCAGAAGAACGGGGCGAAATAGCGACGCGCCAGTAACGATCGGCTCACGGCGTCCTCGGGCTGTGCCTGAGCCCGGCGAGGATGGTGGTCAGGAGCTGATCGAGCAGTTCGCCGACTTCCAGCTGGTGGCCCTGCCAGTAGCCCAGGCGCTCGTTCAGGCCCAGTTGCACCAGGCCGTGGACGCTGCCCCACAGGGTGCGCGCCATGCGTCGCGACTCGAGCGTGTCGAGGTCCGGCTGGTACTCCTTGAGGGTCGCTTCGACACGGGTGAACAGGCCCTCGATCATGCTGCTCTGACGTTGGTCGAGCTCGCCCTCCTGGGCCAGCGGGTAATCGAACAGCAGCTGCCAGCGGTAGGGGTCCTGGCGGGCGAATTGCCAGTAGGCGGTCGCCAGGGCCTTGAGGCGCGGCTCCGGCGCGGCCTCGCCCATCCCCTCGATGGCTCCGCGCAAGCGCTCGAGGGTTTCGATATTGACGTACTGCAGCAGATTGTTGAAGCTGCCGTACAGCTTCAGCAAAGTACTGGGCGCGCAGCCGATTTCCCGAGCCAGCGCACGCAGCGAGAGCGTATGCACGGGCTGTTCACGCAGCCAGCCATCGCATGCCGTCATGACCTGGGCATGCAACGCTTCGGGCGCATGCTGTCTGGGACGTGCCATTGAGTTCCTCGTCTCGTCGCCCGCCCGAAGTTGGACGGCGTGGTCGAACACTGTTTTCACACCAGCATATCGACACCGTGCGCAAACGCAAGCCCGCCGACCTACGGCCGCGTCGTGCATTGACAACCTTATCACCGCGCGCCAGCGCACCGCCCCAGGAGAGCCCATGGCCGGACGCCTGCACATCGCCGCGCACCCGCTCGCCGAACTGCTGGACGAACTGCACGTCGACCAGCCGCTGCAGTCCAGCCCCAATCGCGCCCCGCGCAATCCGCTATCGATCATTCGCCAGGCAGGCTCCGAACGGCATCTGACCACGGCGTTCTGGGGACTGACGCCACCCTGGCTCAAGGTGCTCGATCATGCGCCGCATTGCGCGCGCGCCGAGTCGCTCGACGAACGCGCCATGTTCCGTGAAGCCTTTGCCGCGCGGCGCTGCGTGATCCCGGTCAGTGGCGTCTACCTGTGGAAGACCCAGCCACGCATGAAGCAGCCGTTCCTGATCACCCGGGTCGACCGCGGCCCGCTGCTGCTGGCCGGGTTGTGGTGCCGATACCACACCACGCTGACCGCCTATAACGACTCCACGGCGCTGATCACCGTGCCGGCCAACCCTTTGCTGGCCCCGCTCAGCGACCGTTTTCCGGCATTGATAGCACCGCAACGCCTCGCCGAATGGCTCGACCCGGCGACGCCGCTGTCCAAGGTGCGTGACGGTCTATCGCCGGCGCCCTTGGAACTGTTGGGCGCTTTTCCTGTATCAAGGCAGGTAAACGATCCCGCCAACCAGGATTGGGCCTGCGGACGCCCCACCGGCAAGATGGTCCGTTGGCATAGCGAACAGGAGACATGATGCACCCACTGCGACCCCGGCCCGGCGCCCTTGCGCTACTGCTCGGCCTGCTGTTCAGCCTACCGGCAGCGGCCGACGACGGCGCCACGCCCGCGACAGCCGCAACGGCCGACTCCAGCACCCCGATCGTCAGCCCCAACGACAGCCGCGACTACCGTACCCTGACGCTGGACAACGGACTCGAGGTATTGCTGATCAGCGATCCCGACGCCGACAAGGCCGCCGCGGCCATGAACGTCGCCGTCGGCAGCAGTCAGAACCCCGAGGCCATTCCCGGTCTGGCGCACTTTCTCGAGCACATGCTGTTCCTGGGCACCGAGCGCTACCCGAAAGCCGACAGCTACCAGCAATTCATCAACCAGCACGGCGGCAGCCACAACGCCTTCACCGCCAGCCGCGACACCAACTATTTCTTCGATATCGAGCCCGGCGCACTCGAGGGTGCGCTCGATCGCTTCAGCCAGTTCTTCATCGCCCCGCGCTTCAACGCCGGGTATGTCGATCGTGAGCGCCACGCCGTGCATTCCGAGTATCAGGCCCGGCTGCGTGACGATGGGCGGCGCATCAACGAGGCGATGAACCAGGCGCTCAATCCCGAGCACCCCTCGACACGCTTCGCCGTGGGCAGCCTCGAGACGCTCGACGATGACAGCCAGCCGCTGCGCAAATCGCTGATCGATTTCTATAAGACCCATTACGGGGCCCACGTCATGGATCTGGTGGTGGTCGCCCCGCAATCGCTTCAGACCCTGGAAGACTGGGTCCGCGACGACTTCGCCGCCATCCCCGATCGCGGCCTGACCAGACCCACGCTGCCCCAGCCGCTGCTGACCGACGAGCAGCTGCCGACCCGGCTCGCGGTCAAGAGCCTCGAGGACAGTCGCCGGGTGCGCTTCGCCTTTCCGATCGCCGACCCGCAGCAGGACTATCGCCACAAGTCGCTCGACTATCTGGCCAACCTGCTCGGCCACGAGGGCCAGGGCAGCCTGCTGGCCGCGCTGCGCGAAGCCGGCTGGGCCGATGGACTGTCGGCGGGCAGTGCGCAGGGCGACGGTGACGACGCGCTGTTTGTGGTCGACATCAGCCTGACGCCCCAAGGCGCCGAGCGGCTCGACCGCATCCAGGCCAGCCTGTTTGCGATGATCGAGCGCATCCGCAACGCCGGGCTCGACGCCTGGCGCTATCAGCAACAGGCCCGCCTCGCCGAGCAGGCCTTTCGCTTCCAGCAGCGCGGCGAGCCCATCAGTCTAGCCAGCAGCCTGGCGATGAACATGGCCTATTACCCGCTCGAGGACGTCCAGTACGGGCCGTACCGCATGGATGGCTACCAGCCCGACGAGCTGCGCAAGATCCTAGCCAAGCTCACCCCCGAGCGCCTGCTGCGCATTTACAGCGGTCCCGACGTCGAAGGCGACAAGACCACCGAATGGTTCGACGCGCCCTACCGGCTATCGCGGGTCGACGAATGGCCCGCGGCCGAACCGCTCGACGGCCTGGCATTGCCCGGCCCCAACCCCTATATCGCCGAGGACCTGAGCCTGTTGTCGCTCGACTCGGCGGCACCCAAGGCCTTGATCGATAAACCCGAGCACGCCCTGTGGTATCGCCCCGACGCGAGCTTCGGCACGCCGCGCGTCGAGTGGCGCTTCAGCCTGCAGAACCCCGCCGCGGCTCATAGCGCGCACGACGCCGCCCTCACCCGGTTGCTCGCCGGCTGGCTCAACGACAGCCTCAACGAGGCGCTCTACCCGGCGCGCCTGGCCGGTCAGTCGTTCAACGCCTATGCCCATGGTCGCGGCATGACGCTGTCATTTTCCGGCTGGCGCGATCATCAGGACAGAGTGATCCAGCGCGTGCTCGAGCAGTTGCGCCACGGCGAGATCGCTGCGGACAGCGTGGCACGCGTCAAGCTCGGGCTCGAGCGTCAGTGGCGCAACGCCCCGCAGGGACCTCTCTATCAGCAAATGCAGCAGACCCTGGGCGATGCGCTGATCCGTCCCAGCTGGTCGAGTCCCGCCCTGCTCGAAGCCATCGGTACGCTCGATGCCGACGACCTGCGCGCCTACCGGCAGCGCTTTCTCGACAGCCTGCACCTCGAAAGCCTGGCGGTCGGCAATCTCGAGCCGGCGCGCGCCCGCCGCGTAGGGCTCGAAGTCGCCAACGCCCTGGCCCCGGGGCTGGCCGACTCGGCGATCCCCGATCTTAAGACGCTGGACGTGCCCGGCGATGCTCCGGTCCTGCATCCGGACTCGACGCGCAACGACAGCGCCGTGCTGCGCTACCTGCAGGGCCGCGACAGCTCACTCGCCAGCCAGGCCCGGCTGGCGGTGCTCGGCCAGTTGATCGAGACGCCCTTCTACGCGCAATTGCGCACCGAGGAGCAGCTCGGCTACATCGTCAACGCCGGCTATCAGCCGCTACTCAAGGCGCCCGGAATCAGCATGCTGGTCCAGTCGCCGAGCACCGATGTGGCGCGAATCCAGTCGCGTATCGATGCCTTCCTCGTCGACTTCGGCAAGCGTCTGGCCGCACTCGACGAAGCGAGCCTCGCCCCCTACCGCCAGGCCGTGCACGACCGGCTGCTCGAGCGCGATTCGTCATTGTCCGAGCTGACCCAGCGGCTGTGGCACGAACTGGCCTACGACGACATCGAGTTCGATCGCCGCGAACGGTTGGCCGAGCGGGTCTCGACCCTCGGGGCCGAGGACATTCGCGAGGCCTGGCAGACGCTTCGAGCGAGCGAGCCGCTGACTCTTACCTTCGCTCCCGGCGACTCGCCCAGCGACATCAATGCCCGGACCGCCGGCTTCGAGGCGTTGCCCGAGCGGCGCTGAGCAATCGCCAGCATGCAAAGCGCCCCGCCGGAGACCCGGCGGGGCGCTTTCGCGTGAGCCCGATTTGCAGGCTGGACTGCCCTCATGCCTGCCGCCAGGCGGCTAGGCCAAGCCTACTCGAAGGCCTGGGGCGGCATCATCGCCTCGACGTGCATGACCAGTTCCTCGAGCACCTGACGGTCGCGGTCGCTCAGCGCGACCTGATTGAGCTGCTCGATCTCGCGCGCGAAGGCCTTGAGGGTCAGGATCCCCAACGAGGTATCGTTCATCCGCGCCCAGCGAAACGCCTCCCACTGCTGCTGCTGCTCGCCGCTCAGAGTGTCGGGATAGCAGCGCGCGCGCAGCCGGAACAGCATCTCCTCGAGCCGCGGGTCCTGGAAGGCGAAGGCCGTCTCGCCTAGCGCCTCGGGCGCGGTTTCGTGGACGCGCTGCATCTCCTGGCGGTCGGCCGGCGAGAAGAAGCCACCGGAATAGAGCATGAAATCCGGGTCGCTGGGCGTCTTGCCCGGTCCCTCGGCGAACGCCGCGGCGGCCTTGCGGGCCGCCTCGGGGCGGGCGCACAGCGCCTGCCAGTGACGCTCGCAGAGCGCGCGGTCGAGCTTGAGCCGCGCCTGCACCTCGTCGGTCACCGCCGAGATCGGCAACAGCACCGGGCTACGGTTGATGTGGATGACCTTCAGCGGGATCCGCGATTCGCCCTCGCTGAGCTCGTCGGCACTGGCGAAGACCCGGGCGCGAATCGCCTCGACATCGAGCGCGAACAGCGGCTCGGGGTCGACGCTCAGGTCGTAGACGATCACCCCGTTGGGGTTCGACGGATGCTCGGCCAGCGGCATCACCAACGCGCTGCAGCCACGGCTCGCCGGATAGCGCCGCGAGACGTGCAGCATCGGCTTGTGCGAGGGGATATCCAGCAGCTTGGCCACCGCGCGCTTGCGGCGCAGGTCGAGCAAGTAATCGAACAGTTTGGGATTGCGTTCGCACAGCAACCGCGCCAGGGCGATGGTCGCGCGCACGTCGGCCAGCGCATCGTGGGCGCCGGCATGCTCGATGCCGTTGGCCGCGGTGAGATCCTCGAGACGAAAGCTCGGCGCACCGTCCTCGCGAAGCGGCCATTCGATGCCCGCCGGGCGCAGCGCATGGAAGGCACGCACCACGTCGATCAGATCCCAGCGCGAGTTGCCGTTCTGCCACTCGCGGGCGTAGGGGTCGAGGAAGTTGCGATAGAACAGATGGCGAGTGACCTCGTCATCGAAGCGCAGGCTGTTGTAGCCCAGCACGCAGGTACCCGGCACGCTCATCTCGGCGTTGATGCGCGCCGCGAACTCGATCTCGGGCAGTCCACGGCGGCGCGCCGTTTGCGGCGTGATACCGGTGATCAGGCAGGCTTGCGGGGCCGGCAGGTAATCGTCCGCCGGCTTGCAATAAAGCGTCAGCGGCTCACCGAGCTCGTTGAAATCGGCATCGGTGCGGATGGCCGCGAATTGAGAAGGCCTGTCGCTGCGCGGATCGGCGCCGAACGTCTCGTAGTCGTGCCACAGAAATGTCTGCGGCGAATCGCTGCGCTGCGCCATGCACGCTCCCCCTACCGGCTCAAAGCGTCCAGATTAGCACAGCGCCGCATTCGACTCAGCAATCAGGTCAGCGCGGCAGCGTGACGTTGAGCTCGAGAACCGAGCAATCGTCTTCGCTATC
This sequence comes from Halomonas sp. HP20-15, assembly GCF_033446685.1. Lineage (NCBI taxonomy): Bacteria > Pseudomonadati > Pseudomonadota > Gammaproteobacteria > Oceanospirillales > Halomonadaceae > Halomonas > Halomonas sp. HP20-15. The sequence goes on along the minus strand of NZ_JAWQLY010000003.1, from coordinate 21,853 downwards.
GAGAGTGATATTGATGGCATCCTGATCGACATTGACGTAGCGCCGAATCACCTCCAGCAATTCCCTCTCGAGCATCGGCATGTAGTCCGGCTGGTCACGCTGGCTACGCTGGTGCGCCACGATGATCTGCAGGCGCTCCTTGGCGACCGACGCGGATTTCTTGCGTTCACGCTTGAGAAATTCGAGTAGCTTCACCGACGACCTCCTCCGAACATGCGGGAGAGCAGGCTCTTTTTCTGATACTCATGGAAACGCAACGGCACTTCTTCACCGAGCAGACGCGACACCGTGTCGGTATAGGCCTGGCCGGCATCGCTCTTCAGGTCGTGGGTCACCGGAACGCCCTGGTTGGACGCCCGCAGCACCGCCTCGGACTCGGGGATCAGGCCGATCAGGTTGATCGCCAGGATCTCGTGAATGTCTTCGAGGTTGAGCATGTCGCCGCCGGTGACCCGCTCCGGATCGTAGCGCGTGATCAGCAGGTGCTCCTTGACCGGATCGCGGTTCTGCTCGGCGCGGCGGGTCTTGGAACCCAGCAGGCCGAGGATACGGTCGGAGTCGCGCACCGAGGAGACTTCGGGGTTGGTCACCACCACCGCCTCGTCGGCGAAGTACATGGCCAACTGCGCGCCGCGCTCGATGCCCGCCGGCGAGTCGCAGACCACGTAATCGAAATCCTTGCTCAGCGTATCGAGCACCTTCTCGACGCCCTCGGCGGTCAGGGCATCCTTGTCGCGGGTCTGCGAGGCCGGCAGGATATGCAGGTTCTCGACCCGCTTGTCGCGGATCATCGCCTGGTTGAGCCCCGCCTCGCCCTGGATCACGTTGATCAGGTCGTAGACCACGCGCCGTTCGCAGCCCATGATCAAATCGAGGTTACGCAACCCCACGTCGAAGTCGATTACCACCGTCTTCTTGCCGCGCAGCGCCAGCCCGGTGGCGATGGCTGCAGCACTGGTCGTTTTCCCGACCCCGCCCTTGCCGGAGGTCACTACTAGGATCTTGGCCAAGGTAAGCTTCCTGTTGCTGATATCGAAGATCGTCTCGCCGCGGCCGGCTCAGGCCAGCGGCGCAATGGTCAGTTGATCGTCATCGAGCCGCGCCTGCACGGCCTTGCCCAGCAGTTGCGGGTCGATGTCTTCCAGACGCTTGTAATTGCCGGCCAGCGAAAGCAGCTCGGCACGCAGTTCGTGACAGAAGATGCTGGCCTCGCGATCGCCGTGGATACCGGCCAGCGCGCGCCCGCGCAGCGCCCCGTAGACGTGGATGTTGCCGCCCGCCAGCACCTCGGCACCGGCGTTGACCGCGCCGAGCACGACCAGATCGCCATCCGGTGCGGTGACCTGTTGCCCGGAACGCACCGTGCCGCGATGAATGCGGCTACCCACCGCCACGACCCCACCGACGCCGGGCGCCAGGGGCGCTTCTTCCTCGGGCAGCGCTTGCGCGCGGCCCGTGGGCTCGACGCTTTCCAGGTTGCGGACCCGCTCTTCCTGGGGCGGGAACCAACCCAGCCCCAGGGCCCAGGCCGATTGCTTGACCGGATCGCCGCCGCCGCGCACCGCCACCGGCAACAGCTTGTGGGCGCGGCAGACCGCGCAGATACGCTCAAGTGCCAGGTGCGGCTCGTCGAGCTTTTCGACACTCAGCATTACCGGGGTATGCTGAAAGAAGGCCGGCGCCTGATTGAGCTTGCCGACCAATTGATCGCGAATCGCTTCGGGATCGGCGCTGGTCAGCTCCATGACCGTCATGGGCAGCATGCCACCCTTGAAAGTGAAGGCGCTGCCCGCCCTGTCCACATTGAGGCTCATAGCCGGTCTCCACGGTCGGGTAATGACACTTAAAACTAAGCGAGGGGTCGCCGGGCTGCAACTGATCATACGCTCAGCGAGCAACGCTTGTCAGTGTCGCCAGGCGACGACGCCCGGGCTTTTCCGGCGTCGATGCGCATGCTTATATAGCACGGGAGCCATAACGACGGCAGCGGATGCCGTCGGTCGCCTCACTTTCGTACGCCAAACCATCAGGGATGCGTTGCCACTCATGCCAGTCATGCCAGGATTTCTTCGCCGCCTCTTCGCCCCGCGTTGGCAGCACAGCGACCCGGCGGTGCGCCGCCAGGCGATCGCCCGCCTCGATCCCGCCGACGTCGAGGATCGCCAGCGCCTCGAAAAGCTGGCCGCTGACAGCGACAGCGAAGTGCGCCGTGCCGCGCTGGCGTGCTTCGAGGATCCGGCACGTCTAGTCGGCCTGCTCGAGCGCAGCGCTTCCCGCGAACTCCACGAGCGCCTGCTGGATCTGTTGATCGGGCGCGCCGGCGATACGCCGCTGGCCTTTCGGCTGACGCTGGTCGAGCGTCTCAGCGATCCCGACCTGCTCGAGACGATCGCCCTGCAGGGCGACAATCAGGGGCTGCGGCTGGCCGCCCTGGCGCGCCTCGAAGACGAGGACCGGCTGCTCAGGCAGGCCTGCGAGAACGGCATCGCCGCGGTACGCCAGGCGGCTGCCGAGCGCATCACCAGCGACACCGCGCTGACCCAGCTGACCCGCCGCGCCCGGCGCGACAAGCAGGTCGCCCGGATCGCCCGCATGCGACTCAATCGTCAGCGCGAGGATGCCGCCGAGGCGCGCCAGCGTGCGGCGCGGCGCGAACAATTGTTGAGCGCGCTCGAGCAACACGCCGAGCATGCCTGGGAGCCACTCTATGCGGGCCGCTACCGCCATCTGCAGCGTGAGTGGGACGCCCTGCCGGACGTGCCGACCCGCAGCCAGGAGCAGCGCTTCCATGAAGCCGCGCTGCGCTGTCGCAAGACCATCGCCGATCACGAGGCCCAGCACCACGCGCTCGCCGCCGCCGATCAGCGCCGCGACGATGCCGACGAGACGCGGCGTTCGTTGATCGAGGCCCTGGAAGACACCCTCGCCGGCCTGCGCCAGGGCGAGCGCATCGGCGAACAGGATATCGCCAGCCTGCAGGCCCAGAAGCGCCTGCTCGCCAACCGCTGGCAGACGCTTTCCGACCAGCACGCCCCGGACACCACGCTCAGCGAGCGCTACAACGCGGCGCTGATCGAGCACGAACGCATCCTGGCCGCCTGGCAGCGTACCGAGACCCAGGCCGCGACGCTCAAGCAGGCGCTCGAGGCGCGCGACGACCCGGCGATCCGAGACGCCGTCGACGCCCTGGATTGGCCCTCCGATCTGCCGCCGCCAGCGTTGCTAGCCCATGCGCAGCGCCGCCTGAGCGACCAGCGCAGCGAAGCGGCCGGCGAGGCCACGGCTTCGGCCGAGCGCTTTGCCCAGGAGTTGGGCACGCTCGACGAACTGCTCGACCGCGGCGCCTTCAAGCGCGCCAGCCGCCTCCATCAGAGCCTGCGCCAGCGCCTTGAGCGACTTCCCGAAGACGCCCGCCGCCAGCACCTGCCGACGCTCAAGCGCCTCGGTGCCCAGCTCGCCGAACTGCGCGACTGGCGCGGCTTCGTCGCCGGCCCCAAGCGCGAGCAACTCTGCCATGCCATCGAAGCGCTGGCCGACGACCAGGATCTCGACGACGGCGAACTCGACCGCCAGCACCGGCAGTTGATCAAGGACTGGAAGAACCTGGGCGATGCCGCCGCCGACCGCGAGCTTTCCGCGCGTTTCCGTGCGGCCTCGGATCGCATCCACGAACGGCTCGCCGCGTGGCGCGAGAAGCGCGACGCCGATCGTCAGCAGAACCTGATCGCCCGTCAGGGACTTTGCGAACAATTAGAAGCCCTGATCGCCAAGCCCGATCCTCAGGCCGACCCCGACGTGCTACGCCAGATCCGCGATCGCGCCCGCGAGCAGTGGCGACGCTTCTCGCCGGTCCCGCGCGATCAGGCCGAGGCCGTCGGCCAGCGCTTCGGCAATATCCGCCACGCCCTGCAGATGCTGATCGACCAGCGCGCCCAGGAGATCGCCGCCAGCAAGCGCGAGCTGGTCGAGCAGGCCCAGGCGCTGCAGAACGACGACGGCCCCGCCGCGCAACGCGCCGAGCGGGCCAAGGCCCTGCAGCGTCGCTGGCGCGAGCTGGGACGCGCTCCCAAGGGTGAGGAACAGACGTTGTGGCGCACCTTTCGCGGTGCCTGCGACAACATCTTTGCCGCCCGCGAGAACGAGCGCGACGACCGCGCCCAACGCACCCGCCAGCGCCTGGACGCCATGCAGGAATTGATCGAGCGTCTCGATGCCTGGCAGCCGGAGAGCAATCAGGACGCCTTGATACTCGAGGCGGCGATCGCCGAAGCGGAAGACCTCGAGCCACTGCCCCAGGGCCGTCGCAGCGAAGGCATGCGGCGGCGCTGGTCGGGCATCGTTCGCGCTCGCCGCGAGCGGTTGTCGCGACTGGCCATCAGCGAGGCGATTCACGGCTGGCAGGCCCTGCGGCCGCTGCTCGACGCCCACCTCCAGGCCGACGCCAAGGCGCTCGCCGGCGAACCCGCCGCGGACGTCGAGGAACACGACTCGCTTGCCGCCGACATCCAGCGCGCCCACCGGCAACGCAACGCGTTGCGCCGCGATCCGCCGGAGGCCAATCAGATCGCCGATCGTCTGGCCCGCCTTCGCGTCCACCTGGCGCTGCTCGCCGGCAGCCAAGTGAGCCGTGACGACGAACCGCTGCGCCTGGCGATCCAGGTCGAACGGCTCAACGAAGGACTCGGCCGCGAGCAGACCAAGGCCGAGGAACTGCACGGCGTCCTCGCCGAGATCTTCGCCACCGGACCGGTGTCGCCGGAACTCTGGCAGCGCGAAGCCGGTGAGCTCGACCTGCAGCTGTCGCGGCTGGCCGAACTACCGCCCGCCTGACCGATCATCCTTGGCGATACACGAAAAAGCGGGCCTCGCTGACGCGAGACCCGCTCTCTGGCTAGCAAGACGCCGAGCGCCCTTCAGCCCATGAACTGCCCACCGTTGATATCCAGGTTGGCCCCGGTGATGAACCCTGAGTCACGGTCGGCGAGGAAGCACACCGCCCGTGCGATCTCTTCGGGCTCGCCGAAGCGCTTGACCGGGATACCTTCGCGAATCGATTCACGGATCTTCTCGGGTATCTTCATGATCATGTCGGTGGCGATATAGCCGGGCGAGAGGGTGTTGACGGTGATGCCCTTGGTCGCGGTCTCCTGAGCCAGCGACATGGTCAGGCCGTGCATCCCCGCCTTGGCCGCCGAGTAGTTGGCCTGGCCGAACTGCCCCTTGCGCCCGTTGATCGAGGAAATGTTGACGATACGGCCGTAGCCGTTCTCGAGCATGTCCTCGAGCACGCAGCGACAGGTATTGAAGACACTATTGAGATTGCAGTTGATGACTTCCCCCCATTGTTCGGGACTCATCTTCTTGAGCGTGGTGTCGCGGGTGATGCCGGCGCAATTGACCAGCACGCTGACCGGACCGAACTTGTCGCGAATCTCGCGCACCCCGGCTTCGCAGTCCTCGTAGTCGATCAGATTGGCGCCGGACAGGGCGATGTTATCGAAGCCTTCGGCGCGCTGCTCTTCCAGCCAATGCTTGGCCTTTTCGGGATTGTGATAGCCCGCCACGACCTGGTAACCCTCCTTGGCCATGGCGCGGCAAATCGCGGTGCCGATGCCACCGGTACCGCCAGTTACCCAGGCGACGGGTGCTGTTTGTGTCATCTTGTCTCCCCCTGAGTCATTTCTATGGGATCGACGTCGATTTCCATGACGTCTTAGGCAAGGCCAATGGAGCCGCCTGGGAGTCAGTATGGCCGAGAGTACCGGGTCTACGCGAACATCCGCCCAAGGCTTGACGTCGCGCAATTTACTGGTAATATACGCCACACGATCTGATGCGGGGTGGAGCAGCCTGGTAGCTCGTCGGGCTCATAACCCGAAGGTCGTCGGTTCAAATCCGGCCCCCGCTACCAAACATGAAAAGCCGATCCAAGGGGTCGGCTTTTTCATTGGCGTACTCTCAGCGCAGCCCCTGCCCCGAAGGTCGCCTCCTCCTCTCGCTTCAACATCGGCGGCCCCCGCTACCAAGTTTCAGTCAGAAAACCGACCAGCGAGGTCGGTTTTTTTGTTGGGCACACCTTCGGCATAGCCTCTGGCCCGAAGGCCTTTGGTTCCCGCTCGTTTCAGTATCAGCAGTCCCCGCTACAAGTTCGTGAAAGCCGATCCTGGATCGGCTTTTCGTTGAGGCATTTCAGCATGGACCTAGCCCCAGCCACTTCGGACCGATATCGCATCTGGGAAAAGCGCTTAGCCGGGCTTCGATCGCGATTTTGCACGGCGTCGCGCCTGATCGGCACTGGCCACGTGAAGCATCCGCTGAAAGGTCGGGCATTCCATATGGCTCGGGGCGGGACAGGCAGCGGCATGGCGCAGGCCATCACGCAAGGCGGCGAGCTGGTGGATTGACCGGTCGAGCTCGTCAGCCTTCGCCAACAGCTGCACACGATCGACTTGGGGACGGCCGTCGGGGGCGAACATGGCGCCAATCTCGTCAAGCGAGAAACCGGCGGCCCGTCCGAGTGCAATCAAGGAAAGGCGTTCCAGCACGCCGGACACGAACACCCGACGCAACCCCCGGCGACCCACAGAACCGATGAGCCCTTTCTCCTCGTAGAAGCGCAGCGTCGAGGCGGGAACACCGGATCGACGCGCCACCTCGGCGATATCCATCCACTTCATGCTTGACCTCAAGTTCACTTGAACTTGTAGCATCTTGCAAATCATCACGCCTTGCAAGGCCGGTGACCACATGAATCGTGCCTACCTACACGCTTAGGCGGCGCGGCGCGCTGTACCATTGCGGAGAAAACTCATGTCCGAACAGATAATGACCTCAAACGGCGATACCCGACGTTCGGCCGAAGCACCGCTGACCTTTGCGGTTCTGGCGAGTGTGCAGGCTGCCCTCATCTTCACGATCGCTTTGATCATGATACCGCTGCCGCAGATTGCCGATGAATTCGCCCTCACTCCCGCCCAGGTCCTGCTGCTTCAGGTCGCCTACGGGTTGTCCTTCAGTGGCCTGCTGCTCTTTGGAGGTCGGCTAACCGACCGCTATGGGGCGCGGGCGATGCTGGCCACCGGCTTGGCGGTCTTCGGTCTGGCTTCACTCGTCGCCCCACTCACTGCCAGGTTCGACGTACTCATCGCCATGCGCTTCCTGCAGGGCGTGGGCGGTGCGATCACGGCACCTGCAGCGCTGGGCGTAGTCCGCGCTCTATTTCCGAGTGTCGCGGCATTCGCGCGCGCCATGGCAGTTTGGGGCGGTGTCTCCGTGCTTGGTGCCGTCCTCGGCTTCATCTCGTCGGGGATAATCTCAAGCTTCGTCTCCTGGCGCTGGATTTTCGTTGTTCCGATCACGGTATCGCTGCTTGGCCTTGCCGCCACGGCGAGCTTGCTGCCAGCATCCCAGGTTGTCGAACGGGCACGGCGTCCGGGCCTCGACCCCGCAGGTGCGCTGCTCGCCACGACTGGCATCGTGCTGGCAAGCTACGGCCTGATCGCCAGTCATGAGGCGAGCTGGGCATCCTTCAATGTTCTTGTGCCGCTGGCGACTGGAGTCGTGCTGTGCATCGCTTTCCTGATACTCGAACGCCGAGCGAGGCACCCCTTGCTGCCTCCCGTCTTTCTTCTCGACTCTGCGCGTCTTACGGGCCTAGCCGGAATGCTGCTCGCCGCGGCTGGCTCGCTATTGATCGAGTTCATTCTCCTCATTTATCTCCAGGAAGTTCGCGGCTGGACAGCACTGGAGACCGCCGTATCGTTCTTGCCATTCGCTGTCGCATTGTTTGGAAGCAACTTCCTCACCGCGCCGATCGTCGGCCGCTTCGGTGCGAGAGCCACGACCGTAGCAGGCCTCCTAGTCGGAGGCGTCGGCCTGGCATGGCTCGCGACCCTCGGTCATGAGACGGTTTATCTGACGACCTTGATGCCCGGGCAAATGCTACTCGCGGTGGGCATGGCACTTACCTTTGCAGGCTCCGCAGTGCTGGTTACGGCAAATGTCCCGGAGCCGCAGATGGGGCTCGCTGGCGGTGTCATGAATACGGCGATGGAACTCGGCCCCACGGTGGGCTTCACGTTGCTCATGGCGGTCGCAGCCACACGCGCCGACACCGTCGAAGGCTATGCCTGGGCGTTCGGAACGGCTGCCGCTATCTATGTCATTGCCGCCATGCTGGGGCTGGCCGTGCGCCAACCCTGCGCGCGCCGCTCTGACTCGGAACTGTGAAAGGAGCGCTTGCCATGCAAAACCTTGCGAGTTTTCTCCACCACACCATAGCGATCGGAGTCGGCGCGACGGTATTCATGGACTTCTGGGCCTTGTTGCAGAAGCGCCTATTCGGTATTCCTTCCCTCGATTACGCGATGGTGGGCCGGTGGCTCGGCCATATACCGAATGGCCGTCTACATCATGATGATCCTATCGGGGCCGCGCCATCAGTCACGGGAGAGAACCTGATCGGCTGGATGGCACATTACGCTAGTGGCATCGTATTAGCTGCTCTGCTGCTTGCGATCTGGGGGCTGGACTGGGTGCAGGCCCCCACCCTAGCGCCCCCGCTGATCATGGGGCTCGGTAGCATTGTTGCGCCGTTTTTTATCTTGCAGCCGGCGCTGGGCGCCGGCATCGCCGCCCGCCGGACCCCATCCCCAAACATCGCGCGGGCCAGGAGCTTGATCGCCCATCTCTCGTTCAGCATCGGCCTCTTCATCGCTGCACAAGCCTGGTCATGGATGCTCGGCGTCTAACCGACCATGTACGCGGACCGCAGACTGCTCACCCTTCGGCGGCTACGTTGCTCATGACCGGCTGGGCGACACCGAGCCGGCCGATACCCGGCAGCTTGAGCGCCGGCCGCGCCACATCGACGCCCAGCGTCAGGCCCAGCAGGTTCACTTCGACACCCTCGACCGCGGCCAGCGTCACCCCCAGCAACCCGTTCAAAGAGAGCTGATAGCCGGTGTCGCTGGGTGAGCGCGCCGCCCAGCCACTCGCCAGATAATCCTTGCCGACGGCGGTCGCCGGCAACGCGACATCAAGCCCCGGAACCTGACGAATCACCCAGGCCACGAAGGTGTTGCTGTTGGGTCCCGGCCATATGCGATAGCGATCGCGAAACGGATAGCGCTCGACGGCCGCCTCGATGGCTGGAATCATTGCCGCGGCCTGCGCACCGCGATAGTCGGCGATCAATGCGGGGAGGCTGCCGTACCAGGCACGATCGGGAACGCCGGTGCGCACCGACACCGTGGGGCGCCGCCAGCCGGTGACCTGCAACACCCGATAGCGGTGCGCGCCGGGCGGCTTGACCGCCAGCCAGGTATGCGTGGCGAAGGCGCCGCGCCAGCCGAAGGCACGGGCGGCGTAGACCTGGATCACCGCCTCCTGCGTCGTGGCGGGACTCGGTGCGAGCCCCGCCGAGGAGCGATCACTACTCGCCCAGTTGCCTTCCAGCTCGACCTGCGGCCCGGCCAGCATCGCCAACGGGCCACCGAGCAGCAAACCCAGGCCCAGCATCAGGCCCGCCATCCACCGACGCCAGTGCGTCATGCCGTCTCTCCCGTCTCGTCGGTTCGCGACGCATCGCTCGACCCACCGCAATGCTCTTGAATCGATCCCCCGCCGCCCGCATAACTAGGTAAATTTCCCGTTACCAAGGCTATTGCTATGCCGATCGTCGATCCCCGCACCGGAGACCCGCTGAGCACGCCCCAATCCGAGGCGCCTGCGGCTCAGGCAGATCCGTCGCAGTACATCGTTGAAGTCGACATGTCGAACTTCCAGCAGATCGTGCTGGAAGGCTCGATGCAGATCCCGGTCGTGCTCGATTGCTGGGCGCCCTGGTGCGAACCCTGCAAGAGCCTGACGCCGGTACTCGAGAAACTGGCCCATGAGTATGCCGGCAGCTTCGTGCTAGCCAAGCTCAACATCGAGGACAACCAGCAGATCGCCGCCCAGTTGGGCATTCGCTCGGTCCCCGACGTCAAGCTGATCATGCAGGGCCAGCTCTACGACCAGTTCCAGGGCGCGCTGCCCGAGAAGCAGATTCGCGACTGGCTGGCACAATACCTGAGCGCCCCGCAGGACGCCGAGGCCAGCCCCGAGGAACAGGCCGAGGCGGCACTGGCCGACGGTGACAGCGCCACGGCGCGAGCCATCTACGAGCAGCTGGTGCAGGATTATCCCGATTATCACGATTACCAGATCGGTTTGGCCAGCGCCCTGGTCGGCGAGGGCCGGGCCGACGACGCGCGGGCGCTGCTCGATAACCTGCCGCCGGAGCATCGCGACGCCGCCAAGGCGCGTGGCGTGCGGGCGCGCATCGAGTTCGGCGAGGAAGCGCCGGATGCCGAGGAGATCGCCGCACTCGAAGGCCGCGAAGACAGCGAGGCGCGCTTCAAGCGCGCGCTGCGTCAGGTCGCCGATGGCCGTTATGAGGAGGGCCTCGAAGGCTTGCTGGCACTCCTCAAGGCCGATCGCACCTACGGCGAGGATATCGCGCGCAAGACGCTGCTGCGGGTCTTCGATGCGCTGGGCGCCGAGCATCCGTTGACCGTGGCCTATCGCCGCAAGTTGTTCGCGTTGCTCTATTGATACAGACAATGCGACGCGCCGAACCGGTGCGTCGCATTGCCAGAGCCGAGCTAGCCGCGGCGCCAGCCATACAGGCCAAGCGCTGCACGGCGACGGGCGGCGAGTTCTGCCTCGTCCCGCCGGTTCGAGGTTACATGGGCTCCGCGCAGACAGCCGCCGTTGAGTTGCCAGGCCTGGTAGTGCAGTCGCTCCAGCCAACGCTGCCAGTCCGGCCAACCGGCGCGTTCATCGTCGTCTGCCATAGTCGCTATCTCCGTAAACGATAATTGTTATCGTTTGATGATAGGCTATCGTCGTCTCGCTGTCTTGCCCGCGATCAAGATTTACCGAGAACGCCATCCAGGCGTTGCAGGGCGGCCTCGAGTCGCTCCGGCGTGGTACCGAAATTGAGCCGGGCGAAGCCAGGCCAGCCGAAATCGGCGCCATCGGAGAGCGCGACCCGGGCGTGTTCGAGCAAATATTGCTGGGGGTTGTCACCGAGCCCCGCGTCTCGCAGATCGAGCCAGGCCAGGTAGGTCGCCTCGGGCAGCCGGCACTCGACGTTCGGCCAGCCCGCCAGGTGATCGACGATGCGTTGCCGGTTGTCGCGCAGGACCTCGAGCAGCGCCTGACGCCAGGGCTCGCCATCGCGGTAGGCGACCTCGGCGGCGAGCAGCCCCAACAGATTGACCTCGGGCATCAAACCGCTCATCGTCGCCTGCCAACGACGACGCAGCGTGGCATCGGCGATCACCGCGCAGGCGCAGCCCAATCCGGCGGTATTGAAGGTCTTCGATGGCGCCCATAGCGTGATGATGCGCGCGGCCAGTTCGGGATAGAGCGCGGCCAGCGGGCGATGCGGCTCGTCATCCAGGATCAGGTCGCAGTGCAGCTCGTCGGAGACGATCGTCAGGTCGTGACGCTCGGCCAGTTCGGCGAGCAGCGCCAGCTCCTCGCGATCCCACACTCGCCCGGTGGGGTTGTGCGGATGACACCACAACAGTAGCCGGGTCTGCGGGGTGATCGCCGCTTCCAGCGCCTCGCGGGTCAATCGCCACGGCTCGCCCGCGGCCGGCTCCTCCATCGGCGCCACCTGGGCGAGGCGGCCGCTGTGCTCGGCGACCTTGAGAAACGGCGGATAGATCGGCGTCAGCGTCAGCACGGCGTCGCCCGGCTCGGTCAGCGCCAGGCAGGCCAGATGCAGTGCCGGCACCACGCCGGGGAGCCATACCTGCCAGTCGGGCTCGATCGGCCAGTCATAATGCTGCGCGCTCCACGCGCACAACGTGTGACGCAGGCTGTCGGGGGTCGCATCGTAGCCGAACACGCCGTGCGCGACCCGCGCCTTTAGCGCTTCGGTGACCGCCGGCGGCGAAACGAAGTCCATGTCGGCAACCCACAGGGGCAATACATCGTCGGCGTAGCGCAGCCATTTCTTGGAGGCATACTGGCGACGGTCGATGGACGTGGCAAAATCGAAGCGCATGCGGGCTCCCGCGTTGTTGAAGGTCGAAAAAGTCGAAGGGCCGAAAAAACCGATGAGAGATTGAAGATGCCTGAAGCCACCTTCTATGCCAAGGCCATGCGCGGCGCCTCGCGGCTGGTCGGCCACTGGCTGTTGATCGGCGAGGCCAGCCCCGACCGGCTGGCGATGATCCTTGCCGACACCGCGCGGCTGGCCAAGCTCGGCGAACCCGAGGATACTCCCGACGGGGCCACGCTGACCGCCTGGAGCGGCGACGCCCAGCCACCGCTGTGGGCGGCGCGCACCGCGCTGTTCCTGCTGGTGCAGATGCCCCGCCGCCCGCTGCCGCGCGACGAGATCGAGGCCTGCACCTGGGCTTACTGTTGGCTGCGCAACCGCGATTTCGACAGTCCGGACAGCGCGCTCGCCGCGCTACCCGGGCATCTCCACGAGCCACTGCGCGAGCCGCTCGAACAAGCCTTCGTCGACCAGAACAGCCGACGCCTCGTCTAGCCACCCTAGAACCCGCCCGCGCCGGCTCGACGACCGCCCGCGCCCGGCCCAACGTCACTTTCGCTCTGGAGGTCATCGATGGAGGTTCCTCTCGCCTGGCAGGCATGCAAGCTGCTGGTCTCGGTGGGCATCGTGCTGGGCCTGTCGCTGGTTGCCGAACGCTTCAGCACGCGTATCGCCGGGCTGCTGTCCGGCTATCCGCTGGGAACGGCCGTCGCGCTGTTCTTCATCGGTCTCGAGATCGGCCCCCAGTTCGCTGCCGACAGCGCGGTATATACCCTGGCCGGCTTCACCGCCACGCTCGCCCTGGGCGCCGGCTATCTGCTGTGCGGCCGGCGCGACGGCCTCGCCGGCGTGCTGGCCGGCAGCGCAGGCGGCCTAGTCTGCTGGTTGGCGGTCAGCGCGGCCCTGGCGAGCGTCGACTTCACCCGCGTGAGCGGCAGCCTGACCACGCTGGTCGCGATCGCGCTGTTCAGCGCGCTCTACCGGCGCATTCCCGAGCGACGCACCGCCGCGCGGAGCGGCTTTTCCTGGTCGGCGCTGAGCTTCCGGGCCGCCCTGGCCGCCGCGATCATCTTCCTGATCACCGGCCTGGCGCATGTGCTGCCGCCTGCCTGGGCGGGCCTGCTCTCGGCGTTCCCGGTCACTTTCTTCCCGTTCCTGATCATCCTGCATCTCGACCACGGTGCCGCGCCCACGGCGACCGTCATCAAGCACTACCCGGCCGGCCTGGGCTCGTTGCTGTGTTACGCGCTCTGCGTCTCGTTGACCTACCCCGCCTGGGGCCTGGCGCTGGGCACCGCCGCCGGCTTCTTCGTCGCCACGCTGTGGCTCTGGGCCTGGACGCGCCTGCAGACCCTGCTCGCCTCCGCCGACCCGGCGCGCCTGACTTGACCGCGCCCACGGGGCGTTGGATTCTGAATGGCTGACAAGGAGCTAGCCATGTTCACCCGTAGCCTCGACCCAACGTTCAGTGATACCGACGCGCTGGGGCATATCAACAACACTCGCATCCCGGTGTGGTTCGAGTTCGCGCGCAACGACATCTGCCAGCTGTTCACTCCCGACCTGGATCCCCAGAAATGGGTCCTGATCCTCGCCCGCATCGAGGTCGAATACCGCGCCGAACTCTACTTCAACGCCCCGATCGAGATCCGTACCGGCGTGTCGCGGATCGGTTCGAGCTCGTTCACGGTCAGCCAGGCGCTGTATCAGCACGGCCGGCTGGGCGCCGAGGGCAAGACGGTGATGATCCATTACGATCATCAGGCCAAGCAGGCCAAGACGATTCCCGATGACGTGCGCGCGGCGCTGGAAAGCCACCTGATCGACGCAGCGGCGTTCGCCTCGTGACGCCGGCGATCCGCGTCCTCGAACGGGCCGGGGTCGCCTTCACGCTGCGCGAATACCGCCACGATCCGGCGACGCCGGCCTACGGGCTGGAGGCCGCCGAGGCACTCGGACTGCCTCCCGATAGCGTATTCAAGACACTACTGGCGACGCTCGACGGCAAACGCCTGGCCGTGGCCCTGGTGCCGGTATCGCGCACGCTCGACCTCAAGGCGCTGGCCCGCGCGGCGGGGGCCAAGAAGGCCGCCATGGCCGAAGCCGGCGTCGCCGAGCGCGCCACCGGCTATGTGGTCGGCGGCATCAGTCCGCTGGGCCAGAAACAGCGCTTGGCGACCTTCATCGACGCCAGTGCCGAGGCGCTGGATCAGTTGCACGTCAGCGCCGGCCGCCGCGGCCTGGAAGTCAGCCTGGCGCCGGACGACCTCGTGCGGCTCAGCGCGGCGCGACTCGCCGAGCTGGCCCGCTAGGGCCGCGCAAGACGGCGGCTCGCCATTCGACGGAGCGATACGATCATGGCCATTCGCTACGACCTGTGGATCGACCCCGACGACACCGAGCGCCACCGCGCCGTGGAGGCGGATCTCGAGCGCTACTTCGTCGAGCGCTTCGCCGACTACCCGCACATCCGCTTGTTCGGCGACGACCCTTACGATTATGATGCGCCGTTCAATCGCCTCTACGATGCGCTGATCATTCGCGCCGGCGACTACTGCGAGCGCCAGTGGCGCTACGTGCCCTCCCCGGTGCAACTCAACCAGGCCTTCTTCCGCGCGGTGGCGCGCTCGAACAAATTCCTGCGGGACCCCTTTGATGCTGATCCAAACCGATGAACGCCCCGACGACCGCCAGCTGGCCCTGATCGCCGAGCAGTTGGGCCGCGCACCACGCGGCATCCAGGCGATCACCGCCACCGATGGCGAAGGCATACCGCTGGTGTTGCGCATGGAGTCGATCGTCGATGACAAGCCGTTTCCCACCCTCTACTGGCTGTGCTCGGAGCGCCTCAAGGTCGAGCTGTCGCGCATCGAGGCCGCCGGCGTGATCAAGCAGCTCGAGGCGCGCCTGCAGGACGAGCCCGACTTCCTCGCCGCCTACCATCGCAGCCACGAGGATTATGTCGCCCGGCGTTGGGCGAGCATGCGCGCGGAGCATCGCCAATTGGCCGAGGCGCGCGGCTATGACGAATTGTTCCGCGAGCGCGGCATCGGCGGCATCAGTAACTGGGACCAGGTGCGCTGCCTGCACACCCAATACGCCCATCACCTGTCCGGCGACAACGTCATCGGCCAATGGCTCGACCGTGAATACGGCGTGATCGATTGCCTGCCCTGAGACCAACCCGCCGGAGCGCCCACTGCCGAAGGAGCAACCCATGCCAAGTATCTGCGTCTACCTGGGCTCGCGCGAGGGCCACGACCCGCGCTACAGGGAAGCCGCCGTGACGCTCGGCCGCGCCATCGCCGAGCGCGGCATGACACTGGTCTACGGTGGTGCCCGCGTCGGCCTGATGGGCGCGCTGGCCGACGCCGCCCTGGCCGCCGACGGCGAGGTGACCGGGGTCATCCCTCATCATCTGGTCGACCGCGAGCTGGCCCACGAGGGACTCACGACGCTGGTACGCGTCGCCGACATGCATGAGCGCAAGGCGAGCATGGCGGCGCACGCCGATGCCTTCGTCGCCCTGCCCGGCGGCATCGGTACGCTGGAGGAGTTGTTCGAGATCTGGACCTGGCAGTACCTTGGTCTGCACGACAAGCCGATCGGTGTGCTCGACGTCGCGGGTTTCTATCGGCCGCTGCTGGGGTTTCTCGACCAGGCCACCGAAAGCGGCTTCCTCGATGCGACGACCCGGGCCCGGCTGGTCGCGGCCTCGGAACCCGGCCCGCTGCTCGATCGGCTCAACCAGGCGGCTGGCGCCGTCGCTTCGCCCGCATCGTCGTAATCTCGTCGATCCCACCGGCCCTAACAGCCAGCGCGCCCCGGAGTGATGATGGATCGCGCTGCAATGTCGATCATGGTCCGCCTGCTCTTGCCGGTCCCGAACACCGCATGCCGACAATATATGACAGTGACGTGGCCGCCGAGGCTTGGGTACAGTGAGCAGGTATACCAGCGAGGAGAAACGGATGTTCGCCATCGCCATCGAAGATGACCAGACGCTGACCTGGCAGGAACAGGACGCTCCGCGCAGCGAGGGTCCTCACGACGTACGCATCCGCGTCGCCTGGGCGGGCATGAACCGCGCCGACGTGATGCAGCGGGCCGGCCAGTATCCGCCGCCGCCCGGCGTCTCCGAGATCCTGGGCCTCGAAATCAGCGGTACGGTGACCGACGTCGGCCCGCAGGTGGAGCGCCTGCGCCCGGGAGACAAGGTCTGCGCGCTGTTGGCGGGGGGTGGCTACGCCGAGGAGGTCGTCGTCCACCAGGACCAGGTGTTGCCGCTGCCCCAAGGCTTTGGCCTGCGCGAGGCGGCGGCGCTGCCCGAGGTCTACGCCACCGCCTGGCTGAACCTGTTCATGGAGGGAGGGCTGCGCCACGTCGAGGGTCGCCCCGAGCGGGTGTTGCTGCATGCCGGGGCGAGCGGCGTCGGCACCACGGCGATACAGCTGTGCCGGGCCTTCGGCTACCCCTGCTTCGTCACCGCCGGCGATGACCACAAGATCGCTCAGTGTCGGCAGTTGGGCGCCGATGACGGCTGGAACCGCCATCAGGGCAGCTTCGTCGAAGCCGTCAAGCATTGGGGCGGCGCCGATGTGATCCTCGACCCGGTAGGAGCGGGTTACCTGGCCGACAACCAGCAGGTGCTCAACCTGGATGGCCGGCTGGTGCTGATCGGCCTGATGGGTGGGCGCCACGCCGAGCTCGACATGGGCCGCATGCTGATGAAACGCCAGCGACTGATCGGCTCGACCCTGCGCAGCAAGTCGCCGAAGGCCAAGGGCGCGATCCTCGACAGCCTGCATACGCATGTCTGGCCACGCCTGGCCAGTGGCGAGCTGCGCGCGCTGATCGATCGCGACTGGCCAATTCAGCAGGCTGGCGAGGCGATGGCTTACCTGGAAAGCAATGCCAGTTTCGGCAAGGTGTTGCTGTCGGTCAGTGGCGAGGGCTGAAGCGCACCACCGGCAGAGAAGGAGAGAGCGAGCTCATCGCTCTGTGTCGCGGGTGCGCAGGTAGGTGAGCTGTAACAGCCGGGCGTCTTCGCCGGCGCGGTGCCGCTGGATGCCGCGCTCGCAGATCAGCGCTTCCTTGGTGCGCT
The DNA here is from genome assembly GCF_033446685.1 of Halomonas sp. HP20-15. Classification (NCBI taxonomy): domain Bacteria; kingdom Pseudomonadati; phylum Pseudomonadota; class Gammaproteobacteria; order Oceanospirillales; family Halomonadaceae; genus Halomonas; species Halomonas sp. HP20-15. Next base: position 4,691 of record NZ_JAWQLY010000003.1, on the reverse strand, counting down.
TCCAGCAGGCCAGCTGCGACTCGTCGAGCAGCGAACGCAGGGCCTCGAGACGAAAGCGCGGCAGCATGCCGGCGTGATGGAAAAGCAGCGACAGCCAGGTGTTGTCGTAGCCCCAGCTATCGCTGTAGGCGATGCCGATCTCGGCGAGTTCGTCGTTGAGCCAGCGCGCCACTTCGACCGCCGGGTAGCCCTCGCGCTCGAGCCGACTGCGCGAAATGCCGTGCAGCAACTCCGCCTTTGGGTCCCAATGGGTCCATTCGTCCTGGGGCTGGATAAGGAAGGCACAGACGCTGCCGTCGGCCCGGGCCAGACCGACCTCGATGGGATAGCTGCCCCGGCCAAAACCGGACGCTTCGATATCGAGAAGAGTGGGCAGCGTCACATCATCTATCCTTTGTTACCGGCAGCGGCGGCGAGCGATGAACTCGGCGGGCAGGCTCCGTGGCGACACGGACCGGAGCAGCCCGGTCCGCCTAGCGTACGGGGTTAGACGACGCGAGGCGACCCCGAATGGCAATCAGTGGGTGAGGGAGTGCTGGTCGAGCTGGCCGACCTCACTGTAGCGCTCGGCGAGCGCCTGCCACTGGGCCGCACGCCGCGGGTCGACGGCCAGCCCCAGTTCGCCGAGGCGGTAGGCCTTCGCGAGGCGCTCCGCCGCTTGCGGATGCCCCGCTTCCCCAGCCCGCGCATACCAGGTCACGGCATGGTCGTCGCGACGCGGATACTGGGCACAGCCGTACTCATGGATGCGCCCGGCCTGGTACTGGGCGCGGCTGTCGCCGGTCTGGGCGGCCTGCAGCACATACCGCGCGCCCTTGGCCTTATCCTGGGGGGTTATGCCGCGATGAAACAGCATGTGCCCGTAGACCGACAATGCCGTGACATGTCCCGCTTCCGCGCACCGCTGAAAAAGCCGCAGGGTAAAACGCTGCGTGCGCGGCGAACGGGGTAACCAGCGGGTATGGAACAACTGCTCTGCCAACCGGAATTCAAGCCGGGTGAACAGGGAAGATGGCTGCGGCATGGCGACTAACACCTTGATCGAGTTTGCCTGGGTGACGACGTCGAGTGTGGCCCCTTCCCGAGCCAATCCACGCCTCATCTCCTGACTGCCAACCGCCCGGTCTCCGCCGGGGCAACGGGTGGCAAGCATACGCCCCACCCTGGCCCGACTCAACCCCCTCATTTGCCGCCTTGTAGACGCCCCGTTACCATGCTGTTTTCCGCCACTTTTCGGAGCCTCGAGCACATGCAGCAACGAGCGTTAGGCGATACCGGGATCAGCGTCAGTCGACTCTGCCTGGGCACCATGACCTTCGGCGAACAGAACAGCGAAGCCCAGGCCCATGAGCAACTCACGCGGGCCGTCGACGCCGGCATCAACTTCATCGATACCGCCGAGATGTACCCGGTGCCCCCCAGGGCGGAAACCCAGGGGCTCACCGAAGCCTATATCGGCAGCTGGCTCAAGGAGCGAGGCAAGCGCGACGATCTGGTCATCGCCACCAAGGCGGCCGGTCCGGGGCGCATGGACCACATCCGCGGCGGCGCACAGCTGACCCGCGATCACATCCAGCAGGCCATCGATGCCAGCCTGCAACGCCTGCAGACCGATTATGTGGATCTTTATCAGATCCACTGGCCGGCACGCAGCGTCAATATCTTCGGCCAGTTGGGCTATGCCCCCGACCCCGACGAGGACACCACGCCGCTCGAAGAGACACTGGCCGCGCTCAAGGAACTGGTCGACGCCGGCAAGGTGCGCGCCATCGGGCTCTCCAATGACACCCCCTGGGGGGTGATGCGCTGCCTGCAACTGGCCGACACTCTCGGCCTGCCGCGCGTCGCCAGCGTGCAGAACCCGTATAACCTGCTCAACCGCAGTTTCGAAGTGGGCCTGGCCGAGATCGCCGATCGCGAGAATGTCGGCCTGCTGGCCTATTCACCGCTGGCCTTCGGTGTGCTATCGGGCAAGTACCTGAACGGAGCTCGCCCCGAAGGCGGCCGCATTACCCTGTTCGAGCGCTTCTCGCGTTACACCTCCGAGGTCGCCGAACAGGCGACGCGCGCTTATGTCGATATCGCGCGGCGCCACGGTCTCGATCCGGCACGGATGGCGCTGGCCTTCGTCAATTCGCGGCCGTTCCTGATCAGCAACATCATCGGCGCCACGACGCTGGAGCAACTCGACAGCAATATCGCCAGCGAAGACCTGGTCCTGTCCCCGGCGGTGCTCGACGAGATCGAGGCCGTGCATCGTCGTATCTCCAATCCCTGCCCGTAACGCGGCAGGCGCTATGAGCCCGATAGCGCGGGGCCGATCGGCTTCCCGCTATCGGGCTTGATATACTGTCCCGCTGATCAATCGTCGCTTCTGGAGCCCGCCATGCTGAGCGTGATTTCCCCAGCCAAGACGCTGGATTTCGAAACCACCCCGACCACCACGATGCAGACTCAGCCGGATTATCTGGCCCAGAGCCAGGAATTGATCGATATCCTGCGCGATTACTCGCCGCAGCGGCTCGCCGAACTTATGGGCATCAGCGACAAGCTGGCCGGGCTCAATGCCGCGCGCTACGCCGAATGGCAGCCACCATTCGATCTCGACAACGCCAAGCAGGCCGCGCAGGCCTTCCAGGGCGACGTCTATGTAGGGCTGGACGCGGCCGCCTTCAGCGATGACGACAATGCGTTCGCCCAGGACCATCTGCGCATCCTTTCCGGTCTGTATGGCCTGTTGCGGCCGCTCGATCTAATCCAGCCCTATCGTCTGGAAATGGGTACCCGCCTGCCCAATCCGGCGGGCAAGGATCTGTACGCTTTCTGGAAAGAACGCCTGACCCGCGATCTCGATCGCGCCGTAACCGACAGCGGCACCCCCGTGCTGATCAACCTCGCCTCCAACGAGTACTTCAAGGCGATCGACACCCAGCGGCTGTCGTCACGAGTGATCACGCCGGTCTTCAAGGACGCCAAGAACGGCCAGTTCAAGATCATCAGCTTCTACGCCAAGAAGGCGCGTGGGCTGATGAGCGCCTGGCTGATTCGTCAACGTCTCGATGAGCCCGAAGGGCTCAAGGATTTCACGGTCGGCGGCTATCGCTATAACGCCACGCTCTCTCAGGGCGATACCTGGGTGTTCACCCGCGAGGAACAGGCCCACGGCTAATCGTCATCGCCGGTCGGATTCTGCCCCGGCCGCGCATTGACTACATCGTGCTGGGAGCGCTCCAGGGAACCCAGTAGAATGGAAGCAATACCTTCATGTCGCTTCCGGAGAATCCCATGCGCCATCTATTCATCATGCTGATGGTCGGTCTGCTCGGCTTCGGCCTGGCCGTCGACCACGCCGAAGCCCGCCGTCTCGGCGGCGGCAAGAGCTTCGGCTCCTATTCGCGCTCGACGGCGCAACAGCCCGCCGCTACCCAGCGGGCGGCCTCGACACCGCAACGCAAGCCCTCGGCGGGCCTGTCGCGCTTTGCCGGCCCGTTCGCCGGGCTACTCGCCGGCGGACTACTGGCCTCGCTGTTCTTCGGCGGCGGCTTCGACGGGATACGCATGATCGACGTTCTGTTGATCTGCGGCGCAATCTGGCTGGCCCTGCGCCTCTTCAGCCGACGCCGCACGGCCAACGCCACCGGCCCGGCCGCCCATCGCAGCCAGCACGATTCGACTCAGGCCGCGCAGCCCCAGACCTTTACCGCCTCATCGGGCATCCAGAGCGGTGGACTCGGCGCTCAGCCCGAATGGTTCGACAAGACGCGCTTTCTCAACGATGCCAAGGAGCATTACATGGCGCTGCAACGCGCCTGGGACAATAACGACCTGAGCAAGATCCAGGAATATGTGACACCCGAGCTCTACAACCTGTTGCGTGAAGAGCGGGCCAACCAGCCGGCCAACAATCGCACCGAGATCGTGCGGCTGTTCGTCGAGCTTGGCAACGTACAGGAGTACGCCCAGCAGGCCGAAGCCTCGGTAATCTTCCATGGCATCATCGACGAGAATGGCGACCATAACGAGTTCAACGAGACCTGGCACCTGACCCGCGACCTGCGCGAGGGATCGCCCTGGTACGTGCAGGGCATCGAGCAGAACCCCAGCGTCTGAGTTCTGAGCCAATTGCGGCGCACTAAAAAGCCGGGCCTAGGCCCGGCTTTTTTATACAACGATCCAGAATGAAAAGAGTGCTGCTCTGGAGCGCTTAATTATCCTGGGCGTCTTCGGCAGCATCCTGCACGTCTTCGCCCATCTCCTCGACGCTATCACCGGCATTTTCAGCGGCTTGGTCGATGTTCTCGCCCGCTTCCTCGGCCGGTCCCTGATCATCGCAGGCAGCCACGCCACCCAGCATCAATGCCAGCATCATCGCCAGACCCAGCTTACGCAGCAGATTCTTTTGCATCGTCTCCTCCTGAGAACGTAACGGTACTAGTAGAACTAATACCATACAGTGCACGGCGATGAACGCCAACCGCTTGTTTCATGACCAAATCATGAGCACCTGCGAGAGCGAGAAAGACACGTGCTCTTTCTTTTACCGTCACGCCGTTTCCCTCAGGCATAAAAAAAGCCCCCGGGGTATCCCGGGGGCTTTTCGTGAAGCTGCCTGACGGAAGCCCTAAACGACAACACCCCCGACCAATGGCCGGGGGTGTCGAAATAAATGCCTGACGATGACCTACTCTCGC